>JAPLFG010000003.1:638758-958138 GCA_026390795.1 Ignavibacteriales bacterium
ATTCTTTTGAATGAGTCATTGCGTTAAGTGTAAATGTTCCGCCGCCACTCCAACCCCAAACTCCAATACGCGATGAATCAATGTATGACTGATTTTTAAACCATTTCACACCATCAACAAGATCTTTGAGCTCTACTTCGCCTCCCAAATTCTTCATTAACAAATTTTCAAGTTTTTTACTTATTGCTGTTGCGTTACGCGGGTCAATGAATGCAACAAGAAAACCATTATCTACTAAAACTTGATCGTAAAAAAGTGAACCGCGCCATTTATTCAAAACTTGCGGTGCAGAAGGTCCTCCGTAAACGTAAATAATGAGAGGATATTTTTTGTTTGGATCAAAATCCTTCGGTTTCAAAATCTCGGCGGGTAAAGGAAAACCATCGTGAGCCGGGATTGTAAATTGCACTGGTCTTTGCAAATCGAGTGACGCAAGTTTATCAACATCGTAAGTTCCGATCTGTTTTAAAAATTTACCATCATTTTTGTAAAGTGAAAGAACCGGCGGAGTTTTAATATTCGAGTAAGAATCAAAATAGTATTTTGCATCGGGACTGAAATTAATGGCATGAGTTCCTTCTTCCTGGGAAAGACGTTTCATTCCGGTTCCATCGAAGTTAATTCTATAAAGATGTTTTTCCGTTGCTGCTTTTTCCTGCGCGGTGAAGTATAAGATTTCATTTTTCTCATCAACCGCACTGATCGATTTTCTAACCCAATAAGCAGCACCTCCGCTTGCCGCTACTGCCCACTCTCCTTTTGTAACCTGATTGATCAACTTACCATCATTTGAGTATCGGTACAAATGAGCGTAACCGCTTCTTTCCGATGCCCAGAAAAATTCTTTTCCCTTCTTGATGAAATGAAGATCATCGGAAACATTAACCCAGCATGGATCCGTCTCTTTTAGAATCGGTTTTAACTTTCCAGTCCAACGGTCTGCAAAATATAGATCAAGCTCATCCTGCATTCTGTTCATTGTTTGAACTGCAACTTGTTTACTGTCAGGCAGCCAATTTACACGTATAATATATTCGTACGGATTATTTGAAAAATCCAACCAGGTAGTTTTTGAAGTTTCAATTTCCGAAACACCAACTTTAACAATCGGATTTGTACCGCCGGTTTTAGGATAACGCTGTTTAATAACATTTGGTACTGCGGGTTTAAAATCCGAGTAATACATCAAACTTACAGGCGACTCATCGGTTTGTAAGTATGCAATTGCTTTGGAATCGTTGGACCACCAATAAGCAACATCGGCACGACCGAAAACTTCCTCCCAATAAACCCATGAAAGTGTTCCGTTCAAGATAGTTTCTGAACCGTCGCTGGTAACAGCTTTTTCATTTTTATTCTTGATGTCATAGAAATAAATATTATTTGTACGGACGTAAGCAAGCTTTTCTCCGTCGGGAGAAAAATTAACATTCTCTTCATCCTCTTTTGTATTTGTGACCCGTTCGAATGTTGCATCTTTCATATTAAGAAGGAAAACATCACCGCCGAATATGTAAAACCCTTTCTCCCCGTTTTTATCTAATATGTTAGGCATTTGAAGCATAGGGGGAGTTTTTTCACCAAGAAATATTTTTAAACTCGTGATTGCTTTTTTCATATCCAAAGCCGGTTTAGAAACCGAAGTAGCAGGATCAAATAATTCGATGGTTCTTTCTTCGGCTGGTTTTTTAAAATCGAACATCATTGCCAAACCGTTATTCAGCCACTGAACATTCGGCAGGCGGGTCATCATCGCAGCTTCCGGACTATATCTCCACTCAATTGTAAGTTTTTTCTTTTCCTGCGCTGAAGTAAGAAGAGTAAAAAGAGTTAAGAAAAAAATTATTTTTACTATTATTCTATTGCTGATTACTTTCATTTTATTCTCCATTATATTTTTTTACCTAACCGGCAGAGGCCAAACAGGAAGACTTTCGTGTCCTTCTTCATCGACCGACTGAACCGCGAAGAAATAATTATCTTTTGAGTAAGGTAAGGTGATTTCAGTTTTATCGGTAAAGAATTTTTTCTCCCAAACCGGCAGATATGTTTCGCGCATCATGACAAAATATCCATGAGGAGTTTTGCCTTGCGGCGTTTTCCATCTCAGTGTTGTTGAATTAGTCAAACCGCTTACAACTATTCCTACATTTTGCGGAGCTTGAGGAGCGGATGCTAAATTTGCAAGAACTGCAAGATTAACCGATGTAATTTTTTTGGCGTATTCGAAATCTTCAAATTCCGGAAGGTCGCCGTATTTAATTCCATTCTCTTCCCGCACATTTTGATGCTGATGCTCATAATTTTCATTCATCTCACAAAATCGTACCGCGGTAAAACCTTCACGATTAAACGGAGTATGATCGCCGCCCCGTAGAAATCTGTCGTTGCGGTAGATCAGTTTTACTTCAAGCTGGTCAACGTAACGTTCACCAACTTCTTTAATATAACGCGCAAGTTGCCTGGAATTGCCGTCGCTTTCCGCATTTGTTGATTGACGAATTTTCTTCATCTCATCAGTTTCTAATAATGGAATTCCTTCACTAAAAACACGCACTTGCATATTGTCTTTAAGATCTGTTTCGCTGGAATGACTGTTGCTGATCATATCATTGTTGAGCATTGCAACAACTTCCCAATTCTGATCTTTAGCTTTTTTAGCAAGAAATGCTGAACCATTCAGTCCTTGTTCTTCTCCGGAAACAGCAACAAAAATAATTGTTGACGGGAAACTCTGTTTACTCATTACACGTGCTAATTCTAAAACCGCGGAAACTCCGGAAGCGTCATCATTTGCACCGGGAGCCATAGCAGTTGAATCGTTTGCTTCGCTGTTGCGCGAATCAAGATGACCGCTTACAATAAAAATTCTTTTATCATTTACATCAGTTCCTTTAAGAGTAGCCATCACATTTGTCAATAATATTTTTCTAACAATCCTTCTCCCATCGGGTTCAAGAATCAGAGAATCCAGTTTAACAGTTAACCTTCCATTGGATTCTTTGGCAAACTTTTCGAATTCAGATTTAACCCAATTGCAGGCAGCGCCGATTCCCTTCTCTTTATCTCCGCGCGTACTTAGAGTATGACGGGTCCCAAAGCTCACCATATTTCTTACATAGCTTTCCAGATTTGTAGCCGAGACTTCCTTTATCATCTCCGATATTTTTACATCGCGATTAATTAAATTTGTCTGTGCATACTCGATCGTACAATTGATTGCAAGAATTGCAAAAATAAAAAAGAGTTTATTTTTCATTACCTCTCCTCATTTTTTTGGAAAGTTATAATTAGAAATTAAGTACAAAATACACCGATTTTGATTTGAAGAAAAGCGTTAATATTATTTTCCAATTGTCTACATTAAAATAATTTTGTTCCAATTAATAAATCGGATTAAGTTGATATAAGAAATAACAAATCTTTTGGTGATAAAATGAAAAAACTGCAATTCGTATTTATCATACTTTTCTTTTCAGTTACAATCTCCACAGCACAGACCGAGCAATCAATTTTATTAAAAGACGGATGGAAATTTAAAGTTGGGGATAATCTCGAGTACGCCAAACCTGCTTTCGATGATTCACAATGGAAAGAGATTCGTGTTGATAAAATCTGGGAGGAACAGGGATACGATCCACTTGACGGTTTTGCTTGGTACAGAGTAAAAGTTTTTATTCCATCTTCGTTAAAAGAAAAATCATACTTGAAAGACAGTTTAAAAATTTTTCTGGGAAAGATTAACAACTTCGATCAGTCGTTTATCAACGGAAAGATTTTTGGAATTAATGGAAAGAATGTAGGCGAAGATACTCCAACCGATACATCATTCTTGAATTCACCAACAATATTATGGGATTACAATCGACGCTACACTTTATCTGTAAATGATCCGAGAATTTTATGGGATAAAGAAAACACAATAGCAGTACGAGTTTATGATCAAGGCGGGCAAGGCGGAATCTACACCGGCAATTCAGCTATAAGCATGGTTCACATCAGCGAATATCTTTCATTAGACTACGGACAGGTTCCGTTTATTTTCAAAAATAAAACCGTCTCAAAATCATTTACTATAAAGAATACATCCGATAAACTTACACTCAGCGGTAAATTTATTATCAAAGCAGAAAATAAACTGAACAAAAAAGTTATTTATGAAAAATATGCCGCGCTTAATCTTTTACCAAATACATTGCAAAAATTCGATTTCAGTTTGGTTAATCAGGATCAATCAAGCTATGTAAATTATATTTTTGAATTTGCTCACAACAAAGAGCAAATAACTTATCGCGAAGAGACGCCATATATCTTGACTCCGGAGCCGTCAGAGAAGCCAAAAATTAACGGCGCAAAAGTTTACGGAGAGCGTCCAAATAAACCGTTCTTATATACAATCGCTGCTACAGGCTCAAGACCCATGACCTTTGATGCGATAAATCTTCCGAAAGGTTTAGCAATAGATAAGAAAACTGGAATCATTACTGGGATTGTTTCTGAGAAAGGTGAAACAAAAGCCACTTTAATTGCAAAAAATAAATTTGGATTTGCAAAGAGAGAGTTAAAGATTTCCATCGGCGCAACTATTGCACTTACGCCTCCAATGGGATGGAACAGCTGGAATGTTTGGGGATTAACGGTTGATCAGGAAAAAGTTTTAGCTAGCGCAAAAGTTTATAAAGAAAAGGGATTAATGAATCATGGTTGGACGTTTATTAATATCGATGACGGATGGGAAATTGTTGGCAATTCGCCGGATGCAAAGCGTGATGAGAAAGGAAATATTTTATGCAATTCAAAATTTCCAAATATGAAAGCTCTTGGAGACAGTATTCACGCACTCGGATTAAAATTTGGAATATATAGTTCACCCGGACCGCTTACATGCGGCGGCTATACGGCAACATATCTGCATGAACTTCAGGACGCGCAATCTTATGCTTCATGGGGAATTGATTACTTGAAATATGATTGGTGTTCATATGATAAAATTGCAAAAGATACTTCACGTGCCGAGAGAATAAAACCATATCAAGTAATGCAAGATGCACTTAATAAAGTTGACCGCGATATTGTCTATAGTTTATGCCAGTATGGAATGAGCAAAGTTTGGGAATGGGGCGGAAGAGTTGACGGTAATTTATGGCGAACAACCGGAGACATAACAGATACATGGCAGAGTATGAGTGAAATCGGATTCAGCCAAATTGAAAATGCGAAATATGCTAAACCGGGAAATTGGAATGATCCGGATATGCTCGTGGTTGGTTGGGTAGGCTGGGGACCAAGTCTTCATCCTTCGAAACTAACACCGGATGAACAATACACTCACATTAGTTTGTGGAGTTTACTCTCAGCTCCGCTTCTTATTGGATGCGATTTAACACGCTTGGATAATTTTACTCTCAATCTACTAACTAATGATGAAGTCCTCGCCATAGATCAAGATCCTCTTGGGAAACAGGCAACACCAAAAATTAAAAAAGATAATATACAGGTGTGGGTAAAAGATTTAGAAGATGGAAGCAAATCAATCGGAATTTTTAACACAGGCGATGTCTCGCAAAAATTTGTACTTAATTTTTCAGAGATTGGTTTGGATACAAAAACAAAAATCCGAGATCTGTGGCGGCAAAAAAATCTTGGTGAGTTCGACGAAAAATTTGGGACTATAATTCCTTCGCACGGAGTTGTATTAATAAAATCATCCAAGTAAAAGTTTAGTTCTTCAGAAAAAGTAAATGAAGAGTGGTTTTAAAATTATTTATCTAATGAACGGCTTTTTTTTCTCAGGTAAACGTAATAGCTGCGAATAAAAGCTGTCTATTTTACTTACATAATTAATAGTTTCCTTATGTTTCCACCGCGGAACTTCCGGTGCAATCTGGCGAATACTGCTCCAAGAATTATGGTCTAAGTTTTTATCTTTTGCTTTCGACCGCGCTTTAATGATAGTTCCGCGTCCGGCGTTATAACTGCCCAAAGTAAATCTCTGTTTTTCGGGATCGATTCCAATTTCTTTCCAGCAATTCCAAATTGTGCGGTCATAATAAATTCCCGCTGCAATATTCCATTCGGGATCGTTTACATCGGTCAGCTCCGGGTTACGGCTTTGTACTTCAGCAAACGTAGAGGGCATCAGTTGCATTATACCTTTGGCTCCCACCTGGCTAATAGCATCTGGAGAGAGACCGCTTTCTGCAATTCCTTGAGCTTTAAATATTTTCCAATCGAATGCCGGTCCAAAGAATCTTTTACTGTACTTCCGGAATGTATCATCGTATTTCGAAAAAGATTTTTGGGCATATGCGTGAATAAAAAACGAAAAGAATAATATAAATAGAATAGATCGTTTCAATTAAGCGAACCCGCAATTATCAATGCTATAGCTATGAACAGTGCGCCGATGAAAATTGAAACAGCAATATTTCCCTTTTTTAATTCGTCTTCAAAATTAATTTTAGGCGAGAGCTTATCAAAAATTTTGTAAGATAAAAACATAAGAATAACACCAAGCACAGCGTAAAGAAAATTAATTCCAACAATATTCCATTCCATTTTGTTCTCTCAATTAATTACCGTTGATTAACTTTATCAAAATAATGCTTCATTTTCAAGTAAAATAAATTTATAGAAATTACTAGGCGTATTTAAAACAACAAACCCCGAACTAAGTCGGGGTTTGATGTTAGAAGAAAATTTCTACCGGGGAATTAGCCGATAACTTTTACTTCTTGAGCCTGCGGTCCTTTTTGACCTTGGGTAACTGTGAATTCAACTTTCTGACCTTCTTGAAGTGAACGGTATCCGTCACTAACAATAGCTTGAAAGTGAACAAAAACATCATCTCCGCCTTCGCGAGAAATGAACCCAAAACCTTTAGAACTGTTGAACCACTTTACGGTTCCTGTAACTTTGTCTGACATCTTAAAGATGCTCCTACAAAAATTGAAAAAATAAATTAATTAAACAGAGCATCTGAAGACTTTTGGTAATTATTAAATCATCAAAAACAAAATTGCTCTATAAAAAGGGATTTTCAATTTATATCGTAATTCCCTCGCTCCGCGGGCAAGGCTCGAACTTGCAACCCTGCGGTTAACAGCCGCATGCTCTACCATTGAGCTACCGCGGAATAAATTTGCGGGGTAAAAATAGATTTTGCGCATTCCTTTGTCAAGTCTGATTTAAAAATAAATTTTAGTCTTCAAATGTCCTTTTTTAAGACAAATACTTCTATCATTTAAAATAATAGGGTATTTATATTCAGCCACCGATTCAAAAAAATATTTTTCTTTAATTCATTTTCTTACATTAGTGATGAATTATTTCTAGAATTACACAGGTCTGATTATTATAATAAGTCTTTATTTATTGGAAAAAGAACAAATATGAATTTAGATACACTCAAAAAGAAAGTTCAGGAAGCTTACAATAATTGGGATAATAATATTTATCAGAAAACGCTTTCTAAATTTCCCGAACGTAATAAAGAATTTACTTCTCAGTCATTTGTCCCCGTAAAATCGCTTTACACTCCTCTTGATAGTAATGAGGAAGATTATAATGGAAAGTTAGGATTTCCCGGTCAATTCCCATTTACCCGCGGTATCCAGCCAACAATGTTTCGAGGAAAATTTTGGACAATGAGGCAATACGCCGGATTCGGATCGGCAAAGGAATCGAATGAAAGATACCGTTATTTATTAGCCCAAGGACAGAGCGGTTTGTCGGTCGCGTTCGATCTTCCGACTCAAATTGGCTACGACAGCGACGATCCGATGGCGCTTGGTGAAGTCGGGAAAGTTGGAGTAGCAATCGACACACTTGCCGATATGGAAATATTGTTCGATCAGATTCCGCTTGATAAAGTTTCAACATCAATGACTATCAACGCTCCGGCTTCTGTTTTACTTGCGATGTATATCGCAGTTGCAGAAAAACAAGGGGTCAGCAGAGATAAAATAAGCGGAACAATTCAAAACGATATTCTAAAAGAATATTTTGCTCGCGGTACTTATATTTTTCCGCCCAAACCTTCAATGCGGCTCATAACAAATATATTTGAGTTTTGCGGAAATGAAGTTCCGAAGTGGAATACTATTTCTATTTCAGGTTATCACATTCGCGAAGCCGGTTCTACCGCATCTCAGGAAATTGCCTTTACACTTGCTGATGGAATTGCATATGTAGAAGCCGCGATTAAAGCCGGGCTGGATGTTGATGAATTTGCCGGACAATTATCATTTTTCTTCAACGCACACAACGATCTTTTAGAAGAAGTAGCAAAGTATAGAGCAGCCAGACGTTTGTGGGCTAAGATTATGAAAGAAAGATTCGGAGCCAAGAAAGATAAATCTCAGATGCTTCGCTTCCACACGCAAACAGCAGGTTCAACCTTAACCGCACAGCAAACTGATAACAACATCGTTAGAGTTACAATTCAAGCATTGGCTGCGGTTCTTGGCGGAACTCAAAGTTTACACACAAATTCCCGAGATGAAGCGCTCGCCCTCCCAACTCAAGATTCGGTGAAGATCGCACTTCGTACTCAGCAAATTATTGCCCACGAGAGCGGAGTTGCCAATACTATTGATCCGCTGGCTGGTTCTTATTACGTTGAATCTCTAACAGATCAGATTGAAAAAGATGCGGAAGAATATATCCGGAAGATTGATGCAATTGGCGGAATGATAACCGCGATTGAGGAAGGATATGTTCAAACCGAAATACAAAAAGCCGCATATCAATTTCATAAAGAATTGGAACGAAATGAAAGAATTGTTGTTGGTGTAAATAAATTTGTTGATGAGAATGACAATCCCGGTGAACTGCTCAGGCTGAATGAACAGATTCAAAAGAATCAAATTGAATTTCTGAATAATGTACGTGCTAAAAGAAATAAAACAGAAGTCGAGCAAAAACTTGTTGCACTTAAAGAAGCAGCTAGTTCCGATACAAATCTTATTCCGTTCATTATTGATGCTGTAAAATCTTATGCAAGCATTGGAGAAATTTGTAATACGATGCGCCAAGTTTTTGGCGAATATAAAGAACGGGTGATAATCTAATTCTTGAAGTAACATTATTCATTCTTTCGAGGGCAAAATGGAAATTACACATATAGAACACATTGGTATTGCGGTAAAGAATATGGAAGAAGCTATAAAGTATTACGAGGAAGTTCTAGGTTTAAAATGTTATTTAGTGGAAGAAGTAAGATCCCAGAAAACTAAAACAGCTTTTTTTATGGTGGGACAAACTAAGATCGAACTGCTAGAATCAACAGATCCACTTGGACCGATTGGAAGATTTATAGAAGCCAAAGGAGAAGGGATACATCATATTGCTTTTGCAGTAAATAATCTGCAAGACTCTCTTAATGAAGTTGCTGCCAAAGGGATTCAATTGATTGATACCGAACCTAAAAAAGGCGGCGACAATATGAATATCGCTTTCCTTCATCCAAAATCAACAAGAGGAGTTTTAACAGAACTCTGCGAAAAGATTGAAAAATAATTCTGTTTCCACTTCTCTTTTTCACTTTCCTTTATGTAAGAAAGCATCTATTGTTTTAATTCAAATCCTTCCGACCGGGCAATATATGCCGCGCATGTTATATCTCCGGTAACATTTAATACTGTTCTGCACATATCTAATAGACGGTCAGCACCAAGAATAATCGCAATTCCTTCTACCGGAACATTCACCATCGCAAGCACAATTACAAGAAGTGGTATCGAACCGGAAGGAACACCGGCAGAACCGACTGCAGTTAACACACTCATTAGAACAACAATAATTTGAACTCCCAGGGATAAATGCACGCCAAAAACCTGTGCAAGAAAAAGAACCGTTACTCCCTCGAAGAGAGCTGTACCATTCATATTCATTGTTGCGCCGAGCGGTAAAACGAATCCGGTGATCTGAGAAGGGATACCAAGATTATCTTGGGCTACCGAGATTGTGGTTGGTAATGTTGCGTTGCTAGAACTGGTTGAGAATGCGGTAAGCATAACCGTTTCTATTTTACGGAAAAATTTCAGCGGGCTATATCTGGCAAATATTTTTAAAAGTATTGGAAAAACACCGAATTGATGCAGCGCTAATCCCAGTAATACTGTAACAATATACATGCTGAGCGCAACCAGCAAATCAAAACCAAAACGTGAAGTAACGCTGAAGATTAATGCTGTTACTCCGAATGGCGCAAGTTTCATTGCTATATTTATTACAACTACCGTAACATCATTAATTCCTTCCAATAATTTAATCAATGGCGCTGCACGTTCTTTGCTAATTATTGTGAGAGCAATTCCAACTATCAAAGAGATAAAAATCAGAGCCAACATATCTGGATTCGGTTTTGCGACAGCGGTAAACGGATTACGCGGGACAATATTTACAAATGTCTGAATTCCAAATTCAGTTTTCTCTGTAGCTTCTTTAATTTCCGCCGCCTGTCCTTTATAAGAGGCTAACAATTGAGTTTTAGTTTCCTCGGGCAGATAGTCTCCGGGACGAATAATATTGACCAAGACTAAACCAATAGTTGCAGCAAGAGTTGTAACAAGTAGAAAATAACTAATTGTTCTAAATCCAATTCGTCCGAGTTTTTTTAGGTCTCCTATCTGTGCTACTCCTAATGAAAGACTAGCAAAGACTAAAGGGATAACCATCATGATAAGGAGGTTTAAGAATATTTTCCCAAGCGGATCACTAAGGTATCTTTGCACAAATATTAAAGCAGGTGCTTCGGGAAACAGTATGTTACATGCTACGCCAGCCACTGCACCAAAAACCAAACCAATAAAAATTTTAGTATGCCGCTTCATAGAAAAAATCCTCAATATTAATATTACCGGGTGTCAATGATTTTTCAAAAAGTATACATTAATACGTTATACCTTCCGTATCTCTAATTACAATTATAAGGACAAAAATGAGAAAAATGATGAATATTCTATTTTCTAATTTCTCCCAAACTTGTATCAGAATAAATCCCTTTCTCTTCACCAGATTGTTGAATATCTTTTACCGTAAAAACTAATGGACTGATATGCAAAGATATTTTCTTGGGTTTATTCTTTTTTTAATTTCTTTCGCTTCTGTATTTCCCCAAGATGCTGCCGATTTTTGTTCTAAGGGAAAGATAAAAGCGTTTGCCCGGTTGAATAAAACATCTCACGTTTTATATCCCGGTGACAGCAACATAAATGTTACCTATTACAAATTGAATTTGACAGTAACAACCAATCCAAATTTTTTAAATGGAATTATAACTGTTAAAGCCCGTCCGGCTAATTCTTCCATCAACTCATTCTATCTGGATTTGGTAAATGCGTTACATGTTTCATCTGTTAAATTAGACGGAATAAATTTGAATTTTTCTCAACCATCCGGCAGCAACCATCTTGTAATAAATCTTGATAAAACTTACGCACTGGGTGAAGAATTCTCTGTGGACATCACCTATGGAGGTAGACCAACAAGCGGTTCCGGGTTTATAAGTCAAGCTTCATTTTCTTTTCGCGATAGCACATCATCCTTTTATAAAACGGTAGTATCTTCATTGAGTGAGCCTTATGGCGCAAGAGATTGGTGGCCAAGTAAAGATACACCCGCCGATAAAGTTGATTCATCAGACGTTTGGATAACAGCCGATAAATTTTTTGTCTCTGTTTCAAACGGATCATTGGAAGGAACTGTTGATAATTCCGATGGAACAAGAACTTATAAATGGAAAAATCATTATCCCATCGCAAATTATTTGATTTCGATTGCGATGACAAACTATCAAACAATTAATGATCAGTTTGAATACGAACCTGGAAAATTTCTTCCGGTGGTGCATTATTGCTATCCTGAAAGAATAGATAATACAAGAAGAAATGCCGTTGCAAAAACTATTGATATGCTAAAAATCTTTTCTCAAAAATTTGGACCTTATCCGTATTTAAAAGAGAAATACGGTCATGCGGAATTTGGCTGGGGCGGCGGAATGGAACACCAGACAATTACTTCAATGGGTAGCGGTGCTATGAGTTACGAGACTTACATCGCTCACGAATTGGCTCATCAATGGTTCGGCGATAAAGTAACATGCAAAGATTGGCAGAACATTTGGCTGAATGAAGGATTCGCTACTTATTGCGAAAAGCTTTACTGGCTGTATGAATATGATCAACCGACTTTTAATTCTGTTGTAAACAACATGTTCGCTTCTGCTAAAACTGCGCAAGGAACAATATATGTTCAGAACATTAACGATGAAAGACAAATTTTTAATTCTGCCAGATCTTACAACAAAGGCGGTTCTGTTCTTCACATGCTGCGCGGAATTGTAGGTGATGATAAATTTTTCCAAATCATGCGTGAGTATGCAAATGAACCCGGACTTGCATACAACGTTGCGACAACAGAAGATTTTCAACGGGTTGCTGAAAGAGTTTATGGTCAAAGTTTAGATTATTTTTTCAAGGAGTGGATTTACGGTGAGAATTACCCGAATTATTTTGCAGAATGGAGTTATAATTCCGATGTGAACGGTACATATAAGATTACTCTTAAGCTAACTCAAACAGCAAATTCGAATCCAAAATTTTTTACAATGCCAATTCAGATATTAATTACAACCACGCACGGAACAAGCAGACAAACGTTAATCAATAATTCACAAATACAAACATTCGATCTAACTGTCGACGACAAACCAACTTCAATTCAGATTGATCCGGATAATTGGATTTTAAAAAACATTTCCGGAATTGTTTCTTTAGAAAATGATGATCTACTGCCGGGCATCTATTCACTCAATCAAAATTATCCTAATCCGTTTAATTCCGAAACTCTCATTCGTTATAATCTGGCAACCGGCGGACATATTTCATTAACAGTGTATGACGAACTTGGAAGCCTAATAACTAAAATAGTTGACGAGATAAAACCTAAGGGCTTGTATGAAGAAAAATTCGATGCAAAGAAATTCAATTTATCAAGCGGAACTTACTTTTATACTTTGCAAACTGATAGTTTCACTGAAACGAAAAAAATGATTTTACTTAAATAATTTTGACCAAAAAGTATTGATGATATTTAAAGTGAAAGTCTTAGTAGCAAAATATCTTTGATTCATCTGCCACTAAGACTCTAACCTGCCTGTCGGTAGACAGGATCACTAAGCTTCTAACAAACTCTGTCTTTTATTTCTTCTATTCTTAAAATAATTTTTTACTCTTTGGCCCGCATGTTCAAAATCGATATATAGAACTGGAATTACTACTAGCGTAAGTACAGTTGTCGCAGTTAATCCACCGATTACAGCTCTTGCAAGCGGAGACCAAGTTTCAGAACCCGATCCCATTTCAATTGCAAGCGGAACCATACCGAGAATTGTAGTTAATGCCGTCATTAATACCGGTCTCATTCTTGCCTTACCGCTGAATTCAACAGCTTCGTATAATTCCATTCCTTTATGTCTTTGTTGATTAATATAATCAACCAGAACAATTCCATTATTTACTGCAATTCCCACAAGCATAACTATTCCGACAAGAGCCATTACTCCCAACTTGGTTCCGGTTATTGCAAGAAAGATGAATACACCGATTATTGAAAGAGGAACCGTGAACATTATTATCAACGGATCTACAAAAGATTCGAACTGTGAAGCCATTATCATGTAAACCA
Organism: Ignavibacteriales bacterium; assembly: GCA_026390795.1. NCBI lineage: Bacteria > Pseudomonadati > Ignavibacteriota > Ignavibacteria > Ignavibacteriales > Ignavibacteriales bacterium. The sequence continues at coordinate 652,448 of JAPLFG010000003.1, forward strand.
ATAATACTGCGGCAATGAATGCTAATCCTAAATAAAAGAATGCTTCCTGTTGATCTTCCGCGGTTCCGCCGAGTATGATCTGATAATCAGAGGGAACCGGCGTATCGGCTATAATTTTTTTTATTTCAATTACAGCGGCGGAAAGATCGATGCCTGATAATCCGCATCCGACTGACACAAACCTATTTTGATTTTCTCTATAAATTGTCGGACTCGATTGTTCCTCGACAATGGCGGCTACGTCTTTTAATTTTATTCTGCCGCCCGTTGGTATTGCAAGCTCTATCTGTTCCAGAGATTCTTTTTTGTTTCTGTACTCTTTAGCAAACTGAACATATATGTTATACTCATCACTCTTTTCACGGAATTGAGAAGCGACTTTTCCTTGAATAGCCGTTGAAATATTCCCCGCGACCTGAAGTGTGGATAAATTATAATGGTTTAATAAATCCTTGTTGAGATGAACTTGCAACTCCGGAGTTTCTTCTTTTGTGTTCAAAGAAATGTCAACCAACCCTTTCACTTTTTCCATTTTGGATTTCAATTCATTCGCAATTACTTTTGCGCCGGCTACATCAAATCCAAGAACTTTTACTTCAATGTCTTTTTCGGTTGTGAATGCTGCATTCTCCATAAATGTATATGTAACGCCCGGCATCTGATCAAATTTTTTTCTCAATCTATCCTGTATTTCAAATTGCGATGTTTTTCTTTTTTCCTTTGGAGTCAATTTTAGAAAAAGCTCGATAGTGCTTGCGGTTGTACCAAATGCCGCAATACCTTCTCTTTCACCATAAAATATTGACAGAGATTCAACTTCCTCTTTATTAACTACTTCCTTCACAATATCTTCAATTTTATACGCATAAATTCTTGTTTGTTCAATAGGAGTACCCGAAGGTGATTCCATCATAACATCTATTATTCCTTGATCGGATTTAGGCAGAAACTCACCGCCAAGCAACGCCGCTAATCCGCATGATAGAATGAATAGAACGGTAACAGAAATTAAAATTGTTTTTCTATGATAGATTGACCAGTGCAAAATTCGGCTATACCAATTCGTAAATCTAATTAGCCAGTCACCCATTTTATCTTTAATCCTTGTAAAGCGGTTCTCTTTCTTTTTTGTTTCGAGCTTTAGAATTCTTGTTGCCATCATCGGCACGATTGTAACCGCAACAATTAACGATACAATCAAACTGTACGAAATTGTAAGTACCATATCTTTAAATAACTGTCCGGTGATGTTTGGTACGAATAAAACCGGTACGAATACGGATATGGTCGTTAATGTTGATGCGGTAATTGCCATTCCTACTTCTGTTGTTCCGACATCGGCAGATTCTATTAGATTTTTTTCCATCTCTTGATGACGGTAAATATTTTCGAGCACAACTATAGAGTTATCAACCAACATACCGATCGCAAGCGCAAGACCGGCCATGGAGATTATATTCAAAGTAATATTCGCCGCATACATTACTGCAAAAGTTGCTATTACAGAAAGAGGAATTGAGATTCCCATTATTATGCTTCCGCGTATATTTCTTAAAAAGAAATAGATTACAACAAACGATAAGACGAATGCAATTATTGCGGAATTCTTCAAGTTGTTTACGGACTGCATAATGAATTCCGACTGGTCCCACATTTGGCTCAACTTTGTACCCTGTGGTAAACCTGCAATAATATCGGGAAGAGCTTTTTTAATATTTCTGCTGGTCAGAACAGTATTGGCATCTGATTGTTTCATCACGAACAACATAACACCTTCGCCGTAATCTGCCCTGACCTCATTTGTATTTTCTTTGTATCCATCTTCTACATTTGCAACATCACTGATGTAAACCGGCACACCGTTTTTATATGTTATGATTGATTTCTTAATCTGATCTAACGATAAATATTCACTGAGCACACGCAAGTTATAGTTCTTGCCTTTAGTTTGAATTGTCCCGGCGGGCTGCAAACCGCTCCCCTGTTGAATTGTTAACAAAACATCATTGGGAGATAAATCGTACGATGCTAGTAAAACGGGATTAATACTAACATTTATTTGTCTTTGCTGACCGCCCATAGTTTGAACTGAAGCCACACCGTCAACTCTTTCAAGCAATGGTTCAATTTTTTCTTCGGCTAATCTTCTTATTTCTGCAGGCCCGAGATACGGAGAACTTATGCTGAAATAACCTATCGGCATCATCGATGGATCGAAGACAAAGACAACCGGTTCGGTTGCATCGGTTGGTAAAAAATCTCGTATATAATCTAAATTTTTTCTGATATCGTTTTCTGCAATGTCCATATCGGTTCCATATTTGAACTCAAGCATTACAACAGAGGAACCTTTGAAAGATTGTGAACTAACTTTTGCAATATTTTTTACAGATGAAACAGTTTCTTCGACTGGTTTGGTTATCAAGTTTTCAATGTCTTCAGGTCCTACACCCGTGTAACTTGTAATTACACCAGCAAACGGAAAAGTTATATCCGGGAAGAAATCAATTTTTAATTGCGAAAAGGAGAAGAAACTAAATAAAATTACAACTGCATAAATCATTACGAGTGTAATCTGCCTTTTAATAGAAAATTTTGTTAGTAGCATATTTTCATTCCCTTATTCAATTACATTAACAGTCTGACCTTCCTTGACAATATTCTGCCCAACAATTATTACCGAGTCGCCAATATTAAGTCCGTTCATTATCTCTATTTGTCCGTTATTTGCAATTCCCGTTTTTACTTCTTTCATCTTTGCTTTGTTTTTCTCAATTATAAACAAATAGTATTTTTTAAATGTGTTTTGCAAACCTGTTTCTCTATCAATTTTGATTTCAGTCTGGGGGATTAAAGAAACTTCAGGGACAACTAAACTATTAGCAATATTTTTCGTCTCAATTAAAAATTCACCGAACATACCGGATTTTATTCTACTGTCTTTTGAGAGAATCTCAATTTCAACTTCCATTGATTTTGACGTCTGATCGATTGAAGTATTTATTTTATCTACTCTGCCGTCAAATTCCACACCTGGAATTGTAGGAAATTTAACACTAACTCTTTGACCGGCTTTAACATTATGAACATCCTCACCAGTCAAGTAAATTTTCGACTTCATCTTTGAAGGTGAAATTACCTGAACAACCGGTTGACCAATATTAATACTCTGATTGTTTTCGACATATAACGCTGCAACTACGCCGTTAAAAGGAGCTTTTACAAAACTATTTTCGTACAACTCTTTAGCCTGTTCATACATAGATTTTGCTTGCTCTAATGAATGATCGGTAGCTTCCTTGGCGGTTTTTGCCTGGTCGTACTGCTGTGGGCTAATTGCTTTTTGAGAATGAAGTTGATTCATTCGTTCAAAATCTAATGCAGACAATTTTGCCTGTGCTTCCGCAGTTTTTAATGCTGCGCTTGCAATATCCAATCCTTGCCTAAGGATTTCATTTTTTTGTTCAACAAGAATTTGATTTTGCTTAACAGCCTGTCCCGGTGTTACATTAATTTTCTTAACATGTTCGGCAACTTTGCTGTAAACAATTACATCTTCATCGCTCTTCACTGAACCGGTCGACCTTATGTACTTTGAAATCGATTCCGATTTAACTTTATAAATTTTTACCGGTACAGTTTTTTCAACATTCTCTTCTTTTTGTTCCGAACACCCGATCAAGACTAATACAATCAAAGAAATTATTAAAAATATTTTGTTCTTCATTTTATCCTCCCGCAGAGCGGTCAATTTTGAAAAAATTATTGCCAGATTTTATCTAATAGCCCAACCGACTTTAGTAAAGTCAATTGACTAACATTGTAATTATAGATTCCCTGTAAATAATCGTTTCTACTTTTTGTATAAAGAAGTTCTGCATTCAAAACATCTAGTTGATTACTCATTCCTTGAGTATAAAGCACATTTGAGATACGCAGACTTTCTTCAAATTGGTCCAGTGCGTCTTTTAGGCTTTGCAGATTTTTTCCCGCTTCTGTATAACTGTAGTAGCTTTGTTCAATATCCAATTCAGCACCGATCTGCATTTGTTTTACATATAGATCCATTTGTTCGCTTTTTATTTTCGCAATTTGAAAATCTAGCACTCGCCTTCCCCCTTCGAATAGCGGCCATGAAAAAGAAAGCGTAATAGATTTGGATCTTATGTAGTCGTTCCATCTGACTTTTGCATTATCCATTTGAGCGGCATGATCAACACTTGCGGCAATAGCCACAGAAGGTGCAAATTGACCAAGGGCAATTTTCTCACCCGATTTGGTTGCTTCCTGCTGATACTTTAATGCTTTGATGTCATTTCGATTTTCTGTCGAAAGTTTTTTGAATTCCTCAAGAGAAATTTTTGAATACTCATTAAGAAATTCAGTTTTATCAAGTAAATCAGTGACTACCAGTGAATCAGTTAATGGGATGTTCAATAAAGCCTTAAGTCTCTGCGCAGATAATTTTTTATTAGAAAGCGCCGATTCCAGCATTGGAAGTGTTGACGAATATTGAGCTTTAGCTCTTTGGAAGTCCAATTCTCTAGCAGTTCCGGCATTGTAAAATTTTTCAACTTGATCCAGATTTTCTTTAGCTACGTTAACCGCGTCTTCAGCCGCTTTAGATATTTCATTCGAGAGAATAATGGCATAGTATGCCTGCATCGAATTTAAAACGGTTTCTTCTTCTTTTCCCTTTAATTCTTCACTCAAAGATTTTTTTATGTTGCTTTGAATATCGTGGTTAAACCACCGGCTTCCGCCTGTGAACAGCGGGAGCGAAAGACTTAACGAATGCTGGAAATTGTATTGCGTTCCCACAACAAATCGTTGACCCATAAATATGAATACAGGCAGCTCAACATTCTTCTGGATAATTCCCTGGTATGATAAGGTTGGTAAAAAATAGGTTAGCGATTTCCATGTTTCAAGATCTTGTGCATCATAATCGAGAGATTTTAATTTGAGACCAAGATTATCTTTCAGTGAAATATCAACAACATTTTTCCAAGATAAATAAATAATCTTCTTCCCACTTTGTCCTTCGGCAGAATTCCACAAAAATGCTAATAACAAAAAGATAATCGACGCATTCTTACTTCTAATCATAAAGATCACCTCTGTTGTTCTTATAAAAATCTCTAAACAGTTAATGATAAAACTTTACAATAGATGTATGAGTCTCTTTATTTGTTACAAAGACATAACATTCCATGTAGAATAAACTAATCTAAAAATTAGAATTCAGTCCTTAAGTTCTTTATAAAAATTATCCCAGAGTGTAAGTATTTCCGGAAATAAATTCCCCACCTTGCCCTCTAAGAGAAGACGTAAACTGATACCGTTATTTGAATAAATAAACATACGGGCAATTTGTTCGTCAGTCATTGGCGAGGAAAACTCTTTTTTGTTTCTTGATGATTCAATGACTTTCGTCCACGTCTTTAGTTCATCGTTTAGAACTTCCATCATTTTATCTTTAAAGCCCGGAAAGAGATTCATTGAATCAAAAAGTATTGTAAAATAATTGATGTTTACACCTTCATCCCAGTTCTTAAGAATTTCTTTTAATTCACCCAGAACTTTCTTTTGTTGATCGATGTAATCATGATAGAATTCAAAAAGTGAATTCTTATTTAGTATGCCGTAGTCAATCATCATATTCTTGAAATAGAAGGTATCGACAATTTCAAAGAACAACTTTTCCTTACTAGGGAAGTAATGATAAAAAGCACCTTTGGAAAGTCCCGTCGCATTTACAATTTCATTCATCGTCACTTCTTTGAAACTCTTTTGTAAGAAGAGACTAAATGCTGTTTCAAGTATATGTTCTTTTGAATCGCTCATAAACCGACCGTTTGGTATGTCAAACTTAAAAATTCCTATTATTCAATACAAGAAAAGATTCTAATAAGTCTCACGTATTATATTTTATGCTTTACACTGCTATAGAATCGAAATGTGTTACAACTACTATCAAACATGCATGCTGCTTTATAAATTTATAATGTACTCGGAATTTTTATTAAACCGGTTGAAGATGAGACTAAGCCGAAAGGTTAGTACGAAGTAAAGTTCGACGCCCAAAAACTTAACTAATACATCGTTTTTTATTATAATCTAGACACTGAAAATTTTACCTAAATCAGAAAGATGATATTCTTAAAATAAAAAGAGGCGTTTCATCAACGCCTCTAAAATCTGGTTATTCAAACTGAAGATTTCTCACGAGTTTTTTACTGTCCCATGGTGCGGGGTCACCACCTAAATATTTATGAAACCATTCCAGATGAGAGTTATAATAAAGCGGCATCGATTTCAAACCACTCGGCCAATGCCCATCGTTTTTAAAAATTATTAATCTCGAATCAATTCCTTTCTTCTGCAATTCCGTAAAGTAGCGGATGCTTTGTGTGTAAGGAATCCGGTAATCTCTTTCTCCGGTAATTATTAGTGTGGGTGTTGCAAAATTTTCTAAGTATTTACTAGGCGACATTTTTTCGTAATCATTCGGGTTATTCGTTTTCGATTTTAAATCCCAATTTGCGAACCATAATTCTTCCGTTTCATCTTTAAATTCAGTCAGGTCATAAATTCCCATCATCGATGCAAGGCATTTATACCTTCTTGTTTTTGCCTGAAGAAGATTCATGAAGTAGCCACCGTACGACCATCCCATCGCGCCTATTCTTTTCTTGTCGACATAAGGAAGATTTTCAAGATAGTCCGTTACTTTCATTACATCCTGATAAACTTTACCATCCCAGTCACTTGAAATAGCTGCGGTAAATTTTTGCCCGTAACCTGTTGAACCATGAGGATTGGGAAAAGCAACTATATAACCGGCGCCGGGATATACCTGCCAGTCGGCACGAAACGAATCCATCCATTGCATTTGCGGACCGCCGTGAACATTTATAACAAGGGGATATTTTTTCGCCGGATCAAAATTGTGCGGCTTCACAATGAATAAATGAATTGGAGTTCCATCAGCACCTTTAACCCACACCTGCTCTGCTGGTCTGATATCAACTTTCTCCTCAATCTCTTTATTGAAAAAAGTGAGATCTCGTTTCTCGGATTTTTTAAAATCGAACCGGGCAATATCAACTGGTTTGTAAACGTAAGAATATGTGTAAACAATAAAATCATTTTGGGGAGAAAGAGTGAAACTTGATATCGCCAGGTTCTCAATTATTTTTTTAATCTCAAGTGTCTCAATATTGATTTTGAATAATGGCTGGTATCCTTTTTCGTGTCCGGTAAAATAAATTGATTTGGAATCGTTCGACCATTCAAAATCGTTCACCCAATTATCAAATGCTTCAGTTATAATTTTACTTGTTCCGTTTTTTCTATCGTAAATCGCAAGCCGGATTTTATCGGATTCATAACCCGGGACAATTTGGGTTTGATAAGCAATATATTTGCCATCCGGAGAATATTTTGGATTGGAATCCGAACCTTGGTTCGCTGCTGTAATATTTTTTAATCCGGTTCCGTCGGCAGAGACTACCCATACATCAACATTTGTTGACGATTCCGGGTGCGATACTCTTTTGGAATCGAATGTGATTTCTTTTGAATCGGGAGAGAATGAATAGTTGCTGCTTCCGCCTGCCGCAAATGCAGGTGAATCGAAATAACCGGGAGTTACATCAGAGACACTTTTCTTTTCTATATCATAAACAAAGAGATGAGTATACTGTCCGTCTGCATATTCGGTCCAATGTCTAATAAAAAGACTGTCTGCTAAGTGGGCTTGAACCGGTCCGCTCTCCATTGCCTGACTAATTTTCTTATTGCAGTTTTCATCAGCACCGCACTCCGGAAAAACCTGCGCGGTAAATAAAAAATATTTTCCGTTCTCAGATAGTTTAGGAGAAGAAATACCCAATCCGTATTTCGTAATTTGAGTTGCTTCTCCACCCAACAGTGACAAATGATAAACTTGTTCCGATCCGTCGCGTGTTGATACAAAATAAATTCCTTTATCGTCAATACTCCAAATTGGGTTGTAATCGGCTGCGGGATTTGTTGTTAACTGTTTTATGTCCGAACCGTCAGTGTTCATTAGGTAAATGTCGGTATTGGATTTCGATTTGTGTAAATCAGTTGCAGTAACCGTAAATGCGATCTTTGTGCCATCGTGTGAAATTACTTGCGAGCCGACATTTTTTATTTTATAAATATCCTCAATTGTGAAAGCGCTTTTCTGAGCTGAAGTAATTGAGGCTAAAATCAAAAACATTGTTGTAAACAAGAAACACTTCTTTATCATTTTACCTCCGGATTAATATTTTATTTTCGCACTGAAATTTAAGAAGAATATTTATCAGCAGCACAGGTTCAATTTTTTCCATCTAATTAATTATTTGTTCAAAATAATATTCAAACCTCAGTTCGTCATTTCAAAAGTATTATTATTTCAATCAGATATTATTTTTTACAATACTAAGAGGAATTTTGTAGAGACCAACAACTGATCTTCCAAACACAATACTTTTATCTCCAATTCAAACTTCATTTTCGTTTAGATTATTGCGTGTAATTAAACAAATTCTTACTTTTAATTGCATTTAAGAGCATTTGTCTTATTCTAATTTAATCAACTATTTCAAAATAAATAGTGAGGGATGCAAATGAATTGTAAGAAACTATTTCATTTAATTTACATTCTACTCTTCATTTTCTCAACGGTCCAATATTCACAGCAAAACAAACTTCACGGAACAGTGAAAGATACAGACGGCACTCCTCTAGCCGGAGTCAATATTATAATAAAGGGAACTAAAACCGGAACTACTTCCGATAATTTGGGAAGATATTCCATAAACTATAATTCACCCGAAGATATCATTGTGTTCAGTATGGTTACTTATAAAAAACAAGAAATAAAAATTTTGGGAAAGACAGAATTGGATGTTGTTCTTGTAGGCGGTCTTGAATTGAATGAAATTTTTGTTGTTGGCACCAGAAGTTATAATAGATCTTTAACTGATTCTCCTGTTGCAGTTGATGTTCTGGATTTAAAAGATATTGCACCCAAGCTTGGTCAATCCAATATAAATTCAATTTTGCAGTATGTAGCGCCTTCATTTAATTCGAACAGACAATCTGGTGCAGATGGCGCAGATCATATTGATCCGGCATCAATACGCGGTTTGGGACCGGATCAAACTTTGGTTCTTGTTAACGGAAAAAGATATCATCAATCTTCACTGATAAATCTTTTTGGTTCTAGAGGAAGGGGCAACACCGGAACAGATTTAAATTCAATTCCACTCTCCGCGATTGATAGAATTGAAATACTACGCGACGGTGCGAGCGCACAATACGGCTCCGATGCAATTGCCGGAGTAATAAATCTTGTTCTTAAAAAAAGTGTCAATGAATTTAACGTCACTGCGAATACCGGGGCTCATTCTGCAGCCTTTCGCAAAGACCGGGATTTTGACGGAGAAGAATTTAACTTCGGCGGAAATTACGGCGTCTCTGTTGGAGAAAACGGATTCGTAAATATGACATTAGATTATTCACGTGCAGGAAATACAAACAGACCGGCAGATCCAAAACTTTATTCGATATACAGAAATCAATTTGGTGACGCGGCTTTTAACAACTTCGGTGTATTTGTTAATTCAAGATTTCAGATAAATAACGATGCAACTTTATATGCATTCGGCGGATTGAATAACAGAAATACAGATGCATATGCATGGACGCGCGATCCGTCCGATAGTTCAAGAAATGTTTATTCAATTTATCCAAACGGTTTTGATCCGCATATTTTATCAAATATAAAAGACCAATCAATTTCAGCCGGGATCCAAGCCAAAATCGGCGAATGGGATGTTGATTTCAATAACACATTTGGTGTAAACCGATTTCATTATTATGGAGACGGTACACTCAATTCATCACTCGGTGATAAATCCCCCACCCGTTTTGATGATGGTGGTTTTCAACTTTCTCAAGCAACAGCATCGTTCAACATTACACGTTACTTCAAAGAATATTTACATGGATTAAACGTTGCGTTCGGCTTAGAATATAGAATTGAGGAATATCAGATTTTCGCCGGCGAAGACGCCTCATGGAAAAATTTCGGAATAATTGATACGGTAATTAATAATAGAATCATGCAGGTTGATGTACTTGGTAAAGCAGCCGGCGCGCAAGGATTTCCAGGCTTTCGACCCGAAAATGTTTTGGATGAATCAAGAACAAATCTAGGCGCGTACGCAGATCTTGAACTTGATGCAACTTCTAATTGGATGATCGGAGCTGCTGCCAGGTGGGAGAGCTACAGCGATTTCGGAAATTCTCTTAATATAAAATTTGCATCAAGATATAAAATTACAGATGATTTTGCATTGCGCGCTTCCGTAAGCACGGGATTCCGCGCTCCTTCATTAGCACAAATTTATTTTAATTCAACATTCACGGATTTTGTCGCCGGCGTTCCAATAGACAAAATTATCGCGAAGAACAACAGTCCTATTACACACGCTCTTGGAATTCCTTCACTGAAACAGGAGACAGCAGTAAACGGCAGTTTGGGATTTACATTTACTCCATTTGGCGGTTTAACCGCAACCGTTGACGGCTACTATGTAAAGATCAAAGATAGAATCGTACTAACCGGTGCCTTCACTAGTGACGATCCGGACATAGGAACGACACTCACGGAATTAAATGTCGGAGCTGCTCAGTTTTTCACGAACGCATTGGATACCAAAACAACGGGTTTAGATGCTATTCTAACTTATTCCAAAAACTTTGATCAGCATCTTTTAAAATTTTCATTTGCGGCGAATTTTAATTCTATGGAATTAGGAACCATAAAAACCAGTCCAAAACTAAAAGGCAAAGAAGATATTTATTTTGGAAGACGTGAACAGGCTTTTTTATTGGCTTCGGCTCCAAAATCAAAAATGACTTTCTCAATTGATCACAGTTTTGACAGTTTTCATGCTTTACTCCGGTTCGTTTATTTTGGTGAAGTTAAGCTGGTTGATTGGAACGACGCTGATAATATTTATGATTCAAAAGTTACAACGGATTTAAGTTTTGCATACGATTTTACAAAAAATCTTACGTTAATTTTAGGCAGCACAAATCTATTTGATGTTTATCCCAAACAAATGGATCCCGCAACAACGGAATCCGGCGGTATGTGGGATGCGGTACAAATGGGATTCAGCGGAAGGTTTGTTTACGGTAAAGTCATTTTCAAATTGTAATTAATAATTGAAGCTCATTTTAAGGAGATGCCCGTTCGGGCATCTCCCTTTTTATTCTCAATCAAATCTATTTTCCATTCATTAACACAATTCCTATTTTGTACTTATTACAATTCATTTTTAGGTATTCAAATGGAAAAAATAGTTTTCACATTAATTAGCATTTTGTTCTTCGTTTCGATTGTTCATGCCGGATTCGAATTTATCGGCGGAGTAAAAAGTTATAAGATTGAGTCAAACCGGGTTGAGCTAATACTAAGCAATGCAAAGTTGAATATTTACGTCGTTGATCAAAGCATAATCCGTTTCCGTTACACAAATAAGAATGATTTTTCTAAAGCGCCGTCGTATGCTGTGATTTATCAGCAGCCTGAAAAATCGAAATTTGATTTCAAAGATGAAAAAGAAAAATTTATTCTCACCACTGAAGAATTGATTGTTCACATATCAAAAAATCCTTGTCGTGTTTCAATTTACGATAAACAGATGAATCTGCTGAATTCTGATGAAGAAAGTTTTGGCGTTTCATTCGACGATGCGGAAGTTCGATGTTTCAAAAAACTTTTCAAGGATGAAAAATTTTTCGGACTTGGAGAGAAATCCGATGACTTAATTAAAAACGGTAACCAGTACACTCTTTGGAATACAGACTATCCAGCATACACGAGCAAGAAAGATGAATTATATCAATCAATTCCGTTTTTCATCGGCCAGCGAGATCATAAATCCTACGGCATTTTCTTCGACAACACGTTCAAATCGTATTTCAACTTTGGCGCAAGCAACAACCGTTTTTACTGGTTCGGCGCGGATAAAGGCGAAATGGATTATTATTTTATTAACGGTCCGGATATTAAGCGTGTTATCTCTGATTATACTAAACTCACCGGACGGATGGAACTGCCGCCGATGTGGTCGTTAGGTTATCAGCAAAGCAGATGGAGCTATTATCCGGAATCTAAAGTAAGAGACATCGCGAAAAATTTCCGGGACAGAAATATTCCATGCGACGTAATTTACCTAGACATTCATTACATGGATGGATACAGAGTATTTACCTGGGATAAAGATCGATTCAAAAATCCCGAACAAATGATTTTAGATTTAAAGAAAGAAGGATTCAAAATTATTCCAATAACCGATCCGGGAATTAAAGCGGATTCAAATTATTTTGCTGCACAGGAAGGATTGAAACAAAATCTCTTCGCAAAATATCCGGATGGTATTCCATATCAAGGAGAAGTTTGGCCAAGCTGGGCTTACTTTCCCGACTTCACAAAAAAAGAAACACGCGCATGGTGGGGTGACAAACTTCAACCATTTCTCAAGATTGGAATTGAAGGATTTTGGAACGACATGAATGAACCGTCAACATGGGGACAGGCATTTCCCGATATTGTTCATTTTGATGATAACGGATTTAAGTCTGATCATAAAAAAATACATAATGTTTATGCGCTTTCCATGGCGCGAGCAACACGTGAAGGTTTAAGAAAATATTCAGATCAAAGACATTTCATATTAACCCGCGCGGGGTTTGCCGGCATTCAGCGGTACAGCGCTGTCTGGACCGGTGATAACGCATCTACCGAAGAACATCTTGCGCTTGCATGTACTATGCCTCAGAATCTTGGATTAAGCGGCGTACCGTTCGTAGGTTCCGATGTTGGCGGATTTATGGGTGAAGAACCTTCCAATGAAATGTATGTACGCTGGATTCAACTTGGCGCGTTTTCTCCTTTCTTCCGAGGACATTCTGCAATCGATACAAAAGCACGTGAGCCGTTTGCATTTAACGAATGGACTGAAGAACGCGCGCGTCAAATCATACAGCTACGATACAAGCTTCTTCCCTTCTGGTATAATGAATTTTACGTTTCGTCTCAAACCGGTTTGCCGATAATGCGGCCGATGTTTTTGAATTACGAAAATGATGATAACTGCTATACGCATGACGCACAGTTCCAATACATGATTGGAGAAAATCTTCTTGTTGCGCCGATTGTAGCATCAGTCGATAAAACAAAAAAATTATATCTGCCGAAAGGATATTGGTATGACTGGAATAATGATAAAGTGATTAATGGCAATCAATGGATTATTACCGAAGTACCGATGAATAAAATTCCGCTCTACATTAAAGAAGGCGGAATGATTCCGATGCAAGTTGTTCAAAATTATGTCGGCGAGAAAAAGATCGAACAGCTTGAGATGGTTATCTTTCCATCAAATAAATCCGAATATACATTATATGAAGACGATGGAATTTCTTATAACTATGAGAATAATAAATATTCCTTAACTAAGTTTGAGTGTGAGAAAGATTCTAAAGTTTTTAAGCTACTGATTAATAAATTGCAAGAAGGATTTAAGAGTAACAGAAAAAATTATCTTTTCACTTTGCTGGATACAAGTATGCCGAAGAAGGTATTGACCAATGGAATTGAACTACCAGGCTCTGCATTTGAGTTTGATAAAGAGAAAAAGATTTTACACATAAAAATTGAAGACACCGGTAATATCAAATTGCAGCTGGAATATTAAAGTAAATTGAGCGAGTGAACGTTATGAAAAGATATTCGATAATAAACTTAGTGATTGCATTAATTGTTGTATTTACTGCTCTTCAAATATCCAAAGGAGAAAAATTGTATCTCAAGGAAACACGCTATACAAAATTAATTCCGGATTCAGCCGAATTTCAAGAACATTCAAAAGAGTTAGACAAATTTTATTCGGATAAAAAACTCGGTTCTTTTGTAGAAAACGGAAAAACATTTTTCAGATTATTCGCACCATCTTCAATACAGGTTAAGCTCTGTGTTTTCAATAAACCGGATGAGAAAAAGTATCAAGAATATTTTCTTAATAAAGACGGAAACGGTGTTTGGGAAGTTGTTCTCAATAATAATTTACATGGCAAGTTTTACGGATACAAGGTTTTTCACAAAGGAGATGATGTATTCACTTCAAAAGTTCCTATTTGTGTTGATCCATACGCGAAAGCAGTTACTTCATTAACAACATACATGAATCCGCGTTTAGCAATTGTTACAAAAGATGAACCTTACAATTGGGAAGGAACAAACTGGATTCAGCGTGATTGGCGCGATCTGATAATTTATGAAATGCATGTGCGTGATATGACAGCCCACAAATCTTCCGGCGCCAAAAACCGAGGATCGTATAAAGGTTTGACTGAAAAAGGAATTCGAGGAGGTCTCGATTACATAAAATCGTTAGGCGTTAATACGGTAGAATTATTGCCGGCACAAGAATTCGGCAACATCGAAATTCCTTATATGGATTCTTTAAGAGGAAAATTTAACACATGGAATCCATACGAGCGGAATCATTGGGGATACATGACGTCTAATTTTTTTGCGCCGGCTGCTTATTATACTGAGAGCTGGGAAAAAATGAAATGGAACAAATGGATCGGCGAGGACGGAACACAGATAAATGAATTTAAGGATATGGTGAAAGCATTTCATAAAGAAGGGATTGCCGTGGTAATGGATGTCGTTTATAATCATCTTTCGGAATATGAAACGGGCAACCTCAAACAGATTGATAAAGAATATTATTTCAGATTAGATGCAAATGGAAATTATATTGCAGAAAGTTATTGCGGCAATGATTTGAAAACCGAACGACCAATGGTGCGCCGGCTGATAATTGAAAGTATTTTGTATTGGATGAAAGAATATCACATTGATGGTTTCCGTTTTGATCTTGGAAAACTGATCGATTGGAAAACCATTGAAGAAATAATTTCTGAGGCGAGGAAGATAAATCCAAATGTTGTGTTCTCATGCGAACCCTGGGGCGGAGGATATGACCCGGAAGGTTTTTCAAAACGCGGCTGGTCTGCTTGGAATGATCAAATTCGAAATGGAGTTAAAGGAGAGAATCCGAATAATGGTCTCGGCTGGATTTTCGGTCACTGGTACGGAAATAATTCGATTGACCGAATAAAAAGTTATGTAAACGGTACGTTGATTAGTGATTCGCTTGGATTATTTCAAAAGAAAGAGCATTCGCTAAATTATCTTGAATCGCATGATGGTTTTACTCTTGGCGATTTTATAAGAATCGGTTCACGCGAAGTTGACCCGGATATAATTATAAAAGATGTTGATAAAAATGTTAGACTTACTCACTATCAAATGAAGTTGAATAAACTGGCTGCGTTGTTCCTTCTTACTTCTCAAGGAATGACAATGATTGATGAAGGACAAGAATTTGCCCGTTCAAAAGTTATTCCGTTTAATGAAAAAGAGAAGGATAAAGAAAAAGGTAAGATTGATCATAATTCGTATAATAAAGACAACGAAACAAATTATATTAATTATAAACATGCGGAGATTAATAAGGAGCTGTTAAATTATTACAAAGGATTGATAGCATTACGAAATAAATATGACGCTTTCAGACGGGCTGAATATAAAGACATTATTTTTTATGAGCACCCGGATAGTAAATTCGGTTTGGGATATACGCTAAAACATAACAAAGATACTTTCATTGTACTCTTCAACGCAGATCAAAACAAGAATTTGGAATTTCCTCTTCCGGAAGGTGTTTGGAGCGCTTTAGTGGATAAAGATTTGGCGGGAATAAAAACACGTTATGTAACCGGCGCAAAAATTATATTGGAACCAGTTACAGGTGCTGTTTTAAAATTACAATGATTAACAAAGATGGCGATTGGTTGATTCTAGAGGAAAATTTATTTTAGTTAAAAATCGCTTTTCTTAATGAACGCTCAATTGCATTTTTGAAATTCGCAAGGTTTACTGGTTTTTCAAAAATAAATTCAACTCCAAGATCTTTGTACTCGGCTTCAATAGATTTGTTAAGATCACTACTTAGGACAATCACCGGCGGTTTATATTTCAATTCCGTCATGTTCAGTTGTTTCACCAAATCATAACCGCTCATTACAGGCATTTTATGATCTGTAATAACAAGCGCTGGGGATGAATGCTTAATAACATCGAGCGCTTGCTTGCCGTTTTCCGCTTCAAGTATTTTATAACTTGGAATTAAACTTCTTATCAATTTCGAATAAAGCAGTCTGTCCGTCTTAAGATCATCCACGAGTAAAATATTTGCAGAAGCGACTGGAATAGAAAAAATAAATTCAGTCCCTTTTCCGGTTTCACTTTCCACCCAAATTTCGCCGCCATGTTTCTGAATAATATCGTGAACGAGTGAAAGCCCCAACCCGCTTCCCTTTTCACCTGCAGTTCCGCTTGTTGTGTATTTTGAATCCACCTTGAAAAGTTTTGGAATATCTTCTTTACTTATTCCAACGCCGTCATCTTTAACGTAAAACTCGACCTGCTTTTTCTCAATGTTTGCCTGAGCATTTACACGAATGCTTCCGCCGGGCTTAGTAAACTTAATTGCATTAGAAATAAGGTTGTTGAATACCTGTAGAAGTAATCCCGAATCCGCATGAACATAGAAATCTTTTTGCATTTCCGGAATCAAATTAATTTTCTTTTGAAGCGCGGCACCGGATAAAATCTGTATAGATTTCTCGATCAGTTCTTTTGCGTTTATTCTTTCAGGCTCGAACTTAACGCTTCCGGTCTGAAGGCGTGTCCAATCTAAAAGTGAGTTTACCAAACTCAACATACTTTTTGATGATTCTTGAATGTACTGGATATACTGAGTCTTCCCTTCTTCATCTAGTTCTTTATCATTTAGTAGAAGATCCGTGAAACCGAGAATTGAACTGAAAGGTGTGCGCAGATCATGAGATATAATTGATATGAACCGGTCTTTTGTTTCATTTAGTTCCTTTAAGTTCTGCGCTGATTTTTTCAATTCCTCTTCTGCCCGTTTAGACAGACTTATATCGCTTACAATTCCAAAAATCTTTTGAATTTCTCCCTTCGAGTCACGGACAAGTGTAATTCTATCTTCAATCCAAATGATGTTTCCAAGCGTATCAATTATTCTGCATTCGATGGCATCCGAGTAACGAGCCGGATCTGCGTAAAATTTGTGTAGTTTATCAACCACTTCATCTACATCATCGGGATGAATTATTTTTTTCCAGAGTGTTGGATCTTCAATAAATTCATGATCTTCATAAGTCGTAATTTTTTTGATGGCAGGGGTATAGAATACGGCTTTTAATTTTCCGTCTTGCCTTTCAGCAGTCCAAATACTTTCACTAATATTTTCTGTAATGCTACGGTATCTCTCTTCGGATATTGTGAGAGCATTCTGAGCTTTTTTCTCTTCGGTTACATCACGTAAAATCCATACGGCAAATTTCTCGTTTTCGATTTCATAAGTCGAAACGGAATTTTCTACTTCAAATGAAGAAAAATTTTTCTTCCGTCCGGTAAAATAAAATCTTGAAGGAGTTTCTTTTCCATCTTCAGCCATTTCGATCAGAAACGCGACCCGTTCTTTATCTTTCGCATCAATGAAGTCTAATGGGTTCATTCCAAGAATTTCACTTGCACTTCTGAACCCGAATATTTCCACAAAAGAATCGTTGACGAGTGCTATTCTTTTTTTGTTTAACAGCACTATTCCGTTCTGAGACGCCTCAAACACAGAGCGGATAAGCATCAAATCTTTTTCCGATTCTTTCTTCAGAGTAATATCGGTCAATATCACATTATAATATTGAACACTTCCATTTATATCCTCAACAGATGAAAAACTTGAGAGAACATGAATTCTCTGTCCTGCCTTTGTTAAAAGCGGAAGTTCAAATGTATGCAGTTGTTTTTCTGCAATGCTTTTAAAATCGAATGGCTCTTTTATAGGATAATATGAATCAATCAATTCCGGAAATTCGAGATTAACTATTTCTTTCTCCGAGTATTGAAATACTTCAAGGAAATGTGGATTTGCGTATGTAATTCGTCCGCGCAAATCGAGTGTGCAAATAAATTCATGCGAGTTGGTTACAATGTTGCGGAATCTTTCTTCGGAAATTTTTATTTTTTTTTCTTGGTTAACACGCTCGGTAACCGGTGTGCACAAAAGAAAAACGGTCTCATCGTCTCCGTCTCCAACAATTCCGATTTTAACATCATAATAGTCGGCAATACTTTCGTCTTCTCCAATATGAAATTGGCCGCGCCATTCTTTATTAATGCGAACATGCTCTTTCAGTTCTTCAAAATATTTTTCATCAATGTTCGAGAATATTTTCCCTAAGAATTTTCCATAAACTTCGCTTCGTGTTAACCCGATAAGCTTGTATGCCGATTCATTCCAGAAAGTGATTTTACCGTTTTTATTCGTGCCGATTAGTCCGTCTATAACAGTAGCTGTAATTTGCTGGTACTTTGTGAGCTCGGTGATTTCTTCTTCGGATAAGCCAATGTGTTCAGACTCTCTACTAAAATCTTTAACCAGAAGAATCACCCAGTCAACTTCAAGTCCGCCTTCACTAAAAGGAATTAGTGTTACACGTGCGGGAATTTCTCTTTGATTCCGTATGAAAGGAATTTGTGTACTTATAACTTTATTATTAGCAAAAACATTTTCTAAAAGTTTTTTAAAAAGGATTGATGAAATCTTTTTTGATGGAAATATTGATTTACCGGTTTCCGGCTCAAAAAGGAAATCAAATAATTCGATTCCGGTTGAAGGCAAGACTCTGGCAATACCTTCTTTATCAACTACGATAAAAAAATCGCTGAATGAGCCGAGAAATGATTGAAAATCTCCTGAATGTATTAACGATCCGTGAGTTTTTACCGCGTCAATCTTGATATCTTCAAGAATCAAAACACCACCGGTAAATTCATCGTTAAAAATAATTGGAGCGCCTTTTAAAAGAATGGATACTTTACCACCAGTTAATGTATGTGAGGCAACTATTTCTTTTTCGAACGTCTCCCCTTTTTTGAGAAGATTTAGTTCGTCGCGTATATCCGCTTCATGAAATAATCTGTTTTCAAAAATACTCCTGCCGATAATATCTTGAGGAGTATTTACAACCACGCCATTAAACCGGAAAAAGTTTTTATTTACAAATTTAATTTTCCAATCCCGCTGGAATATTATAACCCCGATCGGTGCAAACTCAAATATCTCACGAAATGATATTTCTGTTGTTGAATGCTCGAATGATTTTTCCAGAGATGGATTCATTGATTTAGCGACATCCTAATTTCATTATCAATTTATAAAATACGCTGTAGAAACTAAATAAGAAACGATCTGAATCTTCTATTCCTCTAAAATCTTAGATGAATTTATAAATTTCGTCTAAAATTCTTGAAGTAGCGCCTATATTCTGAATTACATATTCGGAACCGATATTGCCAATTTTTATCCGTAACTGCTCATCGCTGAAAATCTTACGTAAATTTTTATATGCTTCTTTTTTGTTGCGTATGCAAATTCCCCCGCCGATTTTTCTTAAATGAATGGCTTCCTGGCTGTTTTCATGCTTAGGCCCAAATAATACCGGAATTCCATACACAGCGGGTTCAAGCACATTATGTATTCCTTGTTTAAAACTTCCGCCAACATATGCAACATCACCATATGTATAAAGAGTTAATAGAACTCCGATTGAATCAATTATTATCAGTCGTTCGTTCTTATAGTTATTCAAATATGAAAATCTGATTGAGTCAAATTCTCCTTTAAGAGCGTTTTCAATTTCCTCCAGATGCTGTTCGGTGGGCTCATGTGGAACTATTATTGTAATAAGCTGCTTATCATATTTCATTAGCTTGAGTACTGCAGGCAAAAGAACATTTTGATCACTTTCCCATGAACTCCCCAAGACAAATACTTTTTTCCCTTTAAAAAATCCATCTTTAAAAAGTTTTTTTTCTTTTGCAAGAAGACTTTTTTGATATACGCGGTCGAACCTAGTATCTCCAACAGCTTTTATAATTTCGCCATTGATATTAAAATTTCTGAAATTATTTTCATCTTCTTTGGATACGGCTAGAATTTTGGTAACATGCGCGTAAAGTGATTTGTGGAAACTGTTAACAATGAACCATTTTCTTGGAGTTTTAGAACGCATTGTTGCATCAACAATAAAACTGGGAATCTTCTTCTTCTCAAGCTGCCAGATCATATTCGGCCAAATATCGTAACGCATAAAAATAGCAATATTAGGACGCACCAGATTTAGAAACCGGCTTGTCGCTATTGGAGTATCATATGGGAAATACGCGATCACATCCGCGAGAGGATATTTGAGATTGTTAGTATAGCCGGAAGGTGAAAAAAAGGTAATCAAAACATTAACATCTTTCTCTTTTCTTAATCTTTCAATGATCGGTTTTGCCTGTTCGAACTCACCCATAGAAGATGAATGTACCCAAACCATTTTTTTTTGACGGTCTATGCCTGCAAGATCAATTATTAAATTTTCAAAAAGTTTTTCTCTTCCTGTAACACCTGTTTTTATCTTAGCATTGAAGAACTGACCAACTAGAATTGAAAGTTTTAGCAACGGAATTACGATAGCATTATAGAGAAGATACCAGAATTGTTTCATATACCTACTTGAATATTATTAATCTGACTAAGTACAAACTCGGGTGTAATTTCTTTCATACATTTGAAATGTTTTTTGGGGCAGCTTGATCTTCCAATGTGGCTGCACGGGCGGCAAGATAACAATTTATTTTCTAAGATTAAATTTTGCTGCCCCGTCGGCATAAATCCAAACTCTCTAACAGTTGATCCAAAAATAGAGATTAACGTAATACCAACAGCAGATGCGGCGTGCATTAATCCGGAATCATTTGTTATAATTACTTTACAATGTTTCATTTCTGCAGCTGTTTGAAGCAAGAGATCTTCATTCTGTAGATTAATAGATCCTTCAATTTTAGCTGAGATTGTTTCACAAAGTTCTTTGTCGTCTTTTCCGCCCAATAAAACTATAATGAATCCCTGCTCAGCCAATTTATTCCCAAGTTCAATAAAATATTCGGATGGCCAACGTTTTGTAAAATGTTTAGATCCCGGACATAAGCCGATATAATTTTTATCATCATTAAGTTCAGTTTTAATATCCTGCGGAAAAAATAATTCTAATTCATTATTGTCAATATCAACTCCGGCAGTTTCAGCATACCTTTCAGAAATTGTTTTAATATTTTTCAAAAAGTTTATCTTAAACCAAACTAGAAGAAGTTTCCGCATTGAAGGTTTTTTAAACCTCCGAATTTGTACTCTTATTCCACTTGTCAGATTATTACTTCTAAAATTATTCTGAAGATCAATTACCAAATCATATTTCCCTATTTTCAAATTATTTTTGAGCTGCTTTGCATTTTCCTTTTCATAAATGATAAGATTGGAGATATTCGGGTTATATAACAATGCATCTTTGAACTGCTTTTTTACCACAAAATCAATTTGTGAAGCGGAAAATTTCCGTTTTATTGACCTAATAACGGGAGTTGAAAGTAGTATATCCCCGAGTGAACTCAGCCGGATGATTAGAATTTTATTTATTTGTTTGTCGGGCACTATGTGATTTGGTTGTTTTCACTGCAAATCTAACCAATAATATTTTCCATTCCAATTTGTAGAGTTGGATGTAAAAGTTCACTTCATTATTTTTCGGCAGTTAAAAAACAAGGTATAAACATGACAACACTGCCTCCTCCAGCAACTAAATTATTTCCGGCAAATTCGCTTGAAAAACAATGCTATAACATCACGGAAATGTTCAAAGAAAACATACCGATAATGAATGACAGGAACCGACTGGGTTATTGTTTATTTAAATACATGAAAGGCGAGGGAGATGCACCGGAAATTTTGGTGAGTTCTACAAAAATTAAAATTGAAGGAATTGCAAAACCAGAACTAGCAAAGAAACTTGCGGAAGAACTTTCTAAAATCAATTTATAATTGCGAATTGAGAATTGAGAATGAAAATTATCAATTCTCAATTTAGTATCTGTCTTCGCCTTCGAGTAAATATTTCTCGACAAGCAAAACATCTTCTTCACTGCCGATATAGATTGGAGTTCTTTGATGCAGACTTTCGGGCTGCAACTCCAAAATTCTTTTTTTACCGTCGGTTGCCCGCCCGCCTGCTTCCTCCATTATAAAAGCCATCGGATTGCATTCATACATTAACCGCAGTTTACCTTTCAAATTTCTTCTATCGCCGGGATAAATAAAAATTCCGCCGTATAAAAGAGTACGGTGAATATCTGCAACCATAGAGCCAACATAGCGCGCTTGATACGGTTTACCTTCAAACATATTCGCCTGAAGATATTTAATATAATTTTTCAAACCTTGAGGCCACGAAAAATAGTTTCCTTCATTCAGACTATAAATTCTGCCGTGATTAGGAATTCTAATATTGTCGTGAGAAAGAAGAAATTCTCCGAATGCCGGATCAAGAGTAAATCCGTGAACTCCATGACCATGACCAGCAGTGTAGACGAGCATTGTACTCGAACCGTAGACAATATAACCAGCGACAACCTGCTTATATCCTTCCTGCAAACAATCTTCTAATGTACCCGGTCCATTGCCAAGGCTAATCCTTTTATAGATCGAAAAGATTGTACCGATACTTATATTTGCGTCAATATTTGATGAACCGTCAAGAGGATCAAAAAGCAAAACATATTTTCCGATTTTCTGGTGCGGCGGGAGATGAATAATATCTTCTTCTTCTTCAGATGCCATAACACAAAAATGACCGCCATGATCCATTGCTTTTATCAGCATTTCATGTGCGTAGATATCAAGCTTTTTAACTTTTTCGCCGTGAACGTTCTCGTCGCCTGTGAACCCTAATATTTCTGCCAGCCCAGCTTTGTTAACCTCGAGTGAAATTAATTTTGCAGCAAGACCGAGCTGCAGAAGGATTGTAGAAAGTTCGCCCGTTGCTTCCGGATGTTCTTTTTCGCCTTCCTCAATATGGCGGGGTAATGTCATAAATCTTTTTGTAGCCATTTACAGCTCCATTAAGCGTTTTTAATTATTTCCTGATCTTTGTACTGTAACTGATAAAGTCTATAATAGATTCCTCTCTTAGCGAGAAGTCCTTGATGTGTTCCTTCTTCTTTCAATTCGCCTTTATGCATAACAAATATTTTATCCGCATTCTGTATAGTTGAGAGACGATGAGCAATTACTATTGATGTTCTGCCTATTAAAAGTTTTTCAATAGCGTTTTGAATTAATTGTTCCGTCTCCGTATCTACACTTGATGTTGCTTCGTCCAAAATAAGTATTTGAGGATTAAAAGCAAGCGCCCGTGCAAAAGAGATCAATTGTTTTTGTCCTACACTAAGTGTAGCGCCTTTTTCTTTTACTTCCTCATCATAACCATTTGGCAGATTGGATATAAATTTATGAGCACCGACTGTCTTTGCTGCTTCAACAATTTCCGAATCAGAGATATTTTTATTACCCAGATTAATATTTGATTTAATATTACCGCTAAAAAGAAAGACATCTTGCAAAACAACAGCTATATGTTTCCTTAAATCTCCAATATCCAGAGTCCGTATATCAATTCCATCTAAAGTGATGCTTCCTTTTTCGATATCATAAAATCTGGTAAAAATATTGATGATGCTCGTCTTGCCGGCTCCCGTCGCGCCTACGATCGCTATCCTTTCACCCGGATTAATCTTGAATGAAAGATTTTTCAATACATATTCACCGGGATTATAGGCGAACCAGACATTATTAAATTCAATCTCACCGCGGAAATTATTTATGCTTACTGGATTCTCGGGATTCTTAATAATTGTTTTATCATCAAGAAGATTAAATATTCTTTCCGAAGACGCCATTGCTGTCTGTAAAATATTGTATTTATCGGAAAGATCGCGAATCGGTCGCCAGAACATTTCCGTGAATTGTAAGAATGCAAAAAGAATTCCAATAGTTGCGCGGCTTTGAATTACTTCACCACCCCCATACCAAATTATTAAAGCCATAGAAATCGCGCTAAGTAATTCAACAACCGGGAAAAAAACAGCGTAATAAAAAATCGATTTTATGTTTACAACTTTATTATCATAATTGATAGAGGTAAATTTTTGTAGTTCTTCTTTCTCCTTTGCAAAAATCTGAACAACATTCATCCCGGTGACACGTTCTTGCATGTAAGAATTCAGTCTTGCAAGATGTTTACGGATATCTCTATATGTTTCTCTTACTTTTTTGCGAAATAAAAATGTGGCATATATTAATGCCGGAAGAACTGAAAGGGTTACAAGAGCAAGATCCCAGGACATCCAAAACATGAAGATGAAAATCCAAACTATTATGAAGATATCGCTGAAAATCGAGACAATTCCCGATGAAAACATTTCGTTGAGAGAATCCACATCATTTGTAACACGGGTTACGGTTCTTCCTACCGGTGTTTTATCAAAATATCTTAAAGCAAGTTTCTGTACATGAGAAAAAATTTGAACACGAAGATCATAAACTATCCTCTGCCCAGTAAGTTCTGTGTAGTACGTAAGAAAATATTGTATCATCGCCTGGAGGATAAGAGTCACCAGAAGTACAATGCACACTATCATCAAGCCGTGAAAATCTTTATTCTTTATATTATCATCAAACGCAATCTTTGTTAATAACACACGGAACGGTCCGAGTGCCGCAACGACAATATTCAGAATAATTGCGGGAATAATATATTTCTTATACGGTTTAATATACTTTAACAATCGCCGCATCAACTGGGAGTCATACGCTTTGCCGAGTATCTCATCATCTTTTGGTTGTTCTGCCATTCTTCTTCTTTCTAGTTCATTTCCGAGAGTTCTTTTTCCAACAATTGTTTCCTGTGCAGTTCTGAATAGATCCCGCCCAGTTCCACCAACTCATCATGAGTTCCTTCTTCTGCAATTGTTCCGTTCTCCAGTACAAATATTTTGTCCGAATCTTTTACCGTAGAAATTCTATGACTTATAATTATACTTGTCCGATCTTTCCTGAATTTTTTGAGAAGTTTTAAAATCTCTTCTTCGGTGTGAGTATCAACTGCCGAGAAAGAATCGTCAAGTATCAAAATATTAGGATCGATTGCCAAAGCACGAGCTAGCGTTGAACGCTGTTTCTGTCCGCCGGAAAGCGTAATTCCCCTTTCTCCTAGAATCGTATCATATGCAAGAGGGAAGGTTTCAACATCTTTTGAGAGCTGTGCAATATTTGAAACGGACTCGACTAATTCTTTCGTTCCGTCATTCAGACCGTAAACTATATTGTTGGTAAGTGTGTCAGAAAAAAGGAAATTTTCTTGCGGCACCATTCCAATATTTTTTCTCAATACATCAAGTGGAACTTTTCTAATATCAATTCCGCCGATCATTACGGTGCCGTCAGACACATCATAAAGTCTAGGAAGGAGATTGATAAGACTTGTTTTGCCAACACCTGTATTACCGACAAAAGAAACGGTTGTACCACGTTCAATTTTTAAACTTATATTTTGAAGAACCCATGGTAATTGTTCTCCAAAGCGGAATGAAACATTTTTAAATTCAATATCACCGTTAATTTCTTTTATGTTCACGTCAGCATTCTCATTGGAAATATCAATCGGTTCTTTTAGAATTTTGAGCAGACGCTTCATACTTGCGTCTGCTTGTTGAACCATATTTGCAACCCATCCAAACGATATCATCGGCCAGATCAAATCGACAAGGTATAGCATGAATGCAAAGATTACTCCTGTACTGAGAGTATTGTTAATAACCATATTACCGCCGGCGAATACAATGATAATTGCCGAGAGTCCGGCGATCATAAAAAATATTGGTGCAAACCAGGCCTGTAATTTTACCTGATCCATTTTTCGTTTTAAATATTCTTTGCTCTCTTTTTCATACTGATCAATTTCATATTCTTCCCTTTCGTAAGATTTAATTACTCTTATTCCGGAAAAATTCTCTTGCGCCTTTGTAGTTAGATCTGACATCTTTTCTTGAATGCGCGTATACTTTACATGCATTTTCTTCATTACAATATAAACTACGAATGAAAGGAGCGGCATTGGTAAAAGCGCGTACAGTGTTAATATCGGGCTAAGAGAAATCATAACAAAAAATGTTAAGACAAATTTAATTCCGTTATCGATCGTATACATAACAGACGGTCCAACGAACATTCTAACCGCACCGATATCATTGGTGGCGTGAGACATAATATTGCCGGTTGAATTGTTCTGGAAAAATCTTAACGGAAGTTTTTGAATGTGCGCCCAAAAATCCTGGCGAAGATCGAATTCAATTTCCCGGGACACGACTATGATAGTCTGACGAATCAGGAAACGGAATAATCCGCTTATCAATGCCGCGGTAAGGAGAAGTAGTACAGGTTTTACTAAAACACTTGGGTCGTTCTTAAGAGCCAGTGAATCGATTGCCTGCTTAACATTAAGAGGAATTATGACGTTCGCTATATTCGACAGCAGAATAAAGACGCAACCGAGAATTAATTTTGTTTTATAGCGAAGAAAATATTTTTTAAGATGAGCTAAATTGCCAAACAATGTTTACAAACTTCCTTTCTGTTCTTTTACACTCTTAATATTGTGTACGGAATATAAATAAACTTCATTTCGGACACTTGTTTTGAACTATCCGATTATATCAAATCCTGTATACTTCTGTAAAACTTTTGGAACAATAATTTTCCCTTCGGGAGTCTGATAGTTTTCAAGAAGCGAGACCATCAGACGGCTGGTAGCCAAACCGGAACCGTTAAGTGTGTGAACGAATTCAAGTTTTTTATCTTCTTTGCGGTAACGAATGTTCGCACGACGTGCTTGAAAATTTTCGAAGTTGCTGCAAGATGAAGCTTCCAGCCATTTATTTTCTGCGGGAGACCAGGTTTCAATATCGTAACATTTTGCGGCTGAAAAACTTAAATCGCCTGTACATAACAATAAAATTCTATACGGAATTTTTAACGCTTGCAAAATATCTTCCGCATCTTTCACCATCGCTTCTAATTCATCATAAGAATTATCCGGCTTAACAAATTTTACCATTTCAACTTTGTTGAATTGATGTACACGTAAAAATCCTTTTGAATCTTTTCCGTATGAGCCCGCTTCACGTCTGAAACAAGGCGAGTAACCGACATATTTTATCGGCAAATCTTTTTCAGCAAGAATTTCATCACGGTGAATATTTGTTATTGGAACTTCCGCTGTCGGAACCGGATACAAACCGTCTTTCTCTATAAAATACATATCCTCTTCCATCTTGGGAATTTGTCCCGTCCCTTTCATTGATTCTCTGTTAACAAGAACAGGTGGAAAAATTTCTGAGTAACCGTGATCATGCAAGTGAGAATCCAACATAAAATTAATGAGAGAACGTTCCAGTGTGGCGCCTTTTCCCATGTAAAGAGGAAAACCGGAGCCGGAAATTTTTGTTCCTCTTTCAAAATCTAAAATGGAATGTTTTTTTCCAAGTTCAATATGATCGAGAACTTTAAAATCATTTGTGAATGAAAATCCTTCCGGAAGCCATTGGCGGACTTCAATATTCTGTTCTGCTGATGCTCCTACCGGGACAGATGCGTGTGCCAGGTTAGGCGTACTACGCAAAATATTTTCCAGTTTATCTTCAACATCACCAAGCTGTCCATCAAGTAAAGCGATCTCATCTCCAACGCGTTTCATTTCAGCAAAAACTGTTGAAGTATCCTGCCCTGCTTTTTTCATCTGAGGTATTTGAGATGAAACTTGATTCTTCTTCGCTTTCAAATCTTCCGTCTTAGCAATAAACGAACGGCGTTGTTCATCAAGATTAATTACTTCATCAACAATATCTTTCGCATTTTTGTTTAGCAATCCTTGTCGAACCAACTCTGGGTTTTCTCTAATGAATTTAACTTCTAGCATTTTTTCCTCTTTTAATATCTGCGGAGATCCGTTTCATCAGTGTCATCTGCGTGCTATTAGCCCACTGATAGCGCAGATTGAATTGATTACGCAGATTCTTTATTTGATTACGATAGTATAAATTTTATTTGGTACGTAAATTTCTTTTACTATTTGTTTACCTTCTGTATACGATTTCACTTTCTCATCGGCAAAAACAGCATTCTTCACTTCTGCTTCAATAGCCTCAACCGGTAAATCAATTTTTGATCTTACTTTTCCGTTTATCTGAACAACGATTGTCATATTATCAACCGAAAGCGCTTTTTCATCAACATCAAACCAGATTGGATTTTGAAAAAGCGAATTTTCTTTGCCAAGAAGTTTCCAACATTCCTCGCCTAGATGCGGTGCCATCGGCGCGATCATCACAGCAAATCTTTCTAAAACATAAGTTTGCAGATCTTTCCTGCACTCGGCTAAATTTTTCATTTCGTTGGAAAGTTCCATCAAAGTAGCAACAGCGGTATTGAATCTAAAGTTCTCAATTTCAATATCAACTTTATGAATTGATTGATTCACTTTTCTATAAATTAATTTTTCAATTTCACTCAGTTCAGAAATCTCGTAATTATCTTTCGATGGAAATTCTTTTGCAAAATTTGTGTGCGTCTCGAACATGGTATATGCTCTTTGGACAAAACGGTCAACACCGACAATTCCTTTATCACTCCAATCGCCGCCAAGTTCATAAGGACCCATAAACATTAAATACATTCTAAAGACATCGGCACCGTAGTTTTCCATAAAGGAATGCGGATCTACAACATTGCCCTTTGACTTAGACATCTTTGCGCCTTGAGCTGTAATCGTTCCTTGATGAATAAGTTTTTGAAATGGTTCGTTACTGTTTACCATTCCAATATCTCTTAAAAATTTATGAATGAACCGTGCATAGAGTAAATGCATAACCGCATGTTCCGCGCCGCCGACATACATATCTACCGGAGTCCATTTATTTGCAAGATCGGAATCAAACATCGAGCTGCTAAAATGCGGGTTCATATAACGCAGATAATACCATGATGAATCAACAAACGTATCCATCGTATCAACATCTCGTTTTGCAGGTGCACCACACTTTGGGCAAGTAGTGTTCACAAATTCTTGATTGCTTGCTAATGGAGAACCGCCATCTGGTTTGAATGCAACTTCATATGGAAGTACAACAGGAAGCTGATCTTCTGGAACCGGAACTTCGCCGCATTTATCGCAGTAGATAACCGGTATTGGAGTGCCCCAATAACGCTGGCGTGAAATAAGCCAATCACGCAATCTGAAATTAATTTTTCTCTTACCGATTTTATTTGCTTCAAGATCATCTGTAATTTTTTCGATTCCGACGTTTGATTGCAGTCCATTGTATTTTCCTGAATTGATCATCGTTCCAATTTCAGTATAAGCGGCGGTAAGTTCATCATTAGCTTCAGCGCCGGATTCAAGAATAACTTTTCGTATTGGTAAATTAAATTTCTTAGCAAATTCAAAATCACGTTCGTCATGTCCCGGTACAGCCATAACGCATCCGGTTCCGTACGTTGCAAGTGCATAATCGGCAATCCAAATAGGAACACGTTCACCATTAACAGGATTGATTGCAAAAGCTCCTGTTGATATGCCCGTTTTTTCTTTCACAGTTGATGTTCTTTCAATTTCGCTGAATGATTTTACCGATTCAATATAATTATCAACACCCTCTTTGAATTCCGGTTTTGTTATTCTCTGGACAAGATCTTTTTCTGGTGCAATAACAACATAAGTCACGCCGAATAATGTATCCGGTCGTGTAGTAAATACTGTAATTTTTTCATCGTGTCCTTCAATAGCAAATTCTACTTCGGTGCCGACACTTTTTCCGATCCAATTTGTCTGCATCAATTTTGTTTTTTCCGGCCAGTCAATTTTATTAAGACCATCCAGAAGTTCATCGGCATAATTTGTAATCTTGAAAAACCATTGTGTAAGATTTTTTTGAATAACCGTTGTACCGCAGCGTTCACATGTTCCGTCGTTTAATACTTGTTCGTTTGCTAATACGGTTTGATCTTTAGGACACCAATTAACAGGTGCATTTTTTCTATAGGCTAAACCTTTTTTGTAAAGCTGTAGAAAAAGCCATTGGTTCCATTTATAATATTCCGGAACACATGTCATTAATTCTGCATCCCAATCATACATTCCGCCCATCTGTTTCATCATTTCACGGATATCATTTATATTCTTTAACGTACTGTCTTTAGGATGAACGCCGGTTTTTATAGCATAATTTTCAGCAGGTAGACCAAAAGCATCATAACCCATAGGTTCAAAAACGTTAAAGCCTTTTAACTTTTTAAAACGTGCCCATGAATCTGTTGGTCCGTAATTATACCAATGCCCAATATGCATTTTTGCTGCAGATGGATATATGAACATCACGAGGCAATAAATTTTTTCACGAAGGTTTGTTAAATCAGTTTTGTGAACTTTATTTTCTTCCCAAAACTTCTGCCATTTGTTTTCTACTTCTTTAAAAGGATATTTCATAATTCCCGTAGTATTTATAAAATTGCATCAGAAATTATGGAAAATGGAGAGGCTTATCAAGGAAAGCATTGTAAATAAGCCATTTAATATCAATGCGGAACTATTTGGGTCAATAATTCATTTTATATTTGTATTAGCATTTGCCAAAGTTCAGGTAACTTTATGAATAAACCTTTAGACCATATTTTTGTAATATTTGGTGCGTCTGGAGATTTGACAAAGAGAAAATTGATTCCGGCAATTTATTCTTTGTATGTTCAAAATCTTTTACCGGATAAATTTGCTCTTCTTGGAACTTCCCGAACTCAATTCAGTGATGAAGAATTCCGCTCAAAAATGAAAAGTGCGCTTATTGAGTTTAAGGAGATTGATGATCTATCCAAAATAGATGAATTCTTGAAAAAAATATTTTACCAACCGCTAGATTCTGAAGATAGCGGAACATTTATAAATTTGTCAAAAAAAATAAATTCGTTAAAAACCGCTTATGATATTTGCGGGAATACAATTTACTACTTATCAACACCTCCCAGCCTCTATTCTGTAATTCCCAAGAACTTAGCTGCAAACAATTTGAATCAAGAAGATGACGGTTGGAAAAGATTAATCATAGAAAAACCTTTTGGAGAGGATTTTGATTCCGCCGAGAAATTAAAAAACGGTTTGCTGTTGGATTGGAAAGAAGAACAGATTTTTAGGATTGATCATTATCTCGGTAAAGAAACCGTACAAAATTTATTGGTTACAAGATTCTCAAATGGAATATTTGAGCCGCTTTGGAATAGAAATTTTATTCATCATGTGGAAATAACATCTGCCGAAAGTATTGGAGTTGAAGGTCGGGGAGAATATTATGATTCTTCCGGCGCATTGCGTGATATGGTACAAAATCACCTGTTGCAGATTGTTGGATTAGTTGCAATGGAACCACCTTCATCTCAAGATTCAGCTTCAATACGGAATGAAATATTGAAAGTGTTTCAGTCCTTTAGACCTATTAAAAGTGAAGATGTAAAAAATGTTGTCATCAGAGGACAATATCTTGAATCAAAGATAAAAGGTGAAAAAGTAAAAGCATATAGAGACGAGAATAGAGTTGATGTTCATTCCACAACCGAGACTTACGCAGCAATAAAATTTTATATTGATAATTGGCGATGGGGCGGAATTCCGTTCTACATTAGAACCGGGAAAAGATTACCGACTCGTGTTTCTGAAGTTGTAATTCATTTTAAACCAACACCGCATTTTCTTTTTAGCAAGGGCGGTTCGACTGATCCATGTAATCAGTTGGTGTTGCGAATTCAGCCGGATGAAGGAATTCTTTTAAAATTCGGGATGAAAATTCCCGGTGCCGGTTTTGATGTTCAAAATGTAAATATGGATTTTCATTATTCCGATTTATCCGCAACTAGAATTCCATCCGCTTATGAACGTCTTCTTTATGATTCGATGAGAGGCGATTCAACTTTATTTGCGCGGAGTGAAGAGGTGATGGCTGCCTGGAAATTTTTAATGCCGATAATTGATGCATGGAAAAATGATAAAACTATTCCTCTGCACGGTTATCCTTCCGGCACATGGGGACCGGAAAATGCCGATGATCTGATTGAAGGAGAAAATATGATGTGGCGTTATCCTTGTAAAAATTTATCTGATGACGGAGTCTATTGTGAACTCTAGTGTAATTATATCAAAAAACATTGAAGAACTTTCAGAGAAATTTGCACAACTTTTATTAAACGCTGTAAACAAAAGTGAGAATAGTTATTATTTAGCTCTTTCCGGCGGTGCGACACCAAAAATGATTTATAAATATTTAGCGGACAATTATAAATCCAAAATTGATTGGCATAAAATAAAATTTTTCTGGGGAGATGAACGGTTGGTTCCACCAAATCATCCAGATAGTAATTATAGATTGGCAAAAGAAAACCTTTTTTATAAGATAAACGTGCCGCCGGAAAATATTTTTCGCATTCATTGCGAAATTGGTCCGGCTGAAGAAGCTCACCGTTATGCTTCCATAATAGAGGAAAATGTGAAATCGGAAAACAATTATCCTCAATTTGATCTCTTACTTTTGGGATTAGGTGAAGACGGACATACGGCATCAATTTTCTCAAATTATTTGAATCTGTTTGAAGAAAAAAGTATTTGTGCCGTTACCGAACACCCTCAGACTCATCAGAAAAGAATTACGCTAACGGGAAACGTTATCAATAATGCTAGACAAGTTGTGTTCCTTGTGACCGGCGAAAGCAAAAGTAAAATTGTAGATACAATTCTCAACAAGAAAATTGGTTTTGAAAAATTACCTGCATCATATGTTAATCCGATCCACGGAGAATTGATCTGGATGCTGGATGATCATTCTGCCAGCTTAATCATACAATGAATTGACTAGTAACTCTGTTTCATTTACCATACGCTTTTTATAATTTGCATTGAAAATAATAACTAACCGAGGCAGCAATGAAGTACTTAGTTCGTTTAATAATTTTAATTCTCGCACTAACATCAATCAACGCACAACAAAAACGCGCAATGACTGTGGAAGATATGTGGAATATGAAACGCGTCGGGAGCTTTGATATTTCACCCGATGGAAAAACTATTGCGTTTGCCGCAACATCTTATAACATGGAAACAAATAAATCGAATTCCGATATATGGTTAATTGATGTTGACGGGAAAAATATCCATGCATTCAAAAATTCAGATGTGAGCGAAAGCTCTCCAAAATTTTCTCCCGATGGAAAAAAGATAGCATATTCAAAGAAAGGTCAAATCTGGATCAGCAACGTAGATGGCTCGGATGATCAGCAATTGACCGATCTCTATACAGGCGCTTCCGAAATGGTTTGGTCCAATGACGGAAAGAAAATTTTATTTGTATCAGATGTATACCCGGATTGCCCAACACAAGATTGTAATAAACAAAAAGACGAAGCCGCAGAAAAAAATTTAGTGAAAGCATCAATCATAACGGAATTAATGTACAGGAATTTTGATCACTGGCGAGGAGAAAAACGAAGTCACTTATTCTTATATGATCTTGCAACAAAAGAATATGTTGATTTAACATTCGGCAGCACATTTGAAGTTCCTCCTGTTGATCTCGGTTCAGATAATGATTATTCATTCTCGCCAGACGGAAAAGAAGTTGCCTTCACAATGAATACTGATAAAGTTGTAGCCACAAGCACGAACAACGATATCTTTGTTATTAAACTTGACGAAGTAAAAAAGAACTCAGTAACTCCGTATAAACTAATTTCAAAAAGTAAAGGAAGCGATTCTCAACCGGTCTATTCTCCCGACGGAAAATATATAGCATTTACATCTATGGCTCGCTCGGGATTTGAAGCCGATAAAAAATCAATTGTGCTTTATAACTGCGCTACAGGTGTATTAAAAAATCTTACTGAAAAAATTGATGTGACTGCCGGACAGATTATTTGGTCACCCGATTCAAAATATATTTATTTCGATGCACCGAATGAAGTTTACAATTCAATTTACAAAATCAATATCGGGACTGGAAAGAACGAAGTTGTTGTTAAGGAAAACGGAAACTCAGCTTTAGCTATTTCACCCGATGGGCAGACTTTATTTTTCAAAAAACAAAAATCAACATTGCCTTATGAAATCTTCTCTGTCAATGCTAACGGCGGAACACTTAAACAACTGACTTTTGTAAATAAAGATTTGCTTTCGCAGCTTGAGATGAGTGATATAGAAACTTTTTGGAGCAACGGAGCTAATGGCGCAAAGGTTCAGTCAATTCTTGTTAAGCCGCCGTTCTTCGATCCGGCAAAAAAGTATCCGTTGATATTTCTAATTCACGGCGGACCTCAAGGTCACTGGCTTGATGATTTTCATTACAGATGGAATGTTCAAATGTTTGCCGCAAAAGGTTATGTTGTTGTAGCAACAAATCCAAGAGGCAGTCAAGGTTACGGACAAAAATTCTGCGATGAAATATCGCGCGATTGGGGCGGTAAAGTTTATACAGATCTTATGAACGCGTGTGATTACGCTATCAAGAATTATAAATTCATTGATCCAAAAAATACTTTTGCAGCGGGTGCATCTTACGGCGGCTACATGATCAACTGGCTGGAAGGTCATACAACAAGGTTCAACGCGGTTGTTAGTCATGACGGCGTTTTCAATTTGGAAAGCATGACCGGATCAACTGAAGAATTGTGGTTCCCTCTATGGGAATATGGCGGAACTTATTGGAATAATAGAACCGATTATGAAAAATTTTCTCCGAACCGGTTTGTAAAGAATTTCAAAACTCCAATGCTGATTGTCCACAGCGGTCATGATTTCCGTGTTCCGGAAGGTCAAGCAATGGAATTATTCACGGCACTTCAACTCATGAATGTTGAAAGTAAATTTTTGTATTTCCCGGATGAAACACACTTTGTTCAAAAAGCACAGAACGCGCGTTTATGGTGGAGCACAGTTTTTGATTGGTTCAATGAACATAAAAAATAATTTGGGGTGAAAATGAATTATAACGATAAGGATTTTTGGGATTCTCCGGTTTTAAAAGAAAAACAGTTCGATACCAAAGAAGAGGTTGAACGCGGTACTGAATATGTTGAAGAGCGTCTCTGGAATAAAGTTGAACGTGAAGGGAAAAAAATCCGTTTTGCCAAAGATATCAAAGCATTGTACAGGTATATGAGAGATAGACATGTTCCGTGGTACCGTAAATCTATCGTGGTTGCCGCGCTAATTTATTTTATCAGTCCAATTGATGCGGTTCCAGATTTTACACCATTTTTTGGATTTCTTGATGATCTTGGAGTTATTGTAGCGGCAGTAAAATTTTTAGGAAGTGAAATTGTTTCATACTATGATTAATTAATTGATAATTGCGAATTAAGAATTGAGAATTATTTTTCCATTATCAATTCGCCATTATCAATTCTCAATTACTTTGGAAGGTTCTATGAATTATAAATCGAACTATGTAAAAATATTTTACTTTGGAATACTAATGGGTTTATTCGGCTGCAGTTCATCTAACTACGCCCCTCTTGATGTTGTTGATAAAGTTGACGTGAACCGTTACATAGGTAAATGGTATGAGATTGCAATGCTGCCTAATAGTTTTCAAAAGGGATGCAACTGCACTACGGCAGAATACAGTATAATTGACAACGAGACAATTCGTGTAATTAACTCATGCCGTAAAGATAGTGTGAACGGAGAAATTGATAAAGTAAACGGGAAGGCATTTGTGGTTGAAGGTTCGAACAATGCGAAACTTCGTGTGCAATTCTTTTGGCCTTTCCGCGGCGATTATTGGATAATTGATCTTGACAAAGAGAATTACCAGTTCGCTGTCGTAGGCGCACCAAGCAGAAAATATTTGTGGATTCTTTCTCGCAGTCCAAAGATGGATGAACAACTTTTTAATTCGCTTGTTGATAAATGTAAATCAAAAGGATTCGATGTAAGTAAACTAGTAAAGACTAATCAAGAATGTATCTGAATGTTTCATACCGGTAATTTCCTTTTCGTCCATTTGTATTAATTCATTTTTTTTATAAAACTATTTGAGAACAAGATGAATTTTTCTGTAAAGAAAACAAACACAATCTTTCAAGGGAAAGTCTTTGATGTTAAAGTCGATGAGATTGAGTATAACGGAACCGGAAACAAAGCCTTTAGACAGGTTGCAATTCATCCAGGCGGGGCAGTTGTTCTACCATTGAAAAGTGACGGAAAAATCATTTTGGTATCCCAATACCGTTATCCACACAACGAAGTGCTGCTTGAACTTCCGGCAGGCAAACTTGAAAAAGATGAAGACCCGTTAGATTGCGCAACAAGAGAACTGACAGAAGAGACAGGATATACATCTAACAAAATCTCAAAGCTTGGAAAAATTTATACTACTCCGGGATTCTGTGATGAAATTCTCCACATTTATCTTGCAGAAGAATTAATACCAGGTGATCATGCTAGAGAAGAAGGTGAAGAAGGAATGGAGATAGTTGAATTGACAATCGAAGAAATTGAAGAAAAAATCCGGAACGGAAAGATTGTTGATGCTAAAACGATTTGCGGCCTCTCGATGTACAAACTTGGTCTTGGATTCTAGATACTAGATGCTAGTTGCTAAATACTAGAGAAAGTATTTATCGAGGACTTTGATGTTCTTTCTGAACAGATTGGATAAATAAATTTAATTTTTTACCAAGAGTTTCTAATTTTAAATGTAATTCGTCAAAAAGATTTTCATCAATCAACGATTTAGTCTCGAAAAGTGTTCCCAAATGGTCGATTGTTTCATCATTCGACGCTAATGCAATTATAAGAAAATGAATAAATTCATTCTTATAATATCTTCTACCGTATCCTTCAACAATATTTGATTTTACAGATTTGCATGATCTTCTAATCTGGCCACCAACTTCATACATCTCAAACTTTGGTAATTTTTCTAATGTAATTTTATGAATATCAATCACAACTTCGCGGGCAAGCTTCCATATTTCTAAATTTTTATAACTCATATAAAATTAAATAAGTTATCAGATTTTCTGTTTATGGGTTGAACCATCGAGAATCCAGTAACAAGGATCCGGTATCAAGAAATCATTCATTAGTTAACTCATCCAATTCTACTTTATGAAGATGAGTTATTTTCTTACCAAGAAATCTTTCTGCAACTTCACGGAATTTTACCGGAACGTCACTTACATAAAATTCAGCTTGTCCATGATGAACAGATTGATTGCGCAACCCCCTTCCATTCAGATAATCCTCAACCAATCTTGCGGCCGGAGTGCCGGAATCGATCAGTTTAACATTTTTTCCAACAACTTTTTGAATAACGTCCGCAAGAATTGGATAATGAGTGCAGCCAAGAATTAAACTGTCAATTTTCTTTTTATGAAGTTCTCCCAGATATTCTTTAGCAATAATTTCAGTTACTTTATGATCGAGCCATCCTTCTTCTGCAAGCGGAACGAATAGCGGGCATGCTTGTTCATAAACTTTCACTTTCGGATTTAGCTTCTTCAATTCATGTGCATATGCTTTATTGTTGATTGTCGCCCTGGTTCCGATCACACCAACAATTCCTTTTTTTGATTCTTGCAAAGCTAATTTTGCTCCAGGCTCAATCATTCCAACGACCGGAATTGTTAAAAATCTTCTCAGTTCTTTTAGCGCAACAGATGATGCAGTATTGCATGCAACAACAAGTAGTTTAATGTTTTTTCTTAATAAGAAATTTGCCGCTTGAATGGAATATTCCACAACCGTTTCATTCGATTTTGAGCCGTAAGGTACGCGGGCAGTATCGCCAAAGTATATAATATTTTCATTTGGCATTAGCCGAGCAACAGACTTAACAACAGTTAAACCGCCAATACCGGAATCAAAAAAACCAATTGGATTTGTTCTGTTCATAAAATTCAAATTGTCACCTATAACATTTCTTCTATTGTTTGAGTTAGTTCGTGAGTGATGAGTTCATTTACATCGGAAGAGATTTTTTTTCTATTGCGGTCAAGTATATAGAATGAATCCACAACATCGTCACCCTTCGTTGCAATCTTTGCAAAATAGATTGAGAGACCAAGTTCATTCATCTTTTTTGTTATCTGATACAACAGACCTAGACGGTCGGGTGAATAAACATCTATGATTGTAAATTTATCGTGTTTTTCAAATGCAATTTTGATTTTCCCCTTTCGTTTAAAAAGCTTGTTCTCAATCCGCCACCATTTAGATTTTATTTGGCTAAACTCTTTTGTGATTTGTAATTCATTTTCGACGGCGAGATAAACATCATTCGTAATTTTTGAATAACGTTCTTCTTCAACTGTTCCGCCGGTTCTGAAATCTGAAACATTAAAACTGTCGATAACAATTCCGTCTTTACGTGTAAATATTTTTGCATCGTGAATATTGAGATCGTTTATGGAAAGAGCACCGCACATTCTTGAAAGTAACGCTTCTGAATCCCGTGTAATTATAGTAACCACCGTAAAAGCGCCGTCCTCTTTAAAGAAGACAGAAACAGGTGAACCCTTTTCAATCTCTTCGATATGCTGATTAATTTCTTCCGGAGAAAAATGATGGAGATAACTTAGGTCGTTTATCGATTCAATATGATCCTTGAAAGAATCTTCAGAATACATTTCCGAACCATTTATAATTTCTTGCAAATTGCTGGCAAGCAGATCATGACCGGTTATGCGCTCATCGAGCATTGTTTTTGTTTTTCGGTAAAGTTCATTAAGAAGATCGCTTTTCCATTGTGTCCACACTACTTGCGATACCGCCGAGAGATCGGCATAAGTTACAAGATAAAGCAAATCGAGTAGTTCAGAATTAGCAAATAGCGTTGCAAAATTGTTGAGTGTTGAAGCATCATTCAAATTGCGGCGGAATGCAACTTGTTCCATGGTTAAATGATGGTGAACGAGGAACTGAACAATTTCAATTTCTTCTAAACCGTAACCAAGTCGTTCCATTATGGAATTAGCAATTTCCGCACCGATGATCTCGTGTCCTGAAAGACTAATCGGTTTAGCAATATCGTGAAATAGAATCGCGAGAAATAAAATATCTTTATTGCGTAATCCTTGAAACAATTTTCCAAGAGTAGAACTTTCAATGGAAAGTTTTTCAACATTATTCAATGCAATTAGAGTATGCTCATCTGCCGTATAACAATGATAAACTCCGGGCTGAAAAAATCCGACCAGATCTTTGAACTCCGGCAAAAATGCACTCAGTACACCAACCTCATTCATTGCAGTTAAAGTTTTGCCTACGTTCTTAGGCAATTTTAATATCTCACGGAAAAATACTGATGATTGCGGTTCGAATAATTGTGTCTCTTCATGATCAATCACAGCTTCGATAATTTGAGAGCGCAAGTTTTCTTCAAACCGGGCATCATGCAAACCGCGGTAATAATATGCCCTAAGAATTGTAGATAGCGATAATCTTTTTTCATGCGTCAAAGAAATACTTTTTCCTTTGAGAGAAAAGTCGTCATCGAGTTGAATAGAAAGATAATTGCTTAGAGGTGGAGTAAGTTCTTCTTCGAACCGTTTCATCATTGTAACTGAAAATCTCTTTACAACATTTGCAGCATCAAAATATTTACGCATGAATGCGTGCCAGCCGTCGCCGGAGTATCCAAGAACATTTGCAATTCTTTCCTGATAAATAAATTCCAGCCGGTCATTCTTATTCCCGCTTAAGAGATGAAGATGATTCCTTGTGTTTAAAATTTGGCGGTAGCTTTCCTGGAGGCGAACAACGCCGCGCGGAATTAATATTTTGTTTTGCTTGAGCACACTCATGAAAGATTGAGTCTGTGTAATTTCCTCCTGCGATGTTAGCATCAAATTGTTTTGAAGTATATAAATCCATTCAACAACTTGAAGATCGCGAAGCCCCCCCGCGCTATATTTTACGTTTGGTTCTAAAACTTTTGCAGAACTACCATATTTGTCATATCTAAGTTTTATATCCTCGAAAAATTCGACTACCAATTTTTCTTTGTACTCGGCTGTAATTGTATCAAAGACTTTTTTGTTCCACTTCAAATAAAGTTTTTCATTGCCAAGAATATAACGCGTCTCAAAGTATTGTGTGAAGGCATGCAGATCTTCATCAAGAAATTTTTGTATATCTGAAAATTCGCGCAAAGTGGAGGAGACTTCTATACCCGAGTCCCATAAAAGAGTAACACAATCTTTTATAGTTTGTTCGTGTCCTTCCACTTTTTCGAAAATGAACATCAGATCAATATCGGAGTAGGGCGAAAGTTCTCTCCGGCTAAAACTTCCGACCGATGCAACCGCGCAGTTGAGTTTAATTCCTTTTAAGATTTTTTGAATATATTCTTCAACTAGCAAACTCCATTTAACAGAGAACTTGAAAGGATCTTTGAGAAGTTCTTCATCATTGAAAATATGATTACGATCTTCAAAAAATTTTTCTTTTAGTTTTAGAGGATCCATTTTACTCTTAACATATAATGCACGTAGGGGCGAGTTTACCTCGCCCCTACAAATTACGGAACGGTTTAACGTTACAAGTATCTATAATTTTTTAAATTTTGCCTGGAAAAATCTCAAGTGCTTGGGTTCATAAACCATTTTCAATCCTTTGATCTTCTTCCTGTTTTCAAAAACTTGAGCAATCGATTCAACGGTAACATCAATGTGAGCTTGAGTATAAACACGGCGCGGGAAAGTCAAACGGACTAATTCCAATTTTGGATAACGGTGTTTTCCCGTCTGCGGGTCACGCCCGGCTGATACAACTCCTCTTTCCATTGCACGTACACCGCTATCAACATAAATTTCCGCAGCTAGTGTTTGCGCCGGGAAAAGATCCTGACTAAGTTGAGGCAAGAATCTTTTTGCGTCAACGAATATTGCGTGGCCGCCGAAAGGATAAACAAGAGGAATATTATATTTTTCAAGCTGTTTACCGCAATACTCAACCTGTCCAATGCGAGCCTTGACGTTATCGAACTGAATCATTTCTTCCATTCCTCGAGCCATAGCTTCCATATCACGTCCTGCTAAACCGCCGTAGGTATGAAGTCCTTCGTAAACAACAACCATGTTACGAGCTTCTTCATAAGCATATTTATTGCGTGTAGCAAGAATACCGCCTATGTTAACCATCAAATCTTTTTTGGCGCTTACCCATAATCCATCAAAGTAAGAGCATATCTCTAATAGAATCTGTTCAATTGTTTTTTTCTCGTATCCCTTCTCTCTCATCTTTATGAAATATGCGTTTTCAGTTGCTCTTGTTGCATCGAACCAAAGTTGTATTTTGTGTTTTTTTAATAAGGAAGAAACTTCTTTTAAATTTTTCATCGAGAACGGTTGACCGCCTGCCATGTTTACCGGTCCGGCCATAAAAACATAAGAAATATTATCTGCGCCTTCTTTCTTAATCAAGTCTTCAAGTTTATTAACGTTTACATTACCTTTGAACGGATGTGTATTCTGAGGATCGTGTGCTTCATTAATAATAACATCAACAAATTTTCCGCCGGCAAGTTCTATGTGTTCGCGTGTTGTTGTAAAATACATATTGCCCGGAACTATGGAACCCGGTTTAACTAATATTTTAGAAATCATATGTTCGGCGGCGCGTCCTTGATGGGTTGGTACAAAGTAAGGCATACCATAATATTTTTTTACGTTATCCCATAAGTAATAAAAATTTCTGCTGCCGGCGTAAGCTTCATCGCCTAGCATCATACCAGCCCATTGATAATCACTCATAGCGTTTGTGCCGCTATCGGTTAGTAAATCAATGTACACATCTTCGCTCTTGAGTAGAAAAGTATTGTAACCAGCTGTCTTAGCTGCTTTCTCTCTATATTCACGAGTCGTCATCTTGATCGGCTCTACCATTTTTATTTTATACGGTTCCGCCCAGCTTCTTTTAATTATTTTAGACATGCTTTCTCCTTTATCATTAATTAGTTACTTGTTAATTGTTATCATGCTTGCAAACATTGAACCGTCATACAAATTTTTTCTTTAGTTTTTTTCTTTTCTGTTCGGCTATTATTTCCGAAGAGATTCCACCGCGAGTATTGAAATTCGCAGTTATCTTGATATAACGCGGTTTCATAACTTTTATAAGATCGTTCAGGATCCGGTTTGTTACAGCTTCAAAGTAAATTCCTTCATTACGGAATGATTGCAGATAAAATTTATAACTCTTTAGTTCTACACAAATTTTTTCCGGAATATATTCAAGGATAATAGTTGCAAAATCCGGTTGTCCCGTTACAGGGCAAACGGAAGTAAACTCCGGCGCGGTATGTATAATTGTGTAATCCCTTTCCGGGTTAGGATTAGGAAATGTTACGAGAAGTTTTTGTTTGTCGTTCATTAAATTTCTCTTTAATAATTTCAAAAGTAATAGAACACAGATGACGCAGATTCAACAGATTTTCACAGATTAATTATTTTGTAGCAATCTTTTAATTCATTACATCAATCATATAATTATAAAAATTTTTACAACTCATTCACAATTCGCCATTTTCAATTCTCAATTAATCATACCTCGGTTTTACATTATAAGGAATCGGATCTTCTGTACCTGCCTGTTCAAACCCACGCAAACGGAATGCACAACTATCACAGACACCGCAAGCCACATCTTCTCTCTGGTAACAAGACCAAGTCAAACTTAATGGAGCATTTAGTTCAATTCCCTTTTTAACAATATCGGCTTTAGAGAAATGAATTATAGGAGTTTCAATTTTAATTTTAGTTTCGGGTTTGGTACCAAGATCAACCATCTTTTCGTATGCTTCAAAAAATTCCGGACGGCAATCCGGGTAACCGCTTGCGTCTTCGTAAACAGCACCTATGAAAACGGCATCCGCGCCGATCACTTCTGCCCAGCTGACACATGCACTTAATATATTAGCATTACGGAACGGTACATAAGAACTAGGAATTTCTTTACTGGTTAAGTCAGCTTTTGAAACTTCAATGGATTTATCTGTTAAAGATGAGCCGCCGATTTTTGAAAAATGTCCGAAGTCTATTACCAATCTTTTTTCAGCTTTATAATAATCAGCTACGTCATGAAAAGCCTTCAACTCACGAGTCTCTGTGCGTTGACCATAGTTGATATGAATTAACGCAAGCCGATGAGTTTGATCAGCAATAGCAGCCGTTACACAACTATCCATTCCGCCGCTGACGGCAACAACTGCTAATTTATTTCTTTTCATTAATAA
This sequence comes from Ignavibacteriales bacterium, assembly GCA_026390795.1. Lineage (NCBI taxonomy): Bacteria > Pseudomonadati > Ignavibacteriota > Ignavibacteria > Ignavibacteriales > Ignavibacteriales bacterium. The sequence continues at coordinate 695,910 of JAPLFG010000003.1, forward strand.
TTCTTTTTAATAGCGGCTTAAAAATAACAAATTGGAAAGTGAGATGGAAAACAGATTTTGAAAGCTTTCTTAAGACTTTTGTTCGTTCTTAAGAAAGGAAAGCATTAGAGCAATCATTATAGAGACTATAGAAGATATTAAAAAGGGTACCTGCGCTCCAAAACGATCCCATAAAATTCCGGTAAGAAAAGAACCGAACATAATTGCAAAACTTGAAAGTGCCGTGAGCAGACCAATAGCTGATCCGCGAAATTCATCGGGCACAAGATCTGATACCCAAGCTTTGGAAATTCCCTCAGTTGAAGAAGCATAAATTCCATAGAACGCAAAGAGGATCCAGACTATCACATTTTCTGTGTTCATTGCAAAACCAAAATAGACAGCAGAAAAAATTAATAATCCAAAGATGAAAATGTTTTTCTTTCCGAATCTATCGGATAGAATTCCTATGGGATAAGACGAGAGCGCATAAATTAAATTATAGAACACATAACCAAGAATAGCAGTTGTATCCGAATGAGATATTTGTTTTGATTTCAAAATCAAAAAAACATCGCTGCTGTTTACCAATGAAAACATTGTTAAAACTAGAAGAAGAATTTTGTATTCAAAGGGTGCACTTTTCCAAAACCTCCGGTACAATTTTTTTTGAGAATTTTTTGTTGTGCCTTTTGTATCCTTAACCACAAAAGTAAAACCGATTGCAAAAAATGAAGGAATTAAAGCAAACAAATAGATCCAGCTGTACTTTCCCGGGAAAAAGTAAAGTAGAGCAATTGCCGCAAGAGGTCCGGCAACCGCCCCCATAGTATCCATTGCTCGATGAAACCCAAACACCGCGCCAGTATTGCCGTTAGCATAACTTGCAAGCAGTGCATCACGCGGAGCTGTACGAATTCCTTTACCAACTCTATCAACAATGCGGGCAGATATTACAGATGGAATGGTTGCTATAAAACCGGGAAGAGATTTAAACAATCCAGAAAGACTATAGCCGATTATTACAAAGATCGAACGTTTACCAACTTTATCCGAGAGTGAGCCAAAGTATCCTTTTAAAAGTCCTGCAGTAACTTCTGCAGCACCTTCTATTAATCCTACCACAGACATTGAAGCGCCGAGAATTGATGTCAAAAAAATTGGAGTTATAGGATAAAGCATCTCACTGGCAAAATCAGTGAAGAAGCTTACCAATCCAAGTATAATTACAGAACGTGATATGTTTTTAAATTTCATCTTAAAAAAATATTGTTAATTTAATTTCTTAAATCCAATTCAAAATTCCAAAAAGATTCTGCTGATTATTTATTTTTAATCTCATTCTCGTTAGAACAAATTAGCAGAACCCAGATAGAACTTCACGTAAAATCTTCATAACTTCTCTTGTGATATAATTAAGGATTATAGATGGAATATTACGAATTGCATCCGATAACGCCGCAGATGCGCTACATCAATAAAGCGGTAGATGTATTGAAAAATGGCGGAGTAATAATTTATCCTACGGATACGGTATATGGATTTGGCTGCGATATATTTAATAAAGAAGCTCTCGAGCGTATTTACACAATTAAGCAAGATGCTGAATCAAAGTTGTTTAGTTTCATCTGCCACGATCTTAAAGACATTTCTAAATATGCTAAGGTTTCCGATTATGCGTATAAGAGTATGAAAAAATTATTACCTGGTCCTTATACTTTTGTTCTGCCTGCTGCACGCGAGGTGCCAAAAAAACTTTGGACAAAAAGAAAGACAGTTGGAATCCGGATTCCTAATAATAATATTGCACTTACTTTGGCAAAAGAATTAGGCAACCCAATAATCAGTACCAGCGTGACAAATCATAGCGGGAATATTTTGTTTGATCCTCTTGAAATACAAGTAGTCTTTAACTCAAGGGTTGATCTGATGCTTTCATCAGGAGCGTTAGAAGGAAAGCCGTCAAGCATTATTGATTTGAGCAGCGAGGAACCTGAGATTTTACGCGAGGGTGCCGGCGATGTTAGTATGTTCTATTCATAATAAATTTACTTAACGGGAAATATAAATCTGCGGAATCCTAGATTTTAAGATTTGCACTTTCTGAGAGTTAACAAGCAGTCAATTTGAATCTCATATTTATTAGAATCAACCGATCCAATTTTCCGAAGTATGAGAGAACGGCCTGCTTCTTTTATCTGAATTTTGTGCTTCAGTTTTCGAAATTGTTTTTTTCACTTCGTCTGCAGGTGATGGAAACTCCGGAACAAAAGAAGACGGTTCAAAGATATTTGATGAAGCAGCCCTATCTTTTTTCTCAGAAATATTCTGAAGCTTTGTCCAATCTAACTTCGGATTTGAATGATTGATAGTCAGTACGTTCATTTGTACCTCCTATAATAATTTTGTTACGAGAGAAGAATGATGATGAATGTGAGGAGTAAATTTCTCGCACCAAATATACAAAAAATGGAGGAGAGAAGTAACTGTTAATCTCAAGGAGATTAAATTTAGTACCACTCTTAATTATTAAGAATCATTTCAAGCTTTGAAAAATTCTAATAAACGAAATCTCTATTCAAAAATTCGATTTCTTCTAAAATAAATCCGCAAATTCAGTACAGATTATTTAGCCGTCTAGTCTCTATATGAGAGAGTTGCCGATGCTTGTCTTGCGGCAAGAAGAGTAATTTCGGCTATATTTACATGCGGCGGTCGTGAAGCACAAAATATAATAGCATCTGCAACATCATCGCCTGTCAGCGGTGTTAAACCTTTGTAAACACCTTTAGCTTTCTCCTCGTCGCCGTAGAACCGGACTTTGCTAAAACCGGTTTCAACCAATCCCGCATCAATTGTACTAACCAAAATATTTTTATCAATTGTATCCATTCTTATTGAACGTGTAATTGCATCCACAGCATGTTTAGATGCACAGTAAACAGCTCCTTTAGGATACGCTTCTCTTCCGGCAATTGAGCCTATATTTATAATATGTCCGCCCTTCCTTTCAATCATGCCATTAAGAATAACAAATGTAACATTTAACAGACCTTTTACATTGGTGTCTATAACTTCATCCCAGCCTTCAGGATTATCTTCATAAAATTTATTTAGACCACGCCCAAGACCTGCATTATTGATGAGAATATCTATATTCTTAAATTCTTCCGGTAAAGCTGCAACTGCATTTATCACATCAACACGTTTACTTATATCTAATGCGAAAGCATAAACTTTTACGCCCGTTTTTTGTCTAATATCTTCGGCAATTTCGTTGAGTAGATTTATTCTTCGGGCACAAATAACAAGATTAGCCCCTTGCCCGGCAAATGCATATGCTGATGATTTTCCTATTCCGGATGTTGTGCCTGTAATAAAAACAGTTTTACCTTTTAATGATTCCATCATTTCCTCATAATGTTTTGCGAATTAAGTGTCACAAATTTAATACAATTACAAATCAATTCTAATTCGAAAACCCATTCTTATTATTTATTATGAAAATGTTTTAGGACAGAACATTAAGAAGAGAAAACTTTTGAAATAAAATCATTTCTCTTTCTTTTTCAGTAAGAAAATATATTGATATATTGAAAAAGGTGTGAACAATCCAAACGAAAGGAAGTTGATTAATCTGAATTTATAACTGATGCTTTTATTTGAGTTGATGCTTTCAATTCTAAACCCGCATTCGTCAATCATTTTTTTCATTGTGTGAAGAGTAAAAAATCTTAAATGTGTTCTGTCCAATATTCCCGAATCGGTATATTCAAAACGGTTAAAAATTATTTTTAGAACCGGAACAATATGCCTTAGATTAGGTAAACTAATAATAACCGTTCCATCATTATCCAGAATATTTTTCAAGTATGAAAGCACTTTCCACGGATCTTTTAGATGTTCCAGTATATCTGCACAGATAATGCAATCAAAATATCTTTCGGAAAAATCAAGATTCATATTTTCGATATCGCCGACTAAAACCTTGTCTAATTTAGTCCTAGCAACTTTTGCAGCATTTTCATTTAGTTCTATTCCAACCGCAATTTCGAGGTCATATTTTTTCCTCGCTTCATTAGCCAGAACTCCTTCTGCACATCCGATATCCAAAAGACGCTTTGTTGTTTTCGGGATCAGATCGAATATTTCCGGACGGAATAATTTAAAATAGGGTTGATTCTCACTCCCTATTTGCTCGTCTTTTTTTATTTTATTCAAACACCACCTATATTAATTTCAGAACTAAAAATACGGAGCCCTATTTACACACAATAATAGATTTTTTCAATTTTTGATATTTATCCCAGATCACATACTTATGATAAAATTATAATTTCGTTCGTCTCTTTATTTTATTTTCTTAAATTCCTTTTGAAATTTTAGATAATGATATATTTGATGCACAAATCACACCTTCAAAAAGTCGAAGACTATGTTCTTTTCATTCTTACCGAGAGAACTCCAATTCAAAATAGATATCACAGTGTTGCTCATACTCAAGATGTAGTTAATTCAAGTATCGAGATCGGTATAGGCGAAAACCTAACTCCGGACGAAATGGAAATCGTTCAAATCTCTGCATGGTTTCATGATATTGGGTACATAGATAAATCGGAAGGTCATGAAGAGATTAGCGCCATGTATGCCAGTAATTTTTTATCCGAAGAAAATTATCCCGCTGACCGGATTGAAGCAGTCATTGGCTCTATTATTGCGACTAAGGTTCCTCAAAAACCTAAGAATAAATTGGAAAAAATAATTTGCGACTCGGATCTTAATCACATAGGCAGAAAAGTATTTTTCGAGCGGAATGATTTATTCAGAATAGAGTATGAAAATCAGATAAACCGTAAACTATCAGAGTATGAATGGATAACAAAGACAATTGATTTTATAACGCGACATCATTTTTTCACCGAATATGCTCTCAAGAATTTTTCCGCACAGAAAGAAATAAATTTAAAAATTCTTCAAGAGCAACTTGATCAAATAATTAATCAATCCAGATAATTTTTTTCAAACCGCCGTCTGAAAACTGCTTACTTTATGAAAACACTTTATCTAATTCGTCATGCTAAATCAAGCTGGGATGACCAAGACCAAACCGATTTTGACCGCCCGCTAAATAAGCGAGGCAAACACGATGCACCTTTGATGGCGGACATACTAAAAATGAAAAGTGTCGAACCCGATTTAATAATAAGCAGTCCGGCTAACCGCGCACTCTCAACCGCAATAATATTTGCAGAAATACTAGAGTATGATCTTAATACGATAACAACTGATGAAAGGATTTACGAAGCCGGAATAAAAGAATTAATAACTCTAGTTCGTGAAATTGACGACATGAATAATACAGTAATCATCTTCGGTCACAATCCGGGTTTTACTTCTTTCACAAATTTATTAGGCGATAAATATATTCCCGATATGCCGACATGTTCGATTGTTGGATTGGAACTTGGAGTTGCGCAGTGGGATCAAGCCGAAAGACATTGCGGAAAAATCTTTTTATTTGAATATCCTAAAAAACAAATAATCAATTGAAGTGATTGAGGGACTACTTAACCAGCTTTGATATTGCCTTAAACTCATCAGTACCGCAAATATTAAGTAATTCAAACAACACAGATTCGGTCAAAGTAATTTCTGCACCGTTACTTTCCATGCGTCGAATCGCAATCTCGTAATCAAATTTTCTACGGGAAGAAACTGCATCTGCGGCAACGTGAACTTGAAATCCTTCCGAAAGTAAGTCCAATACTGTTTGTATAACGCAAACATGCGATTCAATTCCGCATACAACAATTTGTTTAATTCTTTTTCCTTTTAACTCTTCGAACAAATCGCCGGCACCGCTGCAGCTAAATGTCATTTTATGAATTGCTTCTGTATTATCAAGTGCGGTTTTGATCTTCGATTCGGTCGGTCCAAGTCCTTTTGGATATTGTTCCGTGAAGTAGATTGGTACAGATAAAATTTTAAAACCGTTAATAAGTTTCAAAGTATTTTCCACAACTCGTTCAGACTCTAAAATAACAGGAAGAATTTTTTCCTGCATATCAATTACAAGTAATGCCGAGCTTTCTCTATGCAAAATATATTGACTTCTTCCCATCATGACATTCAATCTGCAATTCTAAATTATCAATTAGTAAATCGGGTTCATTCCATATTTTCCGCATGAATACATCATTAGAATAGAAGCAAGATCTATTGCGGCGCGCTTTTCATCATCTTCGTGAACAACCAGATCATACACTTCGGCAATAAATTTCATATTGGCCAATATTTTTTTTAATTCGGAATAGGTTGGTTCACCATGCCAATTGGCAACGCGTTTAACTAGATTTTCTTCATTACGCCGGAGGAATTCTGAAAATGTAATGATATTATAACTCAACTTTGTACGCGGTTTACAAATGTTTATTAAATCGTTTGTGTATTGATCCCACTTTTTAGCTATGTCTTCATTTTTATCATACATCACTTCTTTCGCATTATCTAAAGTAAATTTTGCGCGGGTTTGAACTTTAGATTTTGGAAGAAGTGCATATCCGTCGAAACTTTTTATACCGGTTCCCTTCTCAACATATTTCCACCTTCTTGCAAGCTGCCCGGCAGTTTGAATAGAAACAACTTTATCAAGTTCGCTGTCGATAACAACAAATTTTCCCTGCTGGTAAGTTACAACCGTGCACCAATGTTCCCAATTTTTTACACTTAAAATGCAAGGGTGTCCTTTCTTAAGTTCACCAATCAGCATTCTGCGAGCATCGTCGGGATTACTTGATTGAAAATGTTTTAGTTTGCAGCTGAATCTTCGTGCTGCTCTTGAAAGTCCAATCTCATCGGTGCCGGACCACCAGGTGCTGCCGGCAATTGTTCCAATTTGATCTTCATCTTTAAAAATACCAAGCATTACCAGAGCATATTTTAAAGCGAATGGACCGCATTGGTATTTGTTAGGTTGTGGGTAGAAACTCATTTTCTGAAATATTTATCCTTCATGTTCAGAGACAAAAATAACAAAACTTTTGATATGCAAAACAAAATTGTCTAACTTTCTAAAAAAAAATATCCTTATAATGAAAGTAGCTATAGTATACAACGAAGTAAACCCGGACTTGTACCAGAAGACGAAAGGAAGAGCCAAGGACCTTGACTTTAAGCCCGTTTTTGGGTTGGAAAGTTTGAATCCCATCTCCGAATATGAAGATATGGCTAAATCCTTGCAAAAAGTCGGTTATGATGCATATACATTAAATATAATGGATAGCCTGCAACTTCTTATAAAAGATTTAGAAAAAAATAAACCGGATGTTGTTTTCAATTTGGTAGAAATATTTAAGGACCAACCGCGTCTTGAGATGAGTTTTACCGGAATCTTAGAATTGCTAAATGTAACATACACCGGGGCTCCGCCAATGGCTCTGGGCACATGTCAAAATAAAACTTTAACAAAAAGAATTCTTGGCACTCTGGGAATCCGTACTCCGCGATATAAAATAATTAAAAACATGGACCGGTCATTCCGGCTTGGACTGCGTTATCCTCTAATTGTAAAGCCTGCGTGGGAAGACGCAAGTGTCGGCATTGAGAATGATTCAATTGTAAATAACGTTGATGAATTGAAGAAACGAATTGAATATGTTTTTAATTCTTTCAAACAGCCCGCTCTTGTTGAAGAGTTTATTGTTGGCAGAGAATTAAATGTTTCAGTCTTCGGTGATAAAAATCCATCTGTATTACCAATCAGTGAGATTGATTTTTCACGAATGCCGGAAAATTTGCATCCCATAGTAAGTTTTCAGGCAAAGTGGGACCCAATGCATGAAGCATATCATAAAACAATTCCAATTTGCCCGGCTATTTTACCAGATGAAATACGGGAAGAAGCTGAAAGGATGGCTCTGCAATGCGTCCGCGCCGTTGGAACCCGCGATTACTCACGAGTTGATATGCGTCTTTCGAAAGATGATAATAAACTTTATGTGCTCGAGGTTAATCCGAATCCGGATTTAACCGAAGGAGCGGGATTTATGCGGTCTGCCAAAAATGCGGGATATTCTTACAAAAAAACTTTAAAGATGATTGTAGATTTTGCGTATGAAAGAAAGAAGATAGCAATTAGCCGTTAGCTTTTGTCACATGTTTTAAGAATCAATTCCTTTACGTGATAAAATTCCCTTTTGATAGTAATGTTTTACCTCATTCATTTCTGTTACAAGATCTGCACGGTCAATAAGAACTTGCGGACAATATCTCCCGGTCAGAATCAATTCAACATTTTCCGGTTTTGAATCTAAAAATGCCAAAACATTATCCGCAGTAAATAGCCCGAAATAAATTGCAACACAAATTTCATCAAGTATGATCAAGTTATAATTGTTGCTAAGCATTTTTTCTTTTGCAGTTTGGAGGGCAAGCTTGGCTTTGTCTATTTCTTCTTGCGGCGGCAGTTCTTTTCTAAATACATAATCATCCTTTCCAACTTTTTCAATTGTTATCCATTCGCTTAATTTTTTCAGACTAATCGATTCGTTGTAAGGAAAATCTTTCATGAATTGGATGATGTAAGATTTAAGACCGGCACCGGCAGCCCGCACCGCTAAACCGATTGCGGCGGTTGTTTTGCCTTTTCCGTTTCCTGTATAGATTTGAATATATCCGTGCGCAAAATAATTCATCAAGAATGTAGTCTATTTTTCCTAAAGGATAATTTTCTGATCTCAGCTTGCTGTATAATTTGATCTCGTTCCTGCTGTGAGTATTGAGTCCATTGGATTATCTCATCTATGGTGCGTAGGCATCCTCTACAATAATGCGTTACCGGATCCATAATACATTTCTTGTTACATGGCGAAAATTGATTTTGACTGGAATGCATGCATTCCCTTTCGTTTTTTGTTTTCCCCATTCTTCATTAACCATAAATTAGGGAATAAAAGTTTCAAATGAAGATAAAAAAGGGCCGAATAAAATTCGACCCTTTTATGTTATAACTTTAGATTTTCATTCTTTACCTTTATTTCATCTTACCATCTTTTAATTCATCTGCAAGACGATCAAACTTGTAAACGTTTTTAATTGCTTCATACATACCTTTCGAATCAACGCCTACTGTTCTGTTATATGAAGGTAAATAGATGAAATTACCTTGAAGACTTTCGATATTACCGTCAAAGGCAAGACCGATTACTTCTGCGTTCTTATTAATAACGGCGCTTCCCGAGTTTCCACCAACTATATCATTTGTTGCAATGAAATTAACGGGAGTCTTCAAATCCAAATCCTTTGGAATATTCTTCCATCTTTCAGGAAGATTGAAAGGATATTTTCCTTCGAATCCGTAAAATCGATCGTACATTCCGAAAAATGTTGTTTTGATTGGGGCGATTGTTCCGTTGTATTCATTCCCTTTCAAAACACCATCGCTCAATCTTAAAGTTCTGTTTGCATCAGGTGTAACCGATGTTCCGTAAGTTTTATAGAGAATTTGTCCCAACAATCCAAATGCGATGTTTTCTGTGTCCATAATTTCTCTTTGCTCAATTCTCAACGGTTCAATCTTATCGTAAACTTTTGCGTAGTACTGAACAAACGGATCATTTAAGGCTAAGATTTCTTCCGGAGTTTTTTTGAAGAGTTCTTGAACAGCGGCTTTATTTGTGAAGAGCGATTTAGCAACCAATTCTTTAGCCGCATCTTTACCTTCTTTTGCCTGATAAAATCTTGTAACATTTGCGTCGTTCTTGCCAAGATTCATTGTAATAAAATCAAGGTCAATCTCTAATTTTGCTTCTTCAAGCAGATTATCAAAATTATCAGGATACAAATTATCAGTAAATCCAGGTGTTAGACTGCCGCCTCTTCTTGCACCTCCAAAACGCGCAGCTCGCTGATTAGCTTCTTCAGCTAATTCTTTCTTTTTTTCTTCCGGCAGCATTTGATACTTTGCATAAGCAACTAATTCATTTGCAATCATCATATAGCGGGAGGAATATTGTCTGTTTGGTGCAAAGGCAGCTAACTTTGGCTCAACTTTTCTAAGTTCTTCACGTGTAGTTTCGATTGTCTTCCAAACATGTCCGTATTGTTTGGTTAATTCCGGATTGCTAAAAACTACTTTTTGAAGTTTCTTCTCGAAATCTTTTTTACGTGCTATCAAGTATGGATCATTTAAAGCTTTGTATGTATTAACAGTATTTTTCCAACCGTTACTAAATACAAGGCGCATTGCTTCATAGGCGGCTGCATTTTTGGGATTAACTGATTTTAATTGATCAAGACGATTGTAAACATTATCAGAGAGAAACGCGCTGTTACGGTATGTAATATCTCTTAAATATTCTAGCTGAGCCACAGTTCTTAATCTATTTGTAGATCCGGGATTACCAACGGTAAAAACAAGTTCACCGTCAGATGCACCGTTTGCACTCCATTTGAAATAATGATCGGATTTAATCGGCTTGCCATCATCACTATAAATTCTTAAGAATGTACAGTCGAGATCGTAACGCGGATATGTGAAATTATCAGGATCTCCGCCGTAAGAAGCAATTTGTTCTTCCGGTTGAAATACTAAACGAACATCGGTATAAGTTTTGAATCCTTGAACAAAGAATAAACTTCCATTGTAATATGAAACGACGTCACATTTTAATTTTGTTTCTGCTTCATATTGTTTTTTCAATTCTTCCATTTTGGTATTACGTAAATCGATCTTTTCTTTTTCATCTTTTCCTTTTTCTAAAGCAGTCAATACTTCTTTTGTAACATCTTTCAGCATAACTAATTGTTCGGCCGTATAGTTTGGAACTTTTCTCTCATCTGCTAGAGTCGGCGCAAAGAAGGCTGTACTTGCCAGATCTTCTCCATCTTTTTGGACTTGTCTTCTGGTTCCGCGTGAACAATGATTATTCGTCATTATCAAACCGTCTTCAGAAACAAATGAAGCTGTACATCCGGGAATACGCAATGCCGATAAACGAACATCATCAAACCATTCCTGTGTTGCTTTGAATCCGTATGTTTTTTCTAAATAATCGAATGGAGGAAATTCAAAAGTCCACATCTTTCCGGTATCAAGTTTTTGTGATTTTACAGTATCCTGATTGATTGTCTGAGCATTGAACTGAAATGAGAAAACAACTATCAGTAAAAGAGAAATTGTTAAATATCTCTTAACATTTGAAAAATTTTTCATAAACCACCTGTGCGTTAATTGTAGAATAGCTAGAATGCTATCCAAAAAATAAGATAGCTGTCGCTGCCAACCAATAAAGTTGCCGGAGTGAATTGTTAAATTTTGTTAAAAAAAAGCCCTCTAATTCGAGGGCTTCAATAAAAATTATTTTCTTAATTCATCGGGTATTTTTCCCGTTTTTAATTCTTCTGCAACTCTTTGTGCGCCAAGTAAATCTTGAAGAATCTCAAGAATTCCCTGTGATGCAACTGAGACACTTCTGTTTGCTTCAGTTGTAAAGATAAAATTGCCTGCCAAACTTTCCATGTTGCCATCAAATACGGCACCGACTACTTCTGCTTTCGTGTTGATAATAGCACTGCCTGAATTTCCGCCAATGATATCATTTGTACTGATGAAATTATATGGAGTACTAAGATCGAAATCGGGATTCAGTTTTGTCCATCGTGCAGGTAGATCCCAAGGATACTGTTTCTTGTGAGAATAATATCTGTCATATAATCCGTAGAAAGTCGTAATTGTTGGTGCGATTGTTCCGTTGTATTTGTAGCTTTTCATAACACCATCGCTTATACGTAGTGTAAATGTTGCATCGGGTGGAATTGATGTTCCATACACAGCATATAATACTTGTCCCAATTGACTTTCCAACGCTTGTTCTGTTTCACTAATTTCTTTTGACTTAGCAGCAAATTCTTTTGCCTTGTCTTGTGTATTAAGTATATAATAAATGAACGGATCGTTAGAATTTAATATTGCGTCTGCATCTTTTTTTGCCAGTTCAATTACATTTTCTTTTGATGTGAGAGATGAGTTCTTTAATGCATAATCGGCAGCTGCTTTTCCGCTCAAACCATTGAACATTTTTTTAACTAATGTGTTATTGTTGCCAAGATTCATAATAAAATAATCTGCCATCATAGCAGTTAGTTTGCTATTCATGCTTTCATTTACTTTTTCCGGGAATAAACCGTTTATTGTAGCGTCTAACTTATCGGCTTTGTAATCGGGAGCTCTTTCAGCTTCCGGTTTTTTAAGATTGTTTGCCAGTTCAACTACTTTTCTTGCAATAGAGAAATAAACTGGAGCCGTACGAGGAGAGATACTATAAGCGGCAGCTTCAAACGCAAATTTTCTTGCTTCATTTCTCGTTTGTTCTATTCCTTCCCATAGATGACCGTATTTGTTAGTGAGTTCCGGACTAGCCGCAACTGCATCTTTAAGCTTTTTCTCAAAATCTTTCTTACGAGCCATAAATTGTGGATCTTCTAAACCGGCAAGAACACCGGTGAAAACTTTTGCACTGTTACCAATGAAAAATTGCTGTCCTCTGTATTCATCTGCTTTAGCAGGTTCTTCCGCAATCATTTCATCATAAATTGAAAAAAGACGATTCAAAAGAAATGTGCCGTTTTTATAAGTAACATCTCTGTAATATTCAAGCTGTGCAACTGTTTTTAATCTCTGTGTTGAACCAGGATTTCCGACAACAAACAGAAGTTCATTTTCTTGTGCACCGTTTTGACTGAACTTGTAAAAATTTTCTGTCTTCATTGGTTTGCCGTTTTCATCATAAGCGCGGAGAAAAGCAAAATCTGCATCATATCGCGGATAAGTAAAGTTATCCGGATCGCCGCCATATAAACCTACTACTCTTTCATTCGAGTAAACTAAACGAATATCATTGTACGTTTTATATCCATATAAGGAAAATTTACTTCCGTTATAAAGAGAAGTAACCTTACAATTTAATCCTGTGTCTTTATTGTATTTGGCTTCCAATTCTTTAATTGCGCTGTTTCTTTTTTCAATTTTTTCCGCATCAGTTTTACCTGAATTAAAAGCTTCCATAACTGGAGCAGTTACATCTTCAATAAGAACAAGTTGTTCTACATAAGTCGGAGCTTTTCTTTCATCAGCTAAAGTTGGTGCGAAAAAACCATTCTTCGGTATGTTTTCACCATCTTTGCTCAATTTTTCAAGAAATCCATCAACACAATGATGGTTTGTCATAATCAATCCATCTTCGGATACAAATGAAGCCGAACATCCTCCACCAAATCTTAGCGCGGCTAGTCTTACTTTTTTTAACCATTCATCGGATGCATCAAAACCGTACGTTGATTTAATATAAGCGTTAGGGTAATCTTCAAACGTCCACATTTTTCCCGTATCAAACTTTTGTGCTTTGACTGTATCTAAGTTAGATTGGGCACTTAACGGAAGGATGAAAACAAATAAAAATGAAAAAATTATTGATTTGAATAATGCTCTTTTCATACAACACCTTTTGTTATTGATTGTGATATTGAATTGCGTCAAAAATAAAACACTTCGGAATGATAACCAAGACATCCGAGACCGAGATTAGACGAAACAGAGGAAGATATTCCTCATAAAATCATTTTAAAATTAAGATTTGTGAGAAAAGATTTAAAAAAGGAAGGACGACCTGAGTCGTCCTTATAAAAAAGAGCAAATTCTAGTGTAATTCACCCTCTTAGTTTATCTAATAGCTCGTTCAGCTTTTTGGATTCCGAAACAGAAAGGTTTTTGAAAAGTGAATCATATTTTTCATTTAACTTATCCATCTCCAATAGTAATTTTAAACCATCTTCCGTTATGATTACATCTACACATCTCCGGTCATCTAATGAAAGATTTCTCTTTACGAAACCTTTGATGCGTAAACGTTCCACAAGTCTTGATGCGTCTGACATTTTATCGAGCATCCTTTCCTTCAGCAAATTAATTGTTGCGGGATTTGGATACTGCCCTCTAAGTATACGCAGAATATTGAATTGATTACTTGTTATTTTATACTTAGTAAAAAGTTTGGATTGCGAATTCATTAACCAGCCGTAAGTGTAAATAACATTTACGGCAAGTTTGTGATACTCATTCCGAAACTTAGACTGTTTTATTTCTTTTTCGAGCTTCATTTCGATTTTTGTAACTCAAGATTAACAGTCATTTCAACTGTTTTACCCACAACTGCACCGCCGGCTTCGATGAGCGCATTCCATTTCAAATTATAATCGAAACGGTTAATTTCACCTTTAATTTTAAATCCGGCTTTAATATTTCCATATGGATCTTTTACCGAACCGTTATAAACAACATCAAGAGTTACTTCTTTAGTTACATCTCGGATTGTAAGATCGCCAACAAGTTTGTAATTCTTGCCACTTACTTTCTTAAAAGATTTTCCTTTGAACGTCAGTTTCGGAAATTTTTCGGCATTAAAAAAATCATCCGATTTAAGATGTTTATCGCGGGAATCATTATCGGTACTAATGCTGTTAACATCTGCCGAGAAATCAATCTTGGCATCTGTAAAATCATCTTTGGATGATTCAATATTTGCATCAAATGATTTGAATTCACCGCTAACTTCCGATATTACAAGATGAGTAACTGTAAACTGAACTTTGGAATGAGCTTTATCTACAGTCCATTTTGTTTGTGCATTAATAGTCATGAGACTGATTAACAACAGAATTGCTGCAAAACGAAGTTTTGCCATTTGGAACTCCTATATATTAGTTTATATTTAGTACGAGTTAGAATAAATGTTGCGACGTTTAATGTTGTAACGTATATGCTGGTTTATTAGTTCCCAACATGAAATTGCGGCAAGGTTTTCTGGGGTGGATATTATACAGTCAGCTTAATTACATAAAAATCTCCGGATACATAAATGGTTGTATTTTTCTTTCATCTTCAGAAGTACCATTACAAAGATGGCACTTGCGGGTATAAAAAACGACCGGTTCTTCAGATCCTTCAAGAGAAAAGAAATTTACAATCGAATGGCAGTTTCTGCATTGCACTATATGATTTGTAAATAAACGCTTCACGCAATCATTGCAAAGGAAATCAGTATCTGTGTATTTATCCTTTAGTTCGATTGGGAAAATCGTATTACAATTTGAATTGCTGCAACAAGTAAATTTGTGCAGACTCGTAGAAATAGCTTCGATAACAGCCTCCTCATAGAAAACGTTGCAAATATAAACCAGCTATAGATTCATTTCGATGCAAAAATTAATCCTATAAGGTTAGTAAATCCTTTTGATTTGATTAAATTTGTTCAATAAAAAATTTTAAGAAATTTTGGAGAATCCGATGGAAAAAATTCAATCTTTCAAAGCATATGATATAAGAGGTAAAGTGCCGGGTGATTTGAACATTGACCTCGCCTATAAAATTGGTCGTACAATTGTAAAATATTTGAATGCTAAATCGATTGTGATCGGCAGAGATGTAAGAAAATCATCGCCGGAGCTTTCCGACGCTTTATCTAAAGGAATAAATGATGTAGGATGCGATGTTCTGGACCTTGGCTTGTGCGGAACAGAGATGATATACTTCGGTACACCATTCCTTAATGCTGACGGCGGAGTAATGATAACTGCAAGCCATAATCCACCTGAATACAATGGGTTGAAATTTGTGAAAAAAGGTTCGGTGCCAATGGGCTACGAATCCGGCTTGGACGTAATTGAACAAATGGTTCTTAAAAATGAACTCGTTGAGATGGCTGCTGTAAAAGGGAAAGTAATTCAAAAAAATATTATGAATGAATTTATTTCTAAAGTAACACAATTTTTTGACGCCAAGAAAATTCTACCGTATAAAGTAGTTGTGAATGCGGGTAACGGTTGTGCGGGCCCGGCACTAGATGCTCTGGAAAAATATTTACCTATTGAAATGATAAAAGTTTTTCATGAACCGGATTCAAATTTCCCGAACGGTGTACCCAATCCCCTTCTCCCCGAAAACCGTCAGCCAACTATTGACGCAATTAAAAAATATGGCGCTGATCTTGGAGTTGCATGGGACGGCGATTACGACCGCTGCTTCTTTTTTGATGAACGTGGAAATTTTATTGAGGGATATTATATTGTTGGTTTGCTCGCCAAATCAATTTTAAAATTAAACCCGGGTGGCAAGATTGTTCATGATCCAAGACTCATTTGGAATACGATTGACGTTGTAAATAAAGCCGGTGGCGAAGCGATAGTCTCCAAGAGCGGACACGCATTCATAAAACAAAAAATGAGAGAAGTTAATTCAGTCTATGGCGGAGAAATGTCGGCACATCATTATTTCCGTGATAATTTTTATTCAGACAGCGGACTTATTCCATTTGTACTAATTCTTCAATTAATGTCTAATGAGAAATCAAAGCTTTCCGATCTTGTCGGTGAAATGATTAGTTCTTACCCATGTTCGGGGGAAATTAATTCAACTATCCCGGAACCGGCATTAATGATCCAGAAATTGAAAGAAAAATATTCGGATGGGATATTGGATGAATTAGATGGAGTTAGTATCGAATTTCCAAATTGGCGTTTTAACGTCAGAATGAGTAATACTGAGCCGCTTCTTCGTTTAAATGTTGAATCAAAAAAAGATGAAAAATTAATGCAAAAAAAAACCGATGAACTCTTGAAATTTATACGAGGATAGTTATATTTGCATAGAACAATTGATTAGTGTTGACGTCTAAAGACCAAAAAGGTAAATACAAATGCCGAAGGAACAAGAAAAAGCAATCGATGTTGATAAGCTTTTGAAGAATAAATTAAAAGCAGTGAGTATTGGTTCTTTAGAAAATTCTATTTCGAAAGTTGTAAGTGATATGGTTGGTGAAGATTACAAATGCACCATCGGAGAAGTTAAGTATACAATGTTCAGCGGTGCGGATTTTCACATTAAAATTGAATTAAGTTATAATCCAGAGCAATAAAGTTTAGGGAGTTGCGGCTGGGCTTAGGTCTCCCCCCAACCTGGGTCTGGCTCTTCTCCCTAGTTTTTTATCTACCCCCAGTAATTTTTCCTAACTCATTAACAACATTTTCTATTTCATCTTTTGTGTTATAGAAATGCGGCGAAAACCGTATCATTCCTTCACGGACTGCCGAATATATTTTTCTCTTTTCTAATTCATCATAGATTCTTTTTGAATCTTCATGGCGGAAGGTTACAATTCCCGCTCTATTATTTTCAGTTACATTTTCTAGAATAGTTTTTATTCCTATCTGTGATAATTTTTCGATAAAGAAATTTGTGTTAACTAATATTTTATTTTCGACATTCTGCATTCCAAAATCTAGAAATAGATTCAGCATTGCATCAAATATTGCAACACCGAGGGCATTCACAGTTCCATTCTGAAAGCGGTCCGCGCTTGATTTTAGTGCGAGATCGTAATCAAGTAGATTCCACGCATTATCAACTGAAGTCCAACCGACATTTTTTTGATCAATCCGGTTTTGTAATTCTTCAGTTAGAAAGATATATGACAACCCTTGACTGCTCATAAACCATTTTTGCGTTCCGCCGGAGAGAAAATCAATTTTAGATTTGTTAACATCTATTTGAACCACACCGGCACCTTGAATGGCATCAACACAAAATATAATTCCACGCTGCCTACACAATTCACCAATAGCATCGATATCCGCACGGTAACCGGAAAGAAATTGAACTAGGCTTATCGAAACTAATTTTGTCCTTGGTGTTATCACCTTCTCAATATCTTCAATATCAACAATTCCATTGCGCGATTTTATCAGATCAATTTCAATTCCTCGTTTTTGTAGATTTAAAAAGGGATAGATGTTTGAAGGAAATTCAATGTCGTTCAAAATTATTCTATCGCCTTCTTTCAAATCCAATCCTTGAGCCAGAATATTCAATCCGTTTGAAACATTATCCACCCAGGCAAGACGGTCCGTCGTTGTTCCAAGAATCTTTCCAAGTTTTTCTTTCGCACCGCTGTTCCATTTCAATAAGAATGGATAATTCTCAATCTTAGAACCGCTCCGCTGCTGAGCATATTCATTTATGCGATTCAAGACAAGAGATGACCACGGCCCTATCGCCGCATGATTGAAATAGATCTGATCGGTCTGTAAGTGCGGAAACAAATTTCTGACTTCATTAATGTCCATATTTTCCCAATGAATTTGATTTTAATCCCTCTAAAATTATAGAAACTTTCCGATAATAAGATTAGAAATAAAGGAAATTGATATGTACAAACTATTAGAAATTGCCCGTGCGTTTTACGGAGTATTAGTTCCAAGAAAATCCCAGAAGAATTTTTTGCTTTTTGCGGAAAAATATTTGGATGAGCGATATTCAGTAGAAACTGCAGTCGGATTAGCACTTAGAAAATTGAACTTGAATAGATAGAAAATAAAAAGCCCCCAAATGCGGGGGCGTTTCAAGATCTTATAAAGAAATTATTTCTTCTTCAAAATTTCTTCCATTTGATCCATAACTTTATTCATCTTTGCCATTGTTAAATCAAATGCTTCGGATGATAAAGGATCAATTCCTGCTTTCTTAATTAACTCAATAGGATAATCTGAAGAACCGCCATTTAAGATATTGTAGAACTTATCAACTGCCGGCTGTCCTTCATTTAATATTTTTTCAGCAAATGCCGTAGCGTAGATCAGTGAAGTTGAATACTGATAAACGTAATAAGTGTAATTTACAAAGTGAGGAATATATGCCCATTCGTAAGCCACATAATCATCAACCACACATGCGCCTTCATCATTGCCATAATATTTCTTAACGATGTCATAATAGATCTTACTCATTTCCTCGCCGGTAAGAGGACTTCCATTTTCAATCCGTTTATGCATTTCCAATTCGAACTCTGCAAAAGAGGTTTGTCGGAATATTGTCGTACGTAGGAGATCGAGATATGAACCGAGCAAGAAAAGTTTTTCTTGATCGTTCTTTACTTTATTGACCATATAATCGTTAAGAAGAGTCTCGTTGATTGTAGAAGCGATCTCCGCAACGAATGTGGCGTACTGAGCATCAACAAAAGACTGATGTTTATTAGAGAAGTAACTATGCATTGTATGTCCCAGCTCATGAGTAAGAGTCGAAACAGAGCCGTAATCATCCGTCCAGTTGGTTAATATATATGGATGAGTATCGTACTGAGCACCTGAAGAATATGCCCCGCTCCTTTTACCGGTTGTTGGCATGTAGTCAATCCATCGTTCGTTAAATGCTTTCTTAACAGTCGCAACATATTTACTTCCCATTGGTTTGAAAACATCCAGCAAAAGTTTTTGTCCTTCTTCAATTGTGTATTTAAAATCAACAGATTTTACAAGCGGCGTATAAAGGTCGTAATAATGAAGTTTATCAACACCGAGCATTTTAGTTTTCAATTTTAGAAAGCGGTGCAACGTTGGTAGATTTTTATGAATTTGATCGATAAGATTTTCGTAGACAGAAACTGGGATTTTATTTCCGTTAAGAGAACTCTCAAGAACCGTTTTATAATTTCTATTTTTTGCGTAGAAATAATCAGCCCGGATTTTACCGGCTAGGTTCGCCCCAATTGTATTTTGAAATTTTTTATAATTCTCGAATGTTGATTTCATTACTAATTCACGGTCAGCCCGGTTTTCAACCGTTCTATATTTGGTGTATGCAGAAGAACTGAGTTCAACTTCTTCGCCAGTCGATAGTTTAACTTTGGCATTAGGTTTTTCCGCATTGTCAAAGATTCCGTAAACTTCATCCGGAGTTGAAGTAATTAGTCCTGCACTTGCAAGAATTTCTTCTTCGCGCGTGTTTAATGTATGTTCTCTCAGCCTTAGAATATCATCAACAAAAAATTTGAATTCATTTAATTCTTTTTTCTCGCCAAAAAACTTTTTGATCTTTTCATCTTCGATTTTTAGAATCTCCGGATTCATAAAAGCGGAAACTTCACCGAGTTTAGTGCCGAGTATTGTTGCCTGCTGATTCAAAGATTGGTTTGAACTGATACGTAAATCTTCATCTGCAACGCGTGCGGAGTAATCGGAAAGTTTATAGTAGCTTTTATAAATATCAAAAAATAAACGAAGAGCAGAATAAAATGTATCTGCACTTTCACCCAATTTCCCTTGATAATTTTTTAATCTATCAATTTGTTTATCAATTGATTCGCGGTCTTTCTGCCATTCATCAATACTTTTATAGAGAATGGAATTATCCCACTTAAATTTATCCGGAACATCTTTACGTTCTAGATTCTGAGCAAAAGTTGATTCTGATACCATTATAACCGCCAGAATGATTGTTAAAAAAATGAAAATGTGTCTCATTATTTCTCCTTAAAATTAGTAAATCAGCCGCATAAAAATTATGGAATAACTTTGTAATTTTAGTATCTCCGGTAATTCAAAAATTTTTCACCTAAAATATTTAATAGAAACAAAAACCCCCGGTGGACCGGGGGCGTCTAAGTTCATTTTAAAATTAGAATTAGTCTTCTTTCTTTGCGCGCAATGAATCCCAAATTGTATAAAGACAAAGAAGAGCAAACATTACAATCGAAAGTACTTCGGCAGAATTAGATTCAAACCATTCGGTCATAATCCAATTTGCGCCTGTGGACCTTATAATTACACTAACAACACCCATCAAAGCACCGCCGGCAATAAATCCGGATGCAATCAATGTTCCCCTTTCACGGCGAGCATTATTCAATCCTTCATCCTTACTTCTAGTTGATACATAATGAGCAATTAATCCACCGACCATGAGTGGAGTATTTATTTCTTGAGGTAAGTACATTCCTAATGCAAATGCTAGAACCGGCACTTTGACCATCACTAAAAGCAGTGCAATAACTGCACCGGCAATATATAGCATCCAGGGTGCCGGTTGATTTGACAGAAGAGGTTGAATGATTGCAGCCATTGCATTTGCTTGGGGAGCCGCAAGTCCGCCGCCAGCAAATCCATAAATTTTATCTAAGAGAGCAATAATCCAAACAACTGTCGCAGCCGAAATAATAGCACCGACAAATTTCCATTTTTCCTGTTTATATGGGGACGAACCTAACCAGTAACCAATTTTCAAATCTGTTACAAATGAGCCCGCAACAGATAAAGCGGTACAAACTACTCCGCCGATAATTAATGCGGAAACCATTCCGGCTGGTCCGGAAAGACCAACAGAAACAAGGATGATTGACGATAATACTAACGTCATCAAAGTCATACCTGAAACCGGATTGTTACCCGTAATAGCAATAGCATTCGCAGCAACAGTAGTGAATAGAAAAGACATTATCATTACAATTGCTAATCCAACTAAAGCATGGACTAAGTTGAATACTACGCCAAACATGAAAAATAGAAAGATCACAACTGCTGTAAGAATGATACCCACAACAATAATTTTCATCGAGAGATCACGTTGAGTGCGTAAATTTGCAGATTCTAAATTCTTTCCGCCAAATATTTCTTTAATGGCAAGTGAGAATGCAGACCGAATAACACCGGAGGAACGCACAATTCCAATAAATCCAGCCATAGCAATTGCACCAATACCAATGTGCCGAACATAATTTCTAAATATCAATTCGGCAGACATATCTTTAATAAGCATTGTTACTCCGGAACCAACAGTTACTGTTAGATCTGCACCGAAGTAAGCTATCAATGGAACGAACACGAAATATGATAAAAATGATCCGGCGACTATAATTGTTGAATACTTAAGACCAATTACATAACCAAGTCCAACAACAGCCGCACTTGTATTCAATCTGAATACTAATTTGAATTTATCAGCGAGAACTTCTCCTACACCTATTACGCGTGAAGTAAATATTTCAGACCAAGTACCAAATGTTGCGACTAAAAAATCGTAGATACCGCCGATAAGTCCACTTACGACAAGAATCAAAGCTTGCTTTCCACCCTTTTCTCCGGCAACTAAAATTTCTGTTGTTGCTGTTCCTTCTGGAAATGGAAGTTTGCCGTGCATTTCAGAAACAAAATATTTTCTAAATGGAACAAGAAAGAGTATTCCTAAAAATCCACCGAGCATTGATGCAAAGAACATCTGAAAGAAAGTTGCCTGAAGACCAAGAATATAAATTCCCGGTAAAGTAAAAATTGCACCCGCTACAACTGCACCGGATGAAGAGCCGATAGATTGAATAATTACGTTCTGACCCATTCCGCCTTTCTTGCCAAGCAGAGTAGTTAATCCAACTGCTAGAATCGCAATTGGAATTGCAGCTTCAAAAACTTGACCGACTTTTAATCCTAAGTATGCGGCGGCAGCTGAAAAAATTACTGCCATTACAAGTCCGGTGATTACGGAATAAGGTGTTACCTCGGGGAAAGCAATATGAGGCGACATAATTGGAACGTACTCTTCTCCGGGTTTTAATTCTGTGTAGGCGTTAACCGGTAATCCGCCATTGGTTGGTTTTTCGTTTGAACTCATTCATTATCTCCTAAAATTTAGGATTGAAAAAATGTTTCGATGTCATTCTTACTCTTGATTATGTTCTTGATCTCATTTTTGATCTTTTTCTTATTCTTACTCTGCATTACAAACTATGCGGAATACTATAAATAACTATCATAACTAACGCAGCAAGCATTGCCCACCACCCAGGTTTTTTATTCTTCTTTATCATGTAAAAGGCAAAGAGCCATATTATAAATGCAATCTGAGTTTTATTATCAGTAACATCATGACCAAACGGCCAGCCGCCCCATATATCTCCGAACGCTAATCCATTCATTGCAAACCCGAGTGCAAATCCACCGATGAATAAAACAATTACAGTCCAAAGTCCGAGTTTTTCATACCGCGGTTCTTTATTGAATAATTCGAGACCCGTTCTAGTGGATAACATCATAGCAAAAAACATCGCGAAAATATGTGGAATTAAAACCACCAAAGGGACATCATCTTTGAAACGGATAATTATGTTTTCACCCGCAGGCATCTTGACTGAGGACTGATCCTTAAATAACATTATGTAATATTCAAGCTTTTCTAATCTTTTTTGTGCCGGAAGCTCTGCTTTCAATATTTCCCCGCCGGTCATGTTAACTTCCGAAAATTCATTTTGAGTATTGAACTTTCTAAAATATAATTTTCCATGAATTGAGCTGTCGTTTGTAATAATCTCGATAAGATAATTGGAACTTGAACTGTGACTCCTTTCAAGTGTGCATGCAATTTCTTTTCTATCGAGAATTACTTTGCCAGACAGAGGAAATGTAGGGCCAGTTACACGTTGATAAAATGCAGAAATTAATGTTACTACAATTGCAATAAGCCAAAATAGTGTTGTTCTTTTCATCCGCAGCTCTTTTGTTTTTGTGGAAAGTTTAGGGCAAACTTAGTGAATGTAGATTTTAGGAACAATCTAAATTTGCCGACATTTTATAAATATTGTAATTGATCTAGAACAACTTTCGTGGTGAATGCTAAGTGTCCTAAGTTAAATTTGATTTTGTAGGTGCAAATTTTGAGAGAATGATATTAAACTTTGCTATTTTTGATTTGCAATTCGAAAGAGGAAAATTTGGATAAAGAAAAATTCATTGCCGATTCGCTTAAGGAAAGCAGCGAAGTTAAACTAAAAATGGAATCAGCTTGCAAAGCGGAAATTTTGGTTGCGGTTCAAAGTTTAGTTGATGCTTTTAGGAATGGAAAAAAAATATTGTTATGCGGTAACGGCGGCAGTGCAGCAGATAGCCAGCATATCGCTGCCGAATTTATGATACGATTAAGCCACAATGTGCAACGACCGGCATTACCGGCTATCGCATTAACAACCGATTCATCAAACCTTACCGCTGGTGGAAATGATATCGGTTTCGAAAATGTTTTTGCCCGTAATGTTGAAGGTCTTGGTAACGAAGGAGATGTTTTGATTGCAATATCAACAAGCGGTAATTCACAGAATATTATTAAAGCAGTAAATAAAGCACACGAGAAAAAAATGTTTGTTATTGGATTCCTCGGAGGGACAGGAGGAAAGATGAAAGAGATTGTTGATCTTCCGGTTGTGATTCCGTCATCAAATACACAACGCATTCAGGAGGGGCATATTACCGTTGCGCATATAGTTTGTGAGTTGGTGGAATTAGAATTATACAAATAAAAATATTTTACTGAATAAAACTTAGGTTGCATTAAGCACGACTTCACTTTTTTAAAAGAATTTTACCTTTCTTTACAAGTGATTTGCACTTCAAAAAAAATCGGATAATAAATGAACATTCCTTTATTCATTGCTAAAGAACTAAACGTACAGGAAAAACAAGTAACCTCTGTAATAAATCTATTTGGTGAAGGCGCGACAGTTCCTTTCATTGCCAGATACCGTAAAGAGCATACCGGCGGTTTAGATGAAGATTATTTGCGCCAAATTGAAGACCGCCTTAGTTATTTGACAATACTCGAAGAACGAAAGTTGGTAGTTCTTAAAAGCATTGAAGAGCAAGGAAAACTGACTGATGAATTGCGAGATAAAATTTTGGCGGCAGTTAAACTTCAGGAAGTAGAGGATCTTTATCTTCCTTACAAACCGAAACGGAAAACTCGCGGTACAATTGCGAAAGCCAAAGGTCTTGAACCACTCGCATTATTCATTCTCGAAAATCCAAACTTCAAAAATGATTTTGATGAAGTGCTCGCTCAATATATAAATCCGGATTTAGGCGTTAATACAATTGAAGAAGCTCTGCAGGGAGCAAAGGATATAATTGCCGAAATGATTAGCGAAACTGCCGAGGTCCGGCAATCCGCACGCGAATTCTTGTTCGATGATGCATCAATTGTTTCTTCAAAAGCAGATCCTAAAAAAGAAGAACTACGCGCTAACAAAAAAGATGTTTATGAAGTCTACCATAATTTTGCTTGCCAGTTAAACAAAATCAAACCTTATCAATTGCTTGCCATTAACCGCGGCGAAAAGGAATTTTTTCTAAAGGTGACTTTGAGCTATGATAAGCCGGGAATTCTAAATACGATTTTTGATAAGTATTTTTCATATGACAAATCCGTATTCGATGAAATATTAAACGAAGTAGTTGAAGATTCATTCTCACGTTTAATCTATCCTTCCATCGAAAGGGATGTGCGAAATCAATTAAGTGAAGAGGCAGATTTACATGCAATTGAAATTTTTGCAGCGAATCTCCGTCAATTGCTTCTTCAGCCGCCGATTAACAGCAAGAACATATTAGGAATTGATCCCGGATTTTATTCCGGTTCAAAACTTGCTGTTATTGATACAACTGGAAAATATATTGAAGGGACAACTATTTATCCCCATCCTCCGCAAAACAGATCTGCAGATGCAAAAAAAATTCTTCTTGATTTGATAGAAAGATACGGGGTTAATCTCATTGCAATTGGAAATGGAACTGCAAGCAGAGAAACAGAATTATTAATTGCCGATCTGATAAAAGAGAACAAACTTGATTGTCATTATTTAATTGTGAACGAAGCCGGTGCTTCTGTTTATTCTGCAAGTCCGCTAGCAAAAGAAGAGTTTCCGGAATTGGAAGCAAGTCAAAGAGGAAATATTTCAATCGCACGGCGTGTGCTCGATCCTCTTGCCGAACTTGTGAAGATTGATCCTAAATCAATTGGCGTAGGACTTTATCAGCACGATGTCGATCAAAAATTACTTTTAAAAAAATTGGATGATGTAGTGGTTAGCTGCGTTAATTATGTTGGTGTTGATGTCAATACTGCTTCTGTATCATTGTTAAATCATGTCTCCGGACTGAACAAACGGATCGCAACCAATTTAATTAAGCACCGTGATAAGATAGGGAGATTCACAAACCGCGATCAATTTATGAAAGTAACCGGCATGGGAGAAAAAGCGTTTGAGCAATGTGCCGGATTCTTAAAAATTCCAAACGGAGAAAATCCGCTTGATAATACATTCATTCATCCTGAATCTTATGATGCAACAACAAAACTTTTAAAACTGTGTGAACTTTCGACAACTCACATAAACGAAAAAGGAAATCTTGTGGAGTTGTTTGTGAAAAATAAAGGAACACAAAAAATTGCTGAACAAATCGGAATTGGAGAACCTACATTAATAGACATACTTGATAATCTAAAAAAACCGGGACGAGATCCGCGCGAGGAGATGCCAAAACCAATTCTAAGAAGCGATGTTTTGAAAATGGAAGATCTTGAGGAAGGAATGAAATTGAAAGGAACAGTTAGAAACGTGGTTGATTTCGGTGCATTTATAGATATCGGTGTTAAACAAGATGGACTTCTTCATATTTCTCAGATCGCGAATAAATATGTCAAGAATCCGCTAGAGTTGTTAAAAGTTGGAGACATAATTGATGTAACGGTACTCTCTATTGATATTCCGAAGCAAAGAATTGCACTTAGTATGATTTCAAACATGTAGGGTCGACGTCCCGTCGACCCTAGATTTGAATGCCTAATGTTAGGTGTACTGATCTTCATTCTTTCGAAAAAAATAATCTTATAATTCAAGATTCTCATCATCAAAGTCGGAATTCCATTTAAGTGCATTGTACTGAATATAATTACGGATATTATACAGCTCCTTTTCATTCCTAATTATTCTATCGTAAAACGATCTTTGCCAAATATTACGGGTAGCAGTTTTATTATTTTCATTTATTCTTTTTGTTGATTCATATTTGAAATAAGCAACAATTTGGCTTAACGAAAATTTCTTCGTTTTAATATCGGGTTGAGGAAACCTCAACCCTACGACACCATTGATAATCAATATTCCATGAAAATGGTTTGGCATAATTATAGATTTATCTATCTCAACGTTCAAAAAATGATCTGGAATAGCTGTCCAACTTTTCTCAACAATTTTACCATTTCCATTTAAATGAACAGCTTCATTATTCACAGAGCCAAAAAGTGGTTTTTTATCATTAGTACAGATTGTAATAAAATAGTAGTTAGGCGAAGAGTAATCGAATTCTCTGAGACGTGTTCTTTTGCGTGCTAACATTGCAAGTCATAATGTTATTTTAAATTTATTTTTTTTACAGATATAATTCAAATGTAGGGTCTATGTCCCGTCGACCTTTTGTATTTTTGCAATTCAGTAATCAAAATTCTGCTTTATTATATCTGTTTTTTTGATTAACTGCCTTCATATTTTATATCCAATCTGAATTTTTTTTATCTTTGCAATGATTATTAAAAACAAAAGGATTTAAAATGACCGCAAATATTGATATGATCAAAAAAGTTTATGCTGGATTTAATGATAAAATTAAACAAGCGCGAAAAGTTGTTGGAAGACCAATGACTTACGCAGAAAAAATTCTATATGCACACCTTTGGGAGAATGCAACAGAACCGCTACAACGCGGAAAAGATTTTGCGGATTTTGCACCAGATCGTGTAGCGATGCAAGATGCAACTGCCCAAATGGCGCTGCTTCAATTTATGCATGCAGGTAGAAAATCTGCAGCTGTTCCGGCAACCGCTCATGCCGATCACTTGATTGTTGCTCAAAGCGGTTCTGAGGAAGATCTTGCACGTGCAATTGATGAGAACCGTGAAGTTTATGATTTTCTTGAAAGCATCTGTCAAAAATATGGAGTTGGATTCTGGAAGCCCGGTGCCGGAATAATTCATCAAGTGATTTTAGAAAACTACGCATTCCCCGGCGGGATGATGATCGGTTCGGATTCTCATACACCCAATGCCGGCGGACTTGGTATGATAGCAATCGGAGTCGGCGGAGCGGATGTTGTAGATGTTATGGCAGGTATGCCGTGGGAATTGAAATGGCCGAAACTTATAGGTATAAAATTAACCGGTAAACTTTCCGGATGGGTTTCTCCTAAAGATGTAATTTTGAAAGTTGCTGGCATCTTAACAGTTAAAGGCGGAACCGGAGCCATCGTTGAATATTTTGGTGAAGGGGCAAATTCAATTTCTTGTACCGGCAAAGCAACAATTTGCAATATGGGCGCAGAAATCGGCGCGACTACATCCTTATTTGCGTTCGATGAAAAAATGGCGGCTTATTTAGAAAAAACAGACCGTGCAGACGTTGCAAATCTTGCAAGAAAAAATGCTGATCTTTTAAGAGCCGATAATGAAGTTTATGCTGAACCGGAAAAATATTTTGATGAACTGATTGAAATAAATCTCAGCGAACTTGAAATGCATATCAACGGTCCATTCACACCGGATCTTGCTCATCCAATTTCAAAAATGAAAGAAGCAGTTATAGAAAATAATTATCCGGATAAAATCAGTGTTGCATTAATTGGTAGCTGTACAAATTCCAGTTACGAAGATATTGACCGCTCAGCCAACATCGCGCGTCAAGCTCTTTCAAAAGGATTAAAAGCAAAATCTGAATTCAAAATTACTCCCGGTTCCGAACAAGTTCGAGCAACCATTGAACGCGATGGTCAACTGCAAACGCTTACAGAGTTCGGAGGGCAAGTATTAGCCAACGCATGCGGTCCATGTATTGGAATGTGGAAAAGAATGGATATTAAAACCGGCGATAGAAATACAATTGTTAATTCATTCAATAGAAATTTTGCAAAGAGAAACGATAACAATCCGGATACTCTTTCTTTTGTTGCAAGTCCGGAATTGGTGACGGCGCTTGCTATTTCAGGAAGCCTTTCATTCAATCCGGAAACAGATTATTTGGTAAATGAAAACGGTGAACAGGTAAAACTTGATTCACCATTCGGCGATGAACTTCCAAGCAGAGGATTTGAGAGAGACACAAAAGGATTTCTCGCACCAACACCTAACGGATTCAAAACTGAAGTGAAGATAAATTCTGAAAGCAGCCGTTTACAATTCTTGGAACCATTCAAACCGTGGGACGGAAAGGATTTTATTGATCTTCCTCTCCTGCTGAAAGCCAAAGGCAAATGTACAACGGATCATATTTCTCCTGCTGGTGCATGGTTAAAATACCGCGGTCATCTTGATAATATTTCTAAGAATATGTTCCTTGGCGCTATCAATGCTTACACTGGGAATCCGGGAGAAGCCAAAAACCAATTTACCGGCGAGTACAAACAAGTACATGAAGTAGCGCGCGATTATAAAGCTCAAGACATCGGTTGGATTGTTGTTGGCGATGAAAATTACGGCGAAGGTTCATCACGTGAACATGCCGCAATGGAACCACGCTTCCTCGGCGGCAAGGCTATCATAACCAAAAGTTTTGCACGTATTCACGAAACTAACTTGAAGAAACAAGGTATGCTTCCATTAACGTTTACAAATCCCTCTGATTATGATAGGATTCAGGAAGGTGATAAACTTAGTATTGTTGACTTAAATGAATTTGCACCTGAGAAGCAACTTACTATGATCATCAAGCACAATGATGGTTTTCAAGAAGTAATATTACTTAACCATTCATTCAACGCCGGTCAAATCGCATGGTTCAAAGCAGGAAGTGCGCTGAATTTAATTGCCAGCAGCTTTCAGCGGTCAGCAGTCAAGAAGAAAAAAGTTGTGAACAAAAAAGTAAAGAAGGAAACAAGAAAAGAAGTAAAAATTGTTTCGAAGAAAACTACACCCAAGAAAGTCGTTGTGAAAAAAGTCAAACCGGCAGTTAAGAAGAAAACTGCTAAAGCGGTTGTGAAGAAGATTGTGAATAGTAAAAAATTATTAGCGAAGAAGATTGTTAAAAAAGCTGTAAAGAAAACTCCGATTAAAAAAGTTGGCAAGAAATTAGTAAAGAAGATTGTTCGAAAGAAAAAATAATCACTTTGTAGGGTCGAGGTAACCTCGATCCTACACATTATTATATCTTTTTCACGTTTTCCGTTTCACTTTTCACGCAAACTATTCCTTTCTCCAGGCAATCTTATCTCCATCTTTAATACCGTGTCTCTCACAGTAGCCTGCGTTAACTTCAACAACATACTGAGCCGGTTTTATTGATGGTAAAGATTTTTCAGAAAATGGTTCCGCATTCTTTTGAATCGAGACAATTTCCATTTTGGCGTTTACGTAAATGATATCTAGAGGAAGGATTGTATTTTTCATCCAGAAAGCTTGCTGAACTT
Organism: Ignavibacteriales bacterium; assembly: GCA_026390795.1. Taxonomy (NCBI): domain Bacteria; kingdom Pseudomonadati; phylum Ignavibacteriota; class Ignavibacteria; order Ignavibacteriales; species Ignavibacteriales bacterium. Next base: position 725,985 of record JAPLFG010000003.1, read on the forward strand.
CCGAATCGAATAAGAAAAGCATCCCCTGGTTCTCATCCATTTTATCCCGGTACATCAAACCGGTTGCGCGCTGTTCATCGTCGTCGGCAATTTCAATATCAACTTTTGTGATATTATCACCTTTGGAATTAGTGAATAACAATTCACCTTCCTTTAAGAATGAGAATGCTGTTTTAGATCCCACTGCTTTGTCCAAATCCTTATTTGATGTTTCATTTTTAACCAACACATTAGATAAAATAAAATATGCTACAAATGCAATAAGAAGAATTACAACTCCAATCTGCATCAATAGATTTTTTTTTGGTTGATTTTTTTTCTTAGCCATGGTTTGTTCTGGGTTTTGTTTTGAAAACTTTTCTCTTCGGCCATTTTTTCATGAAGAGATCATAATTTCCGCATAACTGTAGAGACAAATTAAGATTATTTATGGATTATAACTTTAACTCAACTTCTTTATGGGACATCTTAAATGAAATTTTGATTGAACTGTAACCGGACAAATCATTTACAATTGATAATACATTTTTACCGGGCAATATGTTTCCCGAAAGCAGAATATTATTCACTTTTTCTTTTAGACCTGTAATCTCAATTTTCTCTTTCTCTTTTGAGTAAAGAAGAATTATTGATTTCTTATTCAACTCTTTGACCAACACAGGCTTGCTGAGCATATCGTCAATTTGTGCAAGTGCATTCAACTGCGGGAATTTTATTCCTATCACGTTCGACGATTCTATACTTTCGTTCCAAAGTTTGCTAACTGATTTCAATGTAAAATAATAATTCACCCGTTTCGGCTTATCAATTGCAAGTGTTATAGAAAATTTGTCGGCGGAAATTACATCAAATAAATAATCCGCCAGCAATTCCGAATTTGAATTTGGAAGATTATACAATGCAAAATACCGGATACTATCATTTTGCGATTTCATTTTTTGATAATCCCAGCTCAGCGAAAATAAATTTTGTGTTGATTCAGTTTTCCTGTACTTCAGATTTGCTGGTGGTTCAGGATAAATTCCATCCAACCATGCCATAACAGCAGGATAGGTTTTATACCGGAATGAATTGAATTCCGTCTCCTTAATATTTTCGTATCGGAAGAATGACACTCCGTCTGCATTAATTGACCTGGCATATTGTATCATCTGGTCCATATCCGGTTTAACGCTTGGTTTATAAGCTCCAATACCGAGAACAACACTACGACCGTAAGAATTTTCCACCCAGTCTTTAGCGACCGCGCCAAACCGGGGGTTATCATTAAAACCCCAGTAAATTTGAGGTGCAACGTAATCGATTATTCCGCGCTTCAACCAATCGCGTGAGTCTTGATAAACTTCCGTGTAACCTTCCCAGCCATTTACACCTTTTTGATTTTTATACACACCAATTGGTGCAACACCAAGCTTGATGTAATGTTTAACCGCTTTAATTTTTTTGCTGATCAATTCAACGAGGTCTGTAATATTTTTTCTGCGGTATTCATCGCGCGAAAGTCCGGTTCCGTGAACACTGTAAGAAAATTCATCATCAAAATTTTTGCCCGGATAACGAAGGTAATCTAAATGTACTCCATCGATATCATAATTCTCAACCATCTCGGCTATCATTTCGGAGATGTACTCGCGCACTTCCGGAAGACCGGGATCGAGCCATAAACTTTTTTGTCCGTCGCGGTTGTCTTCAACTACCCATTCAGGTTTTCTTTTAGATATATGATTTGAATTGTTTAAAATGTTTGATTCAGTTCCGCTGAAACATTTGACCACATTTATCCATGCATGAATTTCCAAACCGCGTTTGTGAGCCTGTTCAACGGCAAATTGAAGCGGATCGTATGATGCGGCTCCGTCAACTTCACCGGTTATATAAGGTGAGAAAGGTTCGAATGAGGATTTAAATAATACTGTTCCGTTGCTTGCGACCTGAAAATAAACTGTGTTTAAGTTCTTAGACTTGATGTTGTCTAAAATATCGATGAGTGCCTGTTTCTGCTTTTGCTGGTCAAATGTTGGAGGAGGCCAGTCTAATCTAAAATTTGTTGCAACCCAAACTGCACGTGTTTCCCTTTCGGTTTGCGAAGATATCTTAACTGTAAAAATTAGTAATACTGCAAAGACCAGAAATGATTTTACCTTCATCAATTGTTTCCAATCAATTACTGTTGAACAAAATAATTCATTCCCTGTTGTATAGATTGGGTTACATCGCTCTCGCTTACCTCAACATCAACCACAACATTGCCTATATCCTGCACTAAGACAAATTTCATTTTGTGATCGCGCCCTTTTTTATCACGCTTCATAATTTCATAAATACGCGCGGTATCAAATTTTCTTAAAACAATTTTGTCTTTTAGCATCAGAGGAAGTTTTAAATATTCATTAAAAAGTTTTTCGTCCAACAATCCGACTCGCTTAGAAAGATCAAGCGCACAGACTAATCCAATTATTACAGCCTGACCGTGTTTAACCTTAAAATTTTGTTCAATTTCGACTGCATGTGCAAATGTATGACCAAGATTCAATATCTTTCTTAGACCATCTTCTTTTTCATCTTCTGCAACTACGTCTCCTTTAAAACTAATACACGTGTCAATAATTTTGGAAACTACTCCCGAATCGGTTTTAAGAAGCTTAGGCAGATAATTTTTGCATGTTAGAAAAAATTTTGCGTCAATAAGAAACGCATACTTCACAATTTCGCCAACACCGCAAATGATTTCTTCCTCAGGTAGAGTTTTCAAAAATTCCGTATCAATCAATACAAATTCCGGCTGGTATATTGATCCAACGGTATTTTTAGTATCACCGGAATTGATTCCGGTTTTTCCTCCGATAGAACTATCAACAGCACCAAGAAGAGTTGTTGGAACCTGAATAAATTTAACACCGCGCATATATGTAGCGGCTGCGAACCCGGCTATGTCCCCCGTAATTCCTCCGCCGATTGCAATAACAAGTGTGTCTCTTCCGAAACTTTTAATAACAAGGTCTTCTACAATTTTGGATAGAGAAACAAAATTTTTATCGGCTTCACTTGCTGTAAATTCATGTACTGAAACTTTACCAGAAAAATTTGAAGTGAATCTCTTTATGTCTTCGCGATGAAGATTCATTACGTTCCGGTCAATTACTAAAAACAAATTCCTAGATAATTTTTTTGAGCGTATAATTTTATCTAATGAATCAAAAATATTAACACCGATGTAAACCGGATATGATTTACCTGGAATATTTATTTCAATCTTTTTCATTTATTAGTACCGAAATCCTTTTTGCAATTTTATCAACTGTTTTACCTAGAGGTTGTAAATCTGTATCTATTATTAAATCCGCCTTTTCGTAATACATGCGCCTTTTTTCGAGAAGCTCTTTAATTTTTTCCAAAAAAACTTCTTCGTTTTTTTCACTAAGAACCAGATCGCGGAATAAAGGGCGGTCGACTTTATTTTTTAATCTTTTGTATAAATTATTTGGTGAAACTTTTAGATAAATTATTTTTCCGGTTGATTTCAAAAAATCAAAATTTGTCTGACTTGTTAGAGTTCCTCCGCCAAGAGAGATTACAACTCCTTCTCTTTCGGAAAGATTGTGCAATATCGCATATTCAAGTTCTCTGAAATATGCTTCTCCTTTCTTTTCGAATATCTCTACAATCGTTTGTTTCTCTTCGTTTTCAATCACCTTGTCAAGATCAAAGAATTCCAGTCCAAGTACATTTGCTAGTATTGGCCCTATTGTACTCTTACCGCTTGTCATAAATCCGGTTAAGTAAATTCGCTTTTCGTTCATTAATGATTTATCTGATGGTATTCGGAACACAATATAATTAAACGAAAAGGAAGTTTTTGAATAATGTTTCAGAATTAGACAAAATGATTCTGTTTTGAAATGAAGTAATTAAGGCCGAATTACCTCTCTCATTCAGTTTTAGAAATTAATTACGGCTCCAAGTGTAAATGTAATTCCGTCTATATTAACTTTAGAACTAAATGTCTGAGATGGAAATGTGTATTCAGCATCATTGTAGTTAACAACCGGATTTGAATATTTACTTGTCATTTCAATTTCAGGATCGCGTGAACGAAATTGTCCGCGTATAGAAAAAAATTCATTTATTACATAATCCAATCCGATTGCCACATGAATACCGTAACCGATTTTTTTTGATTCATTAGAAATAGTAACATTTCCTATTTCTCTAATTTGTTGTCCAATATAAATACCAAATCCCCCACCCATAAAAAATTTGAACTTCTCGGTTGAAAATGGAATTAGATAAAAAACTGAAAATTCGATTGGAATCATTTTATAACCATCTTTCATTTTAGCCCGGGTTCCGCCCAAATTCATAAAACTATCAAAAGTTTTTTGGATTAATTCTGATCCGGCTCCCATAATGATTGATTCTGAAATTTGATAACGCAAATCGATTGAATAACTTGTGATTTTGTCAAGATTATTGTGTGTATCGCGAATAAACGGATCAGTAGCATTCGGCTGCAGATAGAGTTTGGAAGTAGACGTATAATTAACGTTGAACGAGACACCGAATTTTTTTTCGTTAGCTTGTGCTAATATTGAAGCGACTATAACGAAATAAATTGATATTATTTTAAAAATAAATTTCATCATATCTTTGATGAAAATTGATAAATAGAATTATTAATTGAAAGTGCAAAAAAAAACCGTCCAGATTTACCTGGACGGTTTATTAAATCAATAAATCATGTTATCTATAGAATTGAAAGCGATTATCAACAATAGTTGCTTCTTTTTTTAAATCTTGAATCCATTGACCATAAAAATTCGATTTCTTTGTGAACAAAAGTTGTTTTTTAATTTCTGCCTTTTGCGCCTCGAATAAAGATGGATCGTAATTTGTTCTGAAATTAACTTTTATCAAATAAACATTTGAATTACCTTTGACCGGTTCAGACCATTTGTTCAAATCACCTTTAGACGCGTATTCGCTGAATGCAAAATCACGACCAATACCAGGTATACTCCCGAAAGAAGTAAATTCTGTTGTAGTATCAACTCTTGCACTAGGCCATATTGTTTTTGCAATATTACCGTCTCCGTTGTCGTCGATTTTAGAACGAATATCTTTTGCAATCGAAGCCGCTTTGTTCAACTTCATTTTAAGAGTGAGTGTATTTTTGATCTGGGCTTTTGTTGCATCAAAGTTTTTTACGCCGGGTTTAGTAACATCCGATACCATTACAACAACATGTCCCGCAGCAACTCTAAAAACATCGCTAACTTCTCCAACGCTATTATCAAAAGCAAATTTGACCAGCGCACGGTTTACACCAATACCTGGAATTCCTTGTGCCTCTTCATCGAATGACGGAGTTTCGATAGCAGCATATTTCATTACCTTCGCTTCATTTTCAAATCCGTCCTTTTTAGCTACGAAAGAAAAATCTTGTGCATCCTGATAAAGTTTATCTGCTGTTGTAGCCGATGGCTGAATTTTATTTACAATTTTTTCAACTACAAAATCCTGGTTGGATTTGTCTGTTACTTTAATTATATGATAACCGAAAGGTGATTTAATGGGCTTTTGGATTACTCCGACTTTCCCATTGAAAGACGCATCTTCAAACGGTTTTACCATCTGTCCGCGTCCAAACCATCCTAAATCTCCACCTTGGAATTTGCTTCCATCGTCAGATTTTTCTTTTGCAACGGCTGTAAAGTCTGCACCTTTCATTAATTGATTATAAATTTCATTTGCCTTTTGAAGATCGGCATTATCATTCCCGGTTGATTTAACCAATATATGAGAAGCTCTAACTTGTTCTTTTTTAGATTTTACCTTGTCATTTAATTTGTAAACAACATAACCTTCCGGAGTTGCCACCGGCCCCAAAATTTCACCATTTTTACCTTTAACCAAAGCATCTCTAATATCAACCGGAACAGTTGATAATGAGACTGTATCTTTGGAATATGGGCGCTCGGAATAGATTTGAACATAACTTTTAAATGAAGCGGTATCGCCTTTCATTTTTGTAACAATTGCTTCAAGATTTTTTTTGATAGCAATCGAATCATCTTGAGAGGGCTCTTTGCGGAAGAGAACATATTTTAATTTTCTTTCAGCAACTTGTTTGAAATCTTCAGGGTGTTCATCGTAATATTTTTTAATATCTGCATCTGTTACTTTAACATCTGCATCGGGAATAGTATTGGCATCAATTAAAACATAACCGGCTTTCATTTTAATAGCTTGCTTGAAATATTGATCTTTAGCTTCTGCATCACTAACCGTTATAGAAGCCGAGACATAACTTTGTAATTTTTGCTGAACAAGTTGTTCTTTGATCTGATCTTCAACGCCAATAACAATCTGTTTATTACGAGGGTCTTTCAGTGCCCCTTCATAAGCTTGTCTGTTAAAATTCCCGGTAGAGTCTTTAAACTGCTGTGTTAATTGTGCCGGAGGATTAGGTCCTAACAATGTATTTCTGACTTCATCATCTGTAACAACGATACCGAAATCTTTAATCTTTTTAGCAATCAGTTTCTGAGCAACAATATAATCCCAAACTTGATCTCGAAAAAAATCCATCTGCGATTCATCAATTGTCTGACCAGCCTGTTCCTGCTGTTTTTTTAGATTATCAATTGCATTAGAATATTCCTGGTACGTTACTTCTTCACCATCAATTGAGCCAACGTTCTGTTTTTGTTGATGTATCAAATCCGTCACTTTGGAATCAGAAAGAACCATAAACAAAACAAAAACACCGCCAACAGTGAGCATAAACCACGGAGCTAAACTCCTCATTCTGGCCATCATGGGCATAAAACACAACCTCCGATTTAGAAATAGTAAAATTTTAGGCGGTAAATTTAGAGTAACCCCCTTTCAAATGCAATTTTTGTTTATTAAAGAAAAGTAGGACAAATTAACAGAAATTTAATTTGCGTCTAAAGCGAGTGCCGCCTAATTTGTGCAGCAAATTTCAAGGATTTATAAATGCCCTCCTTTTTTAATAGTTGGTTACCATTTATCTATTTATACGTTGGCGGCGGGTTATTTTTTCTTGCCGGCATGATCCTCATTCGTAAAACAAAAGCAATTGATATGAGACTTAAACGAGATCGTTTTTGGTGGAAAGCTATGATTTTTGGGTTTTTCTACTTTATGGTAATTCACGCCTTTTTAATAATTGCTGCTCTTTACTTGTGAGATAAAAATGGAACAAATACATAACATTGGTAGTGAACTCGATTGGATAGTACTCATAGTTTATATGATTGCTATGTTATTATTTGGAAGCTACTTTGCAAAATACAATAAAGACACGAACGATTTTTTCTTCGGCGGCAGGCGCTTTACATGGTGGTTAATCGCAATGTCAATTGTCGCTACCGGTATCAGCAGCCATAGCTTTGTAAAATATTCTGCTATGGGTTTTAAGTATGGATTCTCTTCTTCGATGTCATATATGAATGATTGGTTTTTCGTTCCGTTCTTTCTGTTCGGATGGCTTCCTATCATTGTCTATTCAAGAATAAAATCTATTCCGGAATATTTCGAAAGAAGATTTTCTCCTTCCGCACGATTTTTCGTTACAATTCTTCAACTAATGTATTTAGTAGGATATGTTGGAATTGGTTTCCTTACAATGGGAAAGGCAATTATGCCATTGATGCCGGAACATTTCACAATTTTTGGAATGCAAATTCACGTTACTTTAATGGGATTAATCTGGGTTACCGCCGTCATTACAGGAATTTATATTACCTTCGGAGGACAAACAGCAGTTATTTTCACAGACCTTGTTCAGGGATTGATGCTTCTCTTTGCCGGTTTGATGATTTTTGTTGTAGGTGTTTACTATGTCGGCGGGTGGGATTCATTCTGGCATCTTCTTCCTAATAGCTGGAAACTTCCATTTGCTGGATTTAATTCTCCGGCAGAATTTAATTCTGTAGGTACATTTTGGGAAGATGGAATTGCCGGTTCCGTTGGATTTCTGTTTATGAACATGGGATTGATAATGCGGTTCATGGCGACGAAGAATGTTCATGAAGGGAGAAAAGCGGCAACTATAAATATTCTTTTTATGCTTCCAATCTCTGCAATAGTTGTTGGTGGCGGCGGTTGGGTTGCTAAAGCAATCTCTGTAAAGTTTCCAGGTTTACTTCCTCCGGATATTAATCCTGACAGCGTTTTCGTTGTAGTCTCAAATATAATTACCGGTCCAGGTGTTTTTGGATTTGTTATTGCGGCAATAGCAGCTGCATTGATGTCAACTGTCAGTACACTTCTTAATGCCACTGCGGCAATTTGGGTAAACGATGTAGACCGGCCGATTAGAATTTGGCTCAAGAAAATAAAACGTGAAGAACCGGTTGATGAAAAAAGAGCAATGGTTGTTGCAAGAACCTCTACAGTTGCGTTTACAATGCTTGGTGTTTTTGCTGTTTACGCGTTCAATTCTTATCCAACAGTTTATCAAGCACATGCATTTTTTCATGCGACGCTTACACCTCCTTTAATGATCGCCATTTTCTTTGGCGCTTTCTGGAAAAAATTTACTCCGGCCGGATTAATAACTACCGTGGTTGGCGGTATTGCATTCATGCTACTTGGAAATAGGTATCCATTAGAATTAATTGGACCGCTTGCTCAAGGTACACCTTATGATCCGGTTCATCCATTTACATACATGGCGGCATTATATAATTTGATAGTGTGCACCGGTGTTGCCGTTTTGGTAACTCTTTCCCAAAACAAACTGAAACATTTTGCTGCTAAGATTAAAAAGAATCCTAATCATACTGCAATTATGTATTCAATGGTTGTCTTTAGTGTTGTGGTTGTTCTTATCGATATTTTTGATGCAATTTTCAGATTCAAGATAGCTTCACTGGGAATTTTATTTTGGGCTACAATCTTTGCTTCTGCATTCGTTGCATTGATTACCACATTTTACGTTAAGTATGATGCTGAAGCGCAAACAGCCGGCTTAACTGTTTGGTCAATTCACAAAGCAAAAGAATGGTTTAAGGGAAGGAAATTGAATGAACGCGAAGGTGAAATTATAAAGCTCAATTGGAAACTGAACGAAAGCGATGATGAAGATGTAATAAACTTTTCTAAAAAAGATATGCACAAAATGGCTGCCGAAACCGGCGATCTGGTATATATATCAGATGCACGCAGATGGCTTGGTGGATTAAAATCATGTCACACAGTTTATGGTGAACCTCATAATGAAGACGGAATAGTTTACATTAGAAAATTACATATAGGAAAAGGACTATTTGTTGAAGGAAAAATATTAGAGGCCGAAAAAGAGATGTAACTAAAATTAGAAGCAAGAGGTTAGAAGTGAGAGGTATTTAAAATTTACTTTTTACATCTAACCTAATACGTTTTACTCCTTCTTCTTTCCAAATTTAAGTTTCAGTTTCTCTACAACTATCGGCGGAACAAATTCCGAAACATCTCCTTGAAACTGTGCGAGATTGCGCACAATTGTTGAATTAAGATAAGTATACCTTGCATGCGGCATCAAAAGAATTGTTGTAATTTCTCCGGCAAGTTTTCTATTCATCAATGCCATCTGAAATTCATATTCAAAATCACTTATTGCACGCAGACCGCGTATAATTCCCACCGCGCCGACTTGCTTAGCATGATTTACGACTAATCCATCAAACGAATCAACAACAACGCGTTTATAATCCTTTAAACTCACCTTGAGCATTTCAACACGTTCATCAACAGTGAAGAGTGAGGTCTTACCGGGATTTCTTGCCACCGTAACAATTACCTCTTCAAATAATTCAATAGCACGACTAACAATGTCAATGTGTCCGTTAGTTACTGGATCGAATGTGCCGGGATAAATTACTTTTGCCATAACTACTCTAATTTGTGTGCAGCTAAAATATAATTCTTTGTGCTAAATAAAAAAGTCGATCCTATTTAAATTATTCAGTACTGCCTGAATTGTTCTCAAAAAGGTAAATCAAACTATCACCCAATCTTTTGAATGCCTCTTTGCGAAATGCTTCTTCATCTTCTTTTTTTGTTTGAATGGAACGCTCAATTAGAATTATTCCATCATCAGCCAGAAAGTTATTTGCCAGGATATTTTTAACAACAAGATAAATATCATCTTTGAAAAACGGCGGATCGGCTAGAATCAGATCATACTTTTCATGATCTGCAATTTTTGAAAATTTTATTGCGTCCATTCTAAATATTTTACACTCATTGTCAGCATTAAGAGATGAAATATTTTCTTGAAGCATTTTTGAGACATGGAAATCTTTCTCGATAAAATGCACCTCATCGGCTCCCCGGCTTAAGGCTTCCAAGCCAAGTGAACCGGATCCGGCATAGATATCGCAAACTTTAATTCCCTCAAACTCAATTGAATGTACCAGATAGTTAAAAATCGATTCTTTGTTTTTATCCGTCGTGGGGCGTACCAATTTTGAATTTGGGAATTTTATTGTGCGTCCTTTGAATTTACCGGCGATTATTCTCATCAGACCATTCTTATAGCAATTCCGGTTGCAGCAGCAAATGAATTGAATTTTATTTTATAAAGCGGATTATTCAAAACATCCTCTTCGGGTTTTAAATGCTCGAATGGATTAATTTTTTTTAGTGCATGACCAAAATAATTTTTCATTTTATTTTCAAATTCTTCAGTAAGATCTTGTCCAAAAAGAAGAACCGTCTTGAAATCTGCGATCGTTAAATTATACTCACTTAATTTTTTAACGACGGATCTCATTTCATCAAATATATTATGCACAGCCGGATCAAGGTTTTTGAAAAAGAACGGATAAACTCCGTCAATTGCAGATATGGAAGAATATTTTTGGTCAATATAAATACTCAAAGTGTAGTCGTTATTTACCTGCTTCTTATCCAAATACAAAAAAGCATTTGATGCAAGGTGAACATTATCAATATATTTTAATTCTAGTGAATTCTGAGCGCAGAATTTATTTATGGCAACTACCAAATTTTTATCTACGGCAAAGACAATTGCTTTCTTTTCCCGGCATACCGAACTTTTATCTATCTCAATATGCTGGATGAAGAAATTATCTTTATCGCAATTGGGAAAGAGAATAGAGATTTCCCAGCGGAAATGATCATGCAGATCTTTTTTTACAAGTGAATCATCATAAGGTACTTCAAAAATTTTGAAGAAATTATTCGGCAAAGCAAAGGATACGTTCTGAGAGTTAAAAGGTTTTCTTTTTACAATCTTATTGAACGATGTCTGCATGATGCCAATCAATTTTTCTTCGCTTAACGCAGTGGTAAAATTTTCGGTATGAATGGTCTGATCTACATTTTCCAGATAGAATGAATCGTCTTTGTAGCCAATTTCAACAAGCTGAAGTTTGGATTCGGTTAAATTAATTCCGGCATGATTGTTAAACACGGTTTCTCAACTTTATTTCTTAAAGAAAATTATTCTATTATAACCAGATTCTTAATTTTTTCTAATTTCTTTTTACCAATACCTTTGATATTCAACAACTCATTTAGTGATTTTATCTTACCGTGTTTGTTCCTGTATTCAAGTAATGCCCCGGCTGTTTTTTGTCCAAATCCGGGTAGTTTCATCAGCTCCGATATATTTGCTTTGTTTAAACTAATTTTTTGCCGCAGAGAAGATATTTTATTCACTGAACCGGTTTTAACTTCTTTATTAAAATCCAAAAGTTCAGGTTTAGAAGCAATCTTTTTTTCTACTTGAAGGATGGTTGAATCTTCTACTCCGGAACCGCCTGATGCGGCATTGAATAAACTGTCTTCTTGTTTGGAATCGAATTCGAGAAACGTTTTGTCATTCTTTACATCTTTAATAATGTTGACCGCAACCCCGATCAAACAAGCCGTCAAGATAAATAGGATTACATTTGTCTCTGTGGAAGTAAAGCCAATCTTCTTTGAAAATTTTTCTAATGATTTCATCTCTCCCCCTAAATTATTAATTATATCAGGAGCCGGAAAAAATCAGATAAATAAGAACAAATTTTAACTAGCTGGAAGCTTTCATGTTTGGCAACTTTTGAAGTTCCTTCAACATTTCTTTTTCTTTTGCAGTTACATTTTTAGGAACGTGAATATTAATTTTAACAAGTTGATCTCCTGCACCGTGACTATTAAGGTGTTGAATTCCTTTTTCTCTCATCTTTAAAAATTTTCCGGGCAGAGTTCCGGGTTCAATTTTTAATTTGGCTCTGCCGTTTAAAGTCGGAACTTCAACCTCTGTTCCAAGCACTGCTTCCGGATAACTAATAAATAATTCGTGTATTACATTGTCACCATCGCGTGTAAAATATTGGTGGTGCATTTCTTCAAAGAGAACTATTATATCTCCGGCGGGTCCATTATTTTTTCCGGCGTTTCCTTCACTACGCAAAGTCATATAATTTCCATCATAAACTCCGGCCGGAACATTTATCTTGATAGTAGATTCATCTTGTACGCGTCCATCGCCGGAACAAGTATGACACGGTTCGGAAATAATTCTTCCGGTTCCGCCGCAATTATTACATGGCGCAATGTTTACAAACTGTCCAAAGATTGATTTAGAGACTTGACGCACTTCTCCCGTACCGTTACAGACCGAACATGTTTTGAATGAGGCTGAACTTTTTGCGCCTGAACCATTGCATGTAGTACACTTGTTGAATTTTTTTATTTTAACTTTTTTAGTGGTTCCGGTTGCAATTTCTTCGAGTGTTAATTTCAAAGTAATTTTCAAATCCGAGCCGGGATGACCTGTTGAACGTTGACGGGATCTTTGTTGTTGTGAACCGCCAAAGAAATCGTCAAAAATTGTCGAACCGCCGAACGATCCTCCGAAAATATCAGAGAAGTGACTAAAGATATCGTTCACATTTGTGAAGCCCGGATCACTTTTTAATCCGCCGTGTCCAAAACGATCATACTTAGCACGTTTTTCATCGTTACTTAGAACCTCATAAGCTTCTGCGGCTTCTTTAAAATTTTCTTCCGCCTGCTTATCACCCGGATTACGATCCGGATGAAACTGCATTGCAAGTTTTCTATAAGATTTTTTGATCTCATCCTGTGTTGCACTTTTGCCTACACCTAAAACTTCGTAATAATCTCTTTTTGCCATTAAATCTTTCCCTTATTCTTGCTCATTTGAATTACCTTCTATAGTACTGGAATCATTATCAGGTTTAATTTGAGAATGATCCATCTCTTGACTAACAATAACCTTAGCGTGCCGAATGACTCTATCTTTATACAGATATCCCGGTTCTAAAACTTCGAGAACAGTATGCGGTGCAACACCTTGAGCAGGTTGCTGCATTAGTGCTTCATGAAAGTGAACATCAAATGGTTTTCCCTTTGCATCTATTTTCATAACACCTTGATTCTCAAGTATCTTTCCGAATTTTTCGAATACAAGCATTAAACCTTTTTTTGTTGAATCGAATCCGCCGGAAGTACCCGCAGAATTTGGTACTTCATCAATATGAGAAAGTGATCGTTCAAGATCATCGTAGACAGGTAATATATTTCTAATAAAAGATTCAGCCGCATATTTAATAATGTTAAGTTGATCATTTTCGTTACGGCGTTTGAAATTTTCAAACTCAGCAGCTTTTCTTAAGAGAGCATCTTTGAGTTCCAAATTTTGCTTTTCAATTTCAGCAATCTTATCATTTAGTTTTTTAAGTTCTGCTTCGTTTGATTCCAATCCGCTGCTTTTATTTTCTGTTTCCGTTTTGGAAACTTCTTCTCTTTCAATCGGAATTTTATTATCTGCTTCTTTATTAGAGGAATTCTGTTTATTCAATTTTTCGTCTTCCATTGTTATTAATTTATCTTTGTTTGGTGAATTCTTGTGTAAGCTGTTCGGCAATGTAAACTACTGCTGCAACAATCTTGGAATAGTCCATTCTCTTCGGTCCCATAATTCCAAGTGTGCCATGCATATCGCCTATTTTATATTCTTTTGCAATCATACTATAATCGGAAAGTTTTTCTTCATGAATTTCCTGACCTATTGTTATTGAAACATCATCTTCCATCGGAAGTTTCTTTCCATCAAGAATATGAATAATGATTTCTTTATTCTCAATTAGTTCAATAACGCTTTGAAATTGATTTACATCTTCAAATTCAGGCTGTTTTAAAATATTTTTGGTGCCGGATATAATTGCTTTTTCGCTGCTTTGATCTGTAAAAATTTTATCAACAGAATCTAAAAATACCCGGATTATCGGTCGGTAAGATTCCGAATTAAAATCTTTCATTCTCTCTTCAATCGTATTCCTAATTTCAGAGAAACGTAACCCCGTCAATCGTTCGTTCAATAATTGCTGAACCGTCGACACTTCTTCTTCTTTCACATCGGCATCAATCTCTAATGTGATTGTTTTTACCATACCCGAATTGATACTAACAATAACTAATATTCTTGTAGAAGAGAGTTGTACAATTTGAATTTTTTGAAGAACCGCATTCTCAAATTTTGGATAGGTAACCATTGCCAGTTGATTCGTTAAATCACTTAGAATCGAAGAAGTGACTCTCAAAAGTTCTTCTGTTTCGGTTGATGCAGAGCTTAAGTTTACATCAATAATATTTTTTGATGTTAGATCGAGCTTGGGCGGATCCATAAGTGAATCTACATAAAACCGGTAACCTTTATCGGTCGGGACCCTGCCGGCAGATGTATGCGGATGATTTAGAAATCCTGTTTCTTCAAGATCCGACATAATATTTCTAATAGATGCCGGAGAGAGACCAATATCATACCTTTTCGAAATATTTCGTGAGCCGACCGGATTTGCAGTTAGTATAAATTGATGAATCACAAACCGCAGAATCGCTTTTTCCCTATCTTTTAACTGATATTCTTCCATTGTAAATCAAACATACTCATTTTTAGCGGGTTCAAAGTTATCAAAAAAATAGAAATTTTTCACGAATGACTCTTTTTCATAATAAACTGTGGTCCTGATAACCGTTAAGGTAAAATTTCGCAAAAGTTTTTATGTATATTTTAAATGGAAAAGATGAACTATTGGAGAAATTGTGGCCATAACTTACAAATCTTCCGGGGTTAATATACAAGCCGGAGACGAAACTGTCGAAAAGATAAAATCTCTCGCTAAATCAACATTTAATAAAAATGTTCTTTCGGGTATTGGTCACTTCGGCGCCTTTTATGAAGTCGATTTGAAGAGATGGAAAAATCCAGTTCTTGTATCCAGCGTTGACGGTGTAGGCACAAAATTAAAAATTGCTTTCGCAATGGATACACATGATACCGTTGGTCAAGATTTGGTAAATCACTGTGTGAATGATATTGCAGTTTGCGGAGCCGAACCTCAATACTTTATGGACTATCTTGCATTCGGAAAACTTGTGCCGGAAAAAGCCGAGCAGATCATAAAAGGATTTTCAATTGCCTGTAAAGAAAATGGAGTTGCATTAATTGGTGGTGAAACTGCTGAGATGCCGGGATTATATAATGAAAATGAATATGATATGTCCGGGACAATTGTTGGCATTGTAGAACGAGATAAAATTATTGACGGACGAACCGTTAATGTAGGCGACGTACTGATTGGATTTGCCTCAAGTGGATTGCATACAAACGGTTATTCTCTTGCGAGAAAAGTATTATTTGAGAATTTTTCTGTGAATGACAATCACGATTTACTAAGTGGTACTATTGGCGAAGAATTATTGAAAGTGCATAAATCATATTTGAATTTGATCAGAGAGTTGAAAGAAAAAATTTCGATCCATGCTTTCTCGCACATTACAGGCGGCGGAATTATCGGCAACACCAAACGCGTTATACCTAAAGATATGCAGATCAAGATTGATTGGAGCGCATGGAGTGTACCGCCAATTTTCAGACTGATTAAGGAAACCGGAAAAATTGCAGAAGATGAGATGAGAAAAGCTTTCAATATGGGAATTGGGTTGATTGCGGTTGTTGATAAAAATGATGCCGGGCAAGTATTAAAAATTTCAGAAGCATTTGGTGAAAAAGGTATTATTGTTGGAGAAGTAATTTAGATAAATCAAATATTATTCTTGCGCTTGCAATCAATCTGCTCTACAAATCCATAATTGACTAACAAGAAAGTGCAAGATTAAGATCAAGAGAAAATTTAGAAAGACTTAATAATGTTCATAGATACACACGCACATCTGTTTTACAAAAATTTCAAAGGTGAAGTTGATCAGATAATTGACCGGGCTAAACAAGCCGGGGTTGATTTTATTATTGTACCCGGAACCGACCTTGTCACGTCTCACAAAGCAGTTGAACTCGCAAATGCACATGAATGTGTTTATGCAGCTGTTGGCGTTCACCCACATGACTCAAAAGATTGGAATGACTCGATCATTAATGAACTTGAAGAACTTTCAAAAGACAAAAAAGTTGTAGCAATCGGTGAAATTGGTCTTGATTACTTCTATGATTTTTCTCCTCGTGAAATTCAAATAAAAGCATTCGAAGAACAAATTCAATTGGCGCTTAAAGTTAATCTCCCGATTATTGTGCACAACCGGGAATCGAATGAAGACATAATGAATTTCGCCCGTAAATATAAAGACTCGGGATTGCGTGCTCAGTATCATTGTTTCGCCGGCTCGGTTGCAGATGCACGCGAACTTGTAGAGATGCATCACTTTATTTCTTTCCCGGGAATTGTAACATTTAAAAATGCGGAGAGCATCCGTAAAGTTCTTAGCAGAGTTGCAATTGAAAATTTACTGCTCGAGACTGATTCACCATTTATGACTCCTACACCTCATCGCGGTCAGCGGAATGAACCGGCATATATAAATTTGATTGCAGAAAAAATTGCGGAGATTCATCATTTAACAACAGAAGACGTTGGCAGAGCAACTTCTTATAATACATTTAAACTTTTTGGAATCGGAATGAAACCAAGTCTAAGCTTTACATACAAAATTGGGCAATCGCTTTATGTTAATGTAACAAACCGTTGTAATGCGGATTGCGTTTTTTGCGACCGCAAAGGTGAAGCTATCATTAATGGTTATAACCTCAAGATGACAAAATCGGAAGAACCGGATGCGGAAGTTTATATCAAAGAAATTGGAGACCCTAAAAACTACAAGGAAATAGTATTCTGTGGTTACGGTGAACCGACAATTCGTTGGGATGTTGTAAAAAATGTAGCTAGATACATTAAAGATAACGGAGGCTCAACACGAATGAACAGCGACGGTCACGGAAGTTTCATCAACAAACGTGATATTACTCCTGAACTGGAAGGGTTAATTGATACTGTCTCTATTAGCCTAAATTCTATTGATGCAGAACAGTACGGGAAATTGATGCGCGTAGATCCTTCGATGCACAGCGTAATGTTAGACTTTGCAAGGAAAGCAAAAAATTATACACACGTAGTTTTATCAATTGTTGGATTAAGCGATGTTGATTCTGAAGCTGCTAAAAAATTCGTAACCGAAGAAATCGGCGTTGATTTCCGCGAGCGGGAATATTTTTGATCTACCACCCTATATGATAACACAGAAAAAAAACTTGCTCTCTCTTTTGCTCATTGCCTCATTACTATTTCAGGCTTGTGCCACATTCAAACAAGAGATGGTTGTAAAACAAAACGGAATTGATAGTCTACTCAATTCAGATTTTTTTAAATCCTCTCAAGGGGCAATTTCGGTTTATGATCTGACGGATAATAAGTCAATCTATCAACACAACGAAAAACTTTTACTGCGCCCGGCATCCAATCAAAAAATTTTAACTACCGGCGCGGCTTATCTTTTTCTTGGCGATGATTACAATTTCAAGACATCTGTTTATTATTCAGGTGAAATAAAAGACTCGGTCTGCAGTGGGGACATTTATGTAGTTGGCGGATTTGATCCGGATTTTAAATCAACCGATCTAGATTCAATGGTTAGAAAAATCAAACTTGCCGGAATAAAAGAAATTAAGGGAAATATTTATGGCGATGTTTCTGCAATGGATTCTCTTTTCTGGGGTGAAGGTTGGATGTGGGATGATGATCCGGAAGCTTTTGCCGCTTATTTAACACCGCTTACAATCAACAAAAATAGTATTCGTGTGGTTGCCAAGCCAAATGATTTCGGCAAACCGGTAATCACAGAATTAATTCCAGATACAGATGCTTTTACGATCGAGAATTCTTCTTCAACAATTGATACCGGCAAAACTACTTTAAAAATCACTCGTGATTGGTTAAACCGGAATAATAAAATTCTTATCAGCGGAAATCTTTTAAAATCTGCAGAACCGGATACTGTTCTGCTTAATGTTTTCAATCCTACATTTTACTTCCTTAATTTGATGAAAGAAAGTTTTGAGAGAAACGGAATTTCATTCAGCGGAAAAATTGATACCTCCAGATTGAACAAAGATGCAGTCATTCTTTCTTCGTATGAACGCAGCATTGAGCCGGTCATTATAAACACAAACAAAGCCAGCGACAACTTGAGCGCAGAATTACTGCTTAGAACAATTTCGTTAAATATTTACGGCAAACACGCGTCGGCAAAAAAAGGAATTCAACTGGTTGATAGTTTGATAACACTCTCTGGGTCAAATCCAAAAGATTTCATGATTGTTGACGGGTCCGGATTATCATTTTATAATTTACTCTCAGCTGAATTACTTACCAATGTGATGAAATATTTTTATTACAAACAACCAATAATATTTAAAAAACTTTTTAATTCTTTCCCTATCTCCGGTTATGATGGTACCCTAAAAAACCGCATGAAAGGATCTTCCATAGAAGGGCGTGTATTTGCCAAAACCGGTTCCCTGCGAGGTGTAAATAGTTTATCTGGTTATTTGATGAGCAGAAATGATCACTTGATAGCCTTTTCAATTTTGCTTCAAAATTACAAAGGGAACTCAAATCAAGCACGCGCAATTCAAGATGATGTATGTAAAATTATTTTTGAAACCAATTAGTAAAATGGTATTTCATGAAAACTTATAAACAATACAGAATTCAAACTGATCCTGTTGACGTTGAACTCGTTAGCGGATTGCTTTGGCAGCTTGATCTTGACGGCATCAATGAAACTGATAACGGTTTGATTGTATTTGCAGGCTCGGCAAAAAATATTTCTCAAAACGATATAAAAAACATTTTGGACCGGATTGTTGGTGAAGGGCAGATTCAGTCCTTCACAATATTAGAAGAAACGCTTGAAGATAAAAACTGGAACGAGGAATATGAAAAAAATGTCCGCGTAATTGAAGTAACTGACAGAATAGTCATCAAGCCGTCATTCAAAGATTATGCAATCAAACCTGATCAAATTATAATTACGATTGATCCTAAAATGTCTTTTGGCACCGGAGAACATGCAACAACTAAACTTGTTCTTCAATTGATTGATAAATATGTTCTTGGAGGTGAAAAAGTTCTGGACGTTGGTTCTGGAACCGGCGTGCTTGGCATTAGCGCGGTTATGATCGGCGCTCAATCCGCAATTTGTATCGACAACGATGAATGGTGTTCCTTAAACGGTGATGAGAATGTGAAAGCTAACCATCTTGAAAACAAAGTTGAAATTCGTCTGGCTGAGATTCAGCAGATAGAAGAAAATAATTTTGATTTGGTAGTTGCCAATATTAATAAGCATATTTTACTTGATATTGCTGAAGAGATCAAACGAAAAATAAAAAAGACCGGAACATTAATATTGTCCGGTCTCTTAATTATTGACGAGAAAGATATAATAGAAAAATATTCCTCAATAGGATTTAGATTGCTACAAAAGAACGAGATGGATGAATGGTGCGCGCTCGTTCTTCAATTGGACTAAAAAATTAAGCTTCGAATTTGCTTAATAATTTTGCCAATTCCTTTTGCTCATGGTCGCTCAAGACAGATGTAAGAGATGCAATATTATCCGAATACTTCGGCATAATGGATCCGATCTTCGCTTTTCCACTAGCAGTTAAATCCGCAAGAATAACTCTTCTGTCTTCCTTTGAAAAAATTCTTTTAACAAATCCTTCTTTTTCCAAATTATCCATCACACAAGTAATGTTTGCGCCGGTAACCATCATTTCTTCGCTGAGTCTCTTTAATGGTACAGGACCGGTCTTATAAAGAATTTCAAGAACTCCAAATTGAGGAGAAGTCAAGTTTTCGGAAAACATCTGTTTAGCTTGAACTTTGTGATACTTGTCGTATGCTTTGGATAATTTTTCAAATAAGTCTAATGCCAATTGTTTCTTTTCACTGGCCATATTTTCATTCCTTTCTTTATTTAAAAATTAATATGTAAAACAGAAAATCTAGTATATCAATTAATAGTTAATTAGATCTGGCATTTTTAATTATTTAATATAGCTCCAGTTAAAATAAATTTTTATAACTAGAAAAAAAAGGGATTTCAATGTTTTTCCACTTTTTTGAACTATTAATGTTTTTCTTCTAACTATTTCCTTATAAAATTTAAACGTAGTTTGAAACTAAGTAAGGATAAATTATATTATCCAGATAAATAACAACTTTTCTAATCGCGAAATTGATAATAAATAAACAAATATTTTTAGATAAAGGTTCTGACACTTACTACAATCAATTTGAAGCGTCACACTTATTTTCGTTTTCTCAAAAGATTGATGAGCAAGAATATCAAGAACTCAAAAAAAAATTACTGAGCAATAATAATTTCTTGTTCTATTGGTGCAGTCCATCTGAAGATTTCTCTTTCATAGCTTATGGAGATATCTATTCGATAAGCAGAAAAGAGTTCAAGAATTTATCTGAGTTCGACGATCTATTAAAACACTTACCGTTTAAAATTGTTCCCGGCACGAAAGATATTAGTGAAACTTCATATCCATTGTTTGTTGGAGGTATAAAATTCCCTTCAGAAAAGACCGGAACACTTTGGGAAGATTTTGAATTTGCCAAATGGAGCATACCACATATCCTTGCGCTCCGACAAGGTGAAAATTATAAAATCGTTATAAATATTTTCGGCAATGAATTAAACAATGAATCCACTTGGGATTATATTGAGAATATTCTTTCGCATAAAAGTGAGCCAGAGAAAGAAGTTATAGAAGATGAGGGGAATCAAATTAGAATTCTTTCCCAAAAACCAAACGTTGATATTGCGCAATGGTCGGTTCAGGTTAATTCTGCACTCAAAAAGTTATCTCCGGATGAATTAAAAAAAGTCGTTCTTGCCCGCTCAAATGAGATTAAATTCAACACAGTTCCAAACATATTTAAACAACTGAAACAATTAGAATTAAATTATGGCAATTGTATTACTTTTGCTTATAGATCCGGAGCATCCATTTTCTTCGGGGCAACGCCGGAAAGTCTTTTTAAATTGAATGACGGCTTTGTAGAAACAGATGCACTTGCCGGTTCCATAGAGCGGGGAATTAACGACGAGCAAGACCGTGCTCTTGAGTTACAGCTTCTTGAAGACAGCAAAAATTTAGCGGAACATGAAAGCGTTGTTGACTTTATTATCGACAGACTAAGTCCATTTACGGAAAAAATACTTTTTGATTCACAACCAAAGGTTAAGAAATACTCTAACATTCAGCATCTTTATTCGCAGATCCGGGGAAAATTGAAAGACGAAGTAGCAATATTTTCCCTTCTGGAAAAATTATACCCAACACCCGCAGTTTGCGGTTCTCCAAGCAATGAAGCACTTAAAATCATTAATGAACTGGAAACTTTTGACCGCGGACTTTTTGCCGGCACCATCGGCTGGTTTAATTTAAATGGCAGAGCGGAATTTGCAGTTGGAATTCGTTCCGCACTTTTATCCGGAAAAATTTTAAATGCATTTGCAGGATGCGGTATTGTAAACGGCTCCGACCCGCTTTCTGAATTCAATGAATCAGAATTAAAACTAAAACCAATACTAAATCTCTTTGCCAATGAAACTATCTATAAATCGTAATATTGTCTGGAGCGATATTTTTATTAACCGTCTAGTACAGTTAGGCGTTAAGTACGCTTGTATTTCACCAGGTTCCAGAAGTACTCCGCTAACTTTAGCTTTTGCATCTAATAAAAATATTGAAGTCATTCCGATTGTTGATGAACGATCTTCTGGATTTTTTGCACTTGGACTAGCTAAGAAAACAAATACACCGGTTGCCATTGTGACTACTTCCGGAACTGCGGTTGCTGAGTTGTATCCCGCAATTATTGAAGCGTATTATCAAAGAGTTCCGTTGATAATTTGTACAGCCGACCGTCCTCCTTTTTTACGAAACCGGGGCGCAAATCAAACTATCAATCAAGAAAATATTTATGAAAATCATATCAGATTATTTATTGATGCCGGATTGCCTGATATTAAAAAGCTATCTGTAATCAAACAAGTTGCAGAAAAAGCAGTACTCTCCTCATCTATAGATAACTTAGGTCCGGTCCATATAAACTTTCCATTTGAAAAACCTTTTGAGCCGCATAGTTTCACCGACAAAATTAAAGTTGATGCGATTGAGAAAGTGTTTTTTAATACATTTCTTGAAATAACACCTGTGACTGAGAGTAAAGTAAATTTTAATGCACTTTCCAAAAAATTTTATTCCAAAGAACGCGGCATAATATTGATCGGGTTCGGACATTATCAGAATGATTTTGCAAAACAAGTAATCCGTTTATCTGAAAAATTTGGTTACCCGATTTACGTGGACGGTGCTTCATCACTTAGATTCGGCAGTCATTCAAAAGAAAATTTAGTTGATAACCTAACAGCCATAATCCGCGCAAAAGATTTTCAGAAGTACTTCGATCCCGAAATAATCATTCAATTCGGCGGAACTCCGACTTCAAATGTTCTACAGCATTATTTTAAGAACTCGAAAGCTGAAAAAATTTTAGTGAATGAGTTTGGAGATAAAAATGATCCTTCTCTAACCGCAAAAACTGTTATACTTGCCAATCCTTCCGAATTTTGTGATTCGTTACTTCAAAAGGCTGCTAATAAAGAAAATCGTGATAGCTGCTGGTTGATTGATTTTCAAGCAATGAATAATTTTTCTGAAGAGATAAAAAATGAGTATTTCAAAAATATTAAATTTCCATTTGAAGGCAGAGCAGCAATTGAGCTGTTAAACGCAATACCGAATAGATCAAGCATTATGATATCGAACTCATCACCGATTCGCGATATTGATTTTTTTGCCTCCTCAAATCTAAAACAGATAAATATTTTTACAAACCGCGGTGCAAGCGGAATTGATGGAATCAATTCAACGGCACTTGGAATTGCCAAAACATCCAAAAAGAATAATTATCTTCTCATCGGCGACCTAGCATTCTACCATGATCTTAACGGATTGCACAACGCAATCAAATATAACATTGCAATGACGATAGTTCTGATTAACAATAATGGCGGCGGAATATTTGAATCCCTTCCAATTTCTGAATACAAAGAGTTTTTTACAGAGAACTTTTCAACACCATTGAAAATAGATTTTAAAAAGATTGTTGAAGCTTACGGTGCAACTTATTATAGAATAAAAAACTGGAAAGATTTGAAAGAAAAAGTGATATTGTCTTCGAGGAATAAAAAACTTACCGTTCTGGAGATTCAAACCGACGCAAAAGAGTCAAAATTTCAGCGCCAGGAATATTGGAACGCAGTATCTAATCGAATTGTAAAATTTATCCATGATATTAAAAGTTGACGATATTGAGTTTAACCTTCTCTTAAACGAATCCGATTTAAATAGAGACAAAACGCCAATTGTTTTTCTCCACGGTTTTACCGGTGATTCAAGCGATTGGCAATTTCTTTTCAGTAAGCTTCCGGATAATTTATTACCCGTTGCAATTGACCTTGTAGGGCATGGCAAATCGGGTTCTCCATTTGATTCAAAGTTTTATACTTGTACGGCAATTGTACATCAACTCAATTCGATTTTTTCACAACTAAATTTTCAGAATATAATTCTTACCGGGTATTCAATGGGCGGACGTGTCGCTCTTTCGTATTGCTTAAAACATACTCAACAAATTAAAGCCGCTATTTTTGAAAGCGCCAACCCGGGCATTGAAGATATTTGCTTGAAAAAAGAACGGGTTGAATTTGATTTTCTCTTAGCGGAAAAAATAAAAAATGAAGGTGTTGAATCGTTTATTAGTTTCTGGTTTGAAACTCCGCTGTTTCAATCATTAAAGAAATTGCCGAATTTCGAAAAAATTAAGAAAAAAAGATTGGAGAATAATTCAACCGGTTTAGCTAACTCTCTTTTAAATTTCAGTACCGGATTGATGATGAGTTATTGGGACAGACTCAATTCACTTAATTTTCCGGTTTTACTTATCAGCGGCGAGTTGGATAAAAAATACACAAAAATTAACAAAGCGATGAAATCTAAATTTCCGGCTGCCGAACACAAAGCAATTTTGGATTGCGGTCATAATGTGCACATAGAAAAGCCGGAGGTTTTTACTAAATTAGTTCTGGATTTTTTAGATACTATTGAAAGGAAGAAATGAAATTAGATTGGATAAAAGCTAAAGATTATTCAGACATCATTTATGAAAAGGTGGATGGAATTGCAAAAATTACAATTAACCGTCCAGAAAAGAGAAATGCATTCCGTCCTGAAACTACACTCGAACTTTTTGATGCATTTGCCGATGCACGCGAGGATTCAAATATCGGAGTAATATTATTAACCGGCAAAGGTCCAGCTAAAGACGGGAAATATGCATTCTGTTCCGGCGGCGATCAATCGACCCGAGGTGATAAAGGTTATGTAGGTAAAGATGGTGTCCCTCGTTTGAATATACTCGATGTACAAAAACAAATCCGGAGTATCCCCAAACCTGTAATTGCATTAGTTGCCGGCTATGCAATCGGAGGCGGGCACGTGCTTCACGTTGTATGTGATTTAACAATTGCAGCAGAGAATGCCATCTTCGGTCAAACAGGTCCAAAGGTTGGCAGTTTTGATGGTGGATTTGGTTCAAGTTATTTAGCAAGAATTGTTGGTCAAAAGAAAGCTAGAGAAATTTGGTTTCTCTGCCGTCAATATAATGCGGAAGAAGCGCTGACAATGGGATTGGTAAATAAAGTAGTTCCTCTTAATCAGCTTGAAGCTGAGGGCATTCAGTGGGCAAAAGAAATTTTAGAAATGAGCCCTCTTTCAATACGCTTAATAAAATCTGCTTTCAACGCAGAGCTTGACGGACAAGCCGGAATTCAGGAACTTGCCGGCAATGCAACACTTCTTTATTATATGAGTGAAGAAGCACAAGAAGGTAAAAACGCATATAACGAAAAACGCAAACCGGATTTCAAAAAATTTCCAAGGGTTCCATAAAACTGCATTACAGTTCCGATCTTAATTTCGGAAAGGAAAACTTACGGGATAAACTTGCAAAGATTTTTCACTGAGAGTTTTAATAATGATATCGTATTTTAATGATTAATTCAGAAACAAAAACTATTTCCAAATTAGATGCATGGATTCTTGCGAGCCGTCCAAGAACTTTAGCTGCTGCCGTTGTACCTGTAATCATCGGTTCTTCAATAGCTGTACGTGACGGCGTGTTTAATCCTTTTGCTGCCTTGCTTGCTCTAATCTGCTCTTTATTAATTCAAGTTGGGACAAATTTTGTTAATGATCTTTTCGATTTTCTTCACGGAACTGATAAAAAAGATCGCATCGGTCCTCTTAGAGTAATTGCATCCGGATTAATTTCCAAACAAGAAATGAAAATGGGAATTTATTTAACATTTGGAATTAGCTTTTTACTTGGTTTATATCTCGTTTATTTAGGCGGAATGTTCATTCTCTTCATCGGAATATTTTCCATACTTGCCGGTATTGCATATACTGCCGGTCCGTATCCATTAGCTTACAATGGTCTAGGCGACATTGCAGTTTTTATATTTTTTGGATTTGTAGGAACTATAGGAACGTATTACGTTCAAGCTAATCAAATTACACCGATGGTTTTCTGGTCGTCAGTTCCGGTAGGCGCGCTAATAACAAATATTCTAGTTGTAAATAATTATCGTGACCGGGAAGAAGATCGTTCAAACGGGAAGAGAACTCTCATTGTTATTTTTGGAGAACGGTTTGGACGGATCCAATATTTATTCTTTATGTTAGTATCATATGCAATACTATTTATCGTCTACTTTACCTTCAAGAAAGAAATTTTTGTTTTTCTGCCGCTTTTAAGTTTCCCTCTTGCAATTAAACTCATAAGGATGATTTATACATTGCGAGGACGGGAATTGAACAAGACACTTGAACTAACGGCAAAACTTTCAGCACTCTACGGTTTGCTCTTTGCAGCCGGAATTCTTTTATGACTATTAAAGAATTTAAATACTTTCCATTCTCCCTCAATTTCAAAACTCCATTTCTGACATCCAATAAAGTAATTAACGAACGTAATGGATTTATAATTTCGATATATGACGAACTTGGTAATTCGGCATTTGGTGAAGCTTCTCCTCTTCCCGGATTCAGTATTGAAAATATTGGTGATGTCGAAAGAATTTTAAAAGGGCTTCGACATCAAATTATTGGTTTTAGTGTCGAAGAGAATCTTACTTCAATCTCAAATCTGCTCTCAGAATTTAAACTTGTTCCCTCTATTGTCTTTGCACTCGAACAAGCAATTGTAGGTCTTTGCGTTAAACGTAATAAAAGTTTTATTTCAGGAGCATTTGGAAATATAAATTCTGTTATAGAAGTGAATGCAATTCTCGGATTAGATGATGCGAATAATATTTTAACAAAAATTGAAGGGGAAATTCAAAACGGATACGGTACGATCAAGTTAAAAGTAGGTAGAAATAATTTCGAAGATGATTTTAATCTTCTAAAAAACGTGAGAGAAAAATTTGGCGAATTACTTAAGATTAGAATAGATGCTAACGGAAAGTGGCCGAGAGAAATGGTAAATGAATATCTCAATCAAATTTCGCAGTTTAACATTCAATACATCGAAGAACCTTGCGCGAATTTGGAAATATTAAATCAACTATCGGACACTTCGCCTATTCAAATAGCCATTGATGAATCGATCCTTTCGATAAATGATGCTAAAAAGATAATTAATGATAGCAATATTGAATTCATAGTTTTAAAACCAATGATACTGGGCGGAATAATTTCTTCATTCTTGCTCATCAAAGAAGCCGGAAGAAAAAATAAAAATATTATTATCTCATCCTCGTTCGAAAGTGCGGTTGGAAAAAGCGCCTTAGTTCTTCTTGCGGCTATAACTGATCATTCATTTGCTCACGGACTTGATACTTCAAAAAATTTTGAAAAAGATATTTGTAAAGATCCATACGAAGTGAAAAACGGAAAAATTAATTTTAATATAGAGAAGTATCCGCCACAATTTGATTTATCACGCTTATGATTTCGGTTAACAATGAACAGCATTGGCTTATTGAGAAGTCCGTCAAACAACCTAACAAGAAAACCGTAATTACATCAGATAGAATAATCACTTATCAAGATTTAGTCGATGAGTGTTTAAATGATGCAGACTTTTTTATAAGCAAAGGGATTCAAAAAAATGATCATGTCGGGATTTTATTTGATCACCGTTACAAATTTTATGTAGTCATAAATGCTCTTTGGTTTATCGGCGCCGTTCCGATTCCGCTTAATACACGTCTATTACCGGAAGAGCTGGAAATACAGATAGAACAAGCCAACATTAAATGGCTTTTGATTGATGAAAATTTGTCAAAACAATTTTCGCAAATAAATTTTCAGAACAAAATTCACTTCTCGAAAATTCCAAGAAATGAAACACGCAATAATCGTAGTGAAATTCTCAATTATAAATTCTCAATTATAAATTCCGCTTTAATAATGTTCACTTCCGGAAGCACAGGAAAGCCGAAAGCCGTCGTTCATACATTCGAATCTTTATTTGAAAGTGTTAGGGCAATTGATTCCTATGCTCATTTAACCGGCAACGATATTTGGCTCGCTTCCCTTCCACTTTATCATATCGGCGGATTCATGATTCTCGTCCGCGCCCTCATTACCGGTTCTTCAATTGCATTCCCGGTTTCACTTGATTATAAAAACATCATCCGAATAATTCAAGAATCTCTGCCGACTCATATTTCAATTGTTCCAACAACATTGGCTCGATTATTAGATGAAAATATTCGTCCAAGCACTAATTTGAAATTTGTTTTTTTGGGCGGCGGGCCATCAGAAAAAGAATTTATATTAAAAGCTTATGATAAGGGCTGGCCAATTATCAAAGTTTACGGTTCAACGGAAACTTGCTCAATGGTTACAACTTTACCAACGAATGTTTTAAAAGAGAAACCGGATTCAGCAGGCAAAGTTTTGGAAAATAATAAAATTAAAATCAAAAGTTTGAGTTCGGATGATCCGGCTGGTATTGGAGAAGTCGGGGAAATTATTGTTTCAGCCGGTTCATTATTTAAGGAATATCATAACGATTATGAACTGACAAAAGAAAGAATTCGGGACGGCTGGTTTTATACCGGTGATTTCGGATGGATGGATGAAAAAGGATTTCTCTTTGTAGAAACGAGGCGGGAAGATTTAATAATCACCGGGGGAGAAAATGTCAGT
The DNA here is from genome assembly GCA_026390795.1 of Ignavibacteriales bacterium. Taxonomy (NCBI): domain Bacteria; kingdom Pseudomonadati; phylum Ignavibacteriota; class Ignavibacteria; order Ignavibacteriales; species Ignavibacteriales bacterium. The sequence continues at coordinate 754,633 of JAPLFG010000003.1, forward strand.
GCATATGAAGTCGAGACCGTAATTAAAACCTATCCGACAGTTAAAGACGCGTTTGTCTTTGGACTTCAAGACAAGAACTGGGGACAAATAGTTTGCGCGGTAATAGTATCTGACAATTACGCTGAAGATGAGATAAAAGAATATCTGAAAACGAAAATTGCCGGATTTAAAATTCCGAAACGTTTTTTTTTAATAGATAAAATTCCACGACACGAAATGGGAAAAGTAATACGCTCAGTTATTCTAAAACAGCTTAACTTAGATTAGTCTTCATTTTTTCATAAAATTCTTTAGGCAATTCTATTTTCTTAAATGCTTCTTTAAGAACGCATACATGCACGGTTTTGGCTATGGCCGTAAACTGTCCATCTGTTTTATAAAATTTGTAACTCAATTCAAAAGATGAATTTTTCAATAGACTGACAACTACATCAACTCGAAGTTCATCGCCGACCTTAATAGGCCTAACATAATCAGCCTCAGCATGGATGATCGGCAGAATGAAATCTTTATCAAAGAAATAATCTCTTTCAGTATGTAAGCTTCTTAAAAAATCTTCGTACGCGGCGTGAACAAATTTGAATAAACTTGCATAGAAAATAATACCGGCAGGGTCGGCATCGTAGAAATAAACTTTCACTTTAGTAGTAAACATAATCCCTCTCCTTTTCAATGAACAAATTTAATCAACTCTTCTCCATTTCACATTAACTATTTTGTGTTTAATTTCGCTTAAAGTAAAAAGAGAATAACTGTTGACCAAAAAACATCATTACACCTTCTTCATTGTTTTGTTCCTTGTGTCCTTAAATAATATATCGGGACAACAATCGGAAATTAGAAAAGAATATTATGCCGATAAAAAGCTGAAATCGGAAGGTACATACGTTAACGGATTGCGCAACGGAGTGTACAAAGAATATTACGAAACCGGTAAACTTTGGAAAGAATGGAATTTTGAAAACGGAGTAGAAGAAGGAATATCTACTTGGTACTTTGAAGATGGAACAAAGAGTATGGAATGGAATTACCGGAACGGGAACCTTGAAGGAAAATCGAAATGGTATTATGAAAGCGGCGAACTTTGGGCGGAACCGGTTTATGTGAATAATATTCAAGAAGGACCAAGTCAGACTTATTACAAAAGCGGTAAACTAGAAGCAATTTGGAATTACAGCAGCGGCAAACTAAACGGAATTTCAAAAATATTTTTTGAGAATGGTAAAATTGAGGTTGAACGAAATTATATAAACGATAAGCTTGAGGGGATTAGTAAAGTCTATACAGATTTTGGAACGCTTGCACTCGAAGCAAAATATAAGAATGATCAGCTGGATGGAACATCATATTTCTACTATCCCGATGGTAAAATTAAAGTCATTGATACATACGAGAACGGGCAAATCATTAAACGCGAACGATATGATTACGGAGCTAAAGTAGGAAAAGTTGAAGAGAATTTTGATGAGTACTATGATGAAGGAACAATGAGACGACATGTAAATTTCCGCGACGGAAAATTAGACGGTTTAATAAAAGAATATTATGTCAGCGGTTTTTTGAAAGCAGAGTTAGATTATAAGAGTGGACTGATTGAGGGTGAGAATAAATTTTATCATGACGGCGGCACACTTTCCGAACTTGCAAATTTCAATACAGGAAAGAGAAATGGACTATCAACTAAGTTCAATAAAGATGGAGTTAAAATAGCTGAACAGAATTATGCTGATGATATTCTTGATGGAAGCGCGAAAACATTTTTCCCAACCGGGGAAGTTGAATCAGAGCAGATTTACCGGAATAATAAACTGAACGGCACCATAAAATTCTTTTTAAAAAACGGCAAGCTTTCTGCCGAGACTGATTACCGGGATGGTTTGAAAGATGGAATTTCCAAATATTATTATCCCGACGGAAGCGTCTCTGATTTTTCCGTTTACAAAAATAATTTACTGAACGGAAAATGTTATTCATACGATTTGAGCGGTAAGGTTATTCGGGAAGTTGAATATAAAGATGGCGCATTAGTAAAGTAGTTAATGAGATTAAAAAGGATCTTAATTGTTTAGAAGGGTTCAAATCCTCATTTATACAATCTTTTGAATAACAAACAAATCCATGAACTTACTTCCGAACGCAAGAGATGGAGTGTAAGACCCGGATTGAATTTCATTTTTCAAAATTCGTATAGCGCACTCTGCCGCTCCTTTTGCAGTTAAATTATAACCTTCCAATACTTGATAAACTTCTTCGATCATCTCCCCTTTTGCATTTTCGACTCGTCCCCATACGAATGTTTCTGCAGAATCACGTTCGGCTTTATTCGGTCCGGTTAAATTTTTCTTGATGTAAACACTAACTAATTTTTTCACGGATTTATTTTTCAAAATCTTCAGGAGAAATAAAAATAACTTTCTGAACTCTATAGTAAAACCAGACATTGCAAGATAAACTTCCACATTCGGAATTTTTGTTGAATGGTAAGATGAGTAGACATCTCCCCATGGAATTGAGATACCGGCAAATGAAAAATTTTCCAATTTGAGATTTACATAAAACTCGCCAATTTCAGATTCAATTAATTTACCATCGCGTCTAATTCTTCCGGATCTGCCAAGAAACCCGAGTGAAGTAAGTAATGTTCCGCGTGAAATTTTTCCGCCTTTATTTTTGAATCCGAGTTTAAGATGAGTTGCATCGGGCATTCTTTCACTCAATCGTTTGGCAAGACAATCGGTTGGAATAATATCGAAACCTACACTTGGTAAAATAACAATTCCATTTTTTTTAGCTTTGTCATCAAGCGCAAATGCGAGATGCATAACCGGCATTTCGCCGGTGATATCAAGATAATTTGTTTTCGTACGCAAGCATGCTTCCATTAAATCTTTGGCTGTTTGTATAAATGGACCGGCACAATTTATTACTGTATGAATTTCTCTGAGCCCGGCATCAACCATATCTTCGTTATTAAGATCAAACACTTTGTATTCGCAATTATATTTCTGGGCAAGGTGTTTCAATGCAATTTCATTCCTTCCGGCAATTACCGGCTGGATTTTCCGCGAAAGGAGTTCTTCAATTATGAGTTTGGCGGAATATCCGTTTGCACCATAAACCATCAATGAAGGGTTTGATTTGTTCATTTAATCTCTCGAATAATTTATTAAACATGATAATGGTTACTAGAGTTCATTCTTCAAAACTGTTCAAAGGTTTCATTAATTTTAGAAAAGAAATACCTAAATTTGAAATAGAATAAATATTTCATTTTATGGCCAAGAAAAAAATTCTTTTTATTTGCGGTTCAATTAACCAGACTTCCATGATGCATCAGATTTCTAAACATCTGGAAGATTATGATTGTTTTTTTACACCCTATTACGGTGACGGATATATTAAGTTTCTTGTGAACAAAGGTTATTTAAAATTTTCCATTCTAAATGGTACTTTTAGATGGAACACTGAAAAGTATTTAAATCAAAATAATCTCCTGATAGATTACCGCGGTGCGAGAAATAATTACGATTTAGTGTATACTTGCGCTGATCTGATAATCCCAAAGAATATCCGCAAAAAGAAAGTGATTCTTGTTCAAGAGGGAATGACCGATCCGGAAACATTGTTGTTTTATTTGGTCAAGTATCTTAAACTTACCCGCTGGCTCGCAAGCACTTCAGTTATGGGAATATCAAATAAATATACCCTTTTCTGCGTGGCTTCTAGTGGTTACAAAGATTTCTTCATCCGCAAAGGAGTCAAAGCAGAAAAAATTATTGTTACAGGAATTCCAAATTTTGATAACTTACAACAATATGCCAAAAGCGATTTCCCGCACAAAGATTTTGTTCTAGTGGCAACATCCGATGCGCGCGAAACTTACAAAATTGAAAACAGGAAAAAAATAATTAAAAATTGTGTTAAGATTGCCAACGGCAGACAACTTATTTTCAAATTGCACCCTAACGAGAATATTGAACGCGCAACAAACGAAATAAATAGGTATGCACCCGGAGCACTGATATATTCAAACGGAAATATTAACTATATGATTGCCAACTGTGCAGCATTGATTACACAATTTTCCTCTACGGTATATGTTGGAATTTTCTTTTGCAAAGAAGTCTATTCTTATTATGATATTGATGGACTGAGAAAACTTTTGCCGCTTCAGAACAACGGAACCTCAGCTCAAAAAATAGCGTTAATAGGAAAATATTTAGTCAATTTTCCAAATGCTGGTTTGGAAGAAATTCATCTGAAATTTGATAGTTTGGCAACTTAATTTTTAAAAACAAAATAGATGGACAACGATTCGTTAAACCTACTTGCCGCAGCACTTGTATTAGCGGCAGTAATTTATTTATTCATTCGAGTGGCTCAAAGAATCAGAAAACACGGCGGAAGTTTAACATCCTCAATGTTCGCTTCGACTTACGAGTTTTATAATAAAGAAAAGAAAGCTGCTATTGAACAGATGGTTGAACAAAAAGTTAGGAAAATGGAAGAGCAAGAAAATGATAAACCAAAATAGAAATCAAAGCAATTTTAAAAAATGAAAATCGTAACTATAATACAAGCGCGAATGTCTTCAACCAGATTACCCGGCAAGGTATTGTTGCCAATTCTCGGTAAACCGCTTTTGGTAAGAATGATTGAACGAGTAGCCGCTTCAGAATTTGCTGGAGAAATTGTTGTTGCTACATCAATTAATAAAGATGACGATGAAATTGAAAAATTGTGCGGTCAAGAAAAAATCAAATGTTTCCGGGGACATTTAACCGATTTGCTCGATCGGCATTATCAAGCCGGCAAAAAATTCGGCGCCGATGCCGTAGTGAAAATTCCTTCTGATTGCCCTTTGATTGATCCGAAAGTGATTGACAAAGTTTTGCAGTTTTATATCAACAATTCAGACAAATATAATTTCGTCAGTAATCTTCATCCGGCAACCTACCCCGACGGCAATGATGTAGAAGTAATTTCATTCGAAACTCTTGAAAAAACTTGGAAAGAAGCGGATAAAAATTTCGAGCGCGAACACACAACTCCATATATCTGGGAGAATCCGGATAAATTCCGCATAGCAAACATTGAATGGGAAACCGGTTTGGATTATTCTACTTCTCAACGATGGACAATTGATTTCGAGGAAGATTATCACCTGATAAAAAAAATTTATGAAGAACTTTATCCAAACAACCCTACTTTTAGTCTTAACGAAATATTAGATTTGCTTAAGCGAAAACCGGAGATTGCCTCTATCAACCAAAAATACATTGGCAAATACTGGTATGAAAATTATCTGGATGAACTTAAACACATAGACGAATTCAAAAACAAAAGCTCACAAAAATGAAAAAACAAAAATTACTGGAACTGAAACAAACTTCACTTAAAGTTCGTGAACATATTATCCGTTTGAGCGGAAACGGGGGATGTTTTATAGGCGCTTCTCTTTCCTGCGCGGATTTGATCGTCTACCTCTACAAGGAATTTCTGAATATTTCTAAAGAGAACTTGAAAGACCCAAACCGAGATTATTTTTTCTTATCAAAAGGACATGATGTGCCAGCGCTTTATGGTACTTACGTTGAACTTGGCTGGCTGAGTGAAGAACGGTTGAAGAATCATTTGAAGACAAACGATTTTATCTACTGGCACCCTAATAGAAATATTCCCGGTATCGAATTTCACTCGGGTTCACTTGGACATAATCTTTCTGTCGCGATGGGTGTTGCGCTAGATTGCAAACTTCGCAAACAGAAAAATAAAGTTGTAGTGGTTGTCGGTGATGGCGAGCTTAATGAAGGTTCTATGTGGGAAGCGCTGCTAGTCGCCTCAGCTTATAAATTGGATAATTTGATGATCGTTGTTGATCGAAATCAATTTCAGGCTAACATACAAACGGAAGATTTGATTCCTTTAAAACCGCTCGCAAAGAAATTTGAAGCATTCGGATGCAAAGCCAAAAAAGTTAATGGGCATAATTTTGAAAAGATAGATGAGATATTTAAAGAATTTCCGTTTGAAAAAGGAAAAGTCTCGGTAGTAATAGCCGAAACTATACGGGGGAAAGGATTACCAAGCATCGAAAAACGCGCCGACCGCTGGTTTGTAAATTTCAAAGAAGAAGAAATTGAACAACTTCTTAAAGAACTGCACGGTGCTAAAAAAACTAAATTAACTTCAGAAACAATTGTGGCGAGATGAAAATGACATATGCAGATATTGTACTCGATCTAATAAATAAAGATGACCGTTACATGATTATGACATCAGAAAACAGGGCGGCATTCAGAAATCTTCCGCCTTTGATCAAAAATAATTTTATCGATACCGGTATAACTGAACAAACGATGATCGGAATGTCTGCGGGGTTGGCATTACGCGGAAGAATACCGATTGTGCATGCGCTTGCTACATTTTTAACAATGCGTGCCTTTGAATTTATCCGCACTGATATTGGTATTGGTAATCTTCCTGTAAAAATTGTCGGCGCCGTACCGGGATTTTTATCCGATGGGAATGGCCCTACTCATCAGGCATTGGAAGATGTTTCGATCATGCGCGGAATTCCTCCGATGAATGTCTTTTGTCCGGCCGATGAAGAAGATATGCTGAAAGGTTTGAAAAGTGTTTTCACTCATTCCGCACCATTTTATATCAGGTACAATCCCACAAAAGCTCTTGTAGAACACAGCAAATTTGAATTAGGTAAAGCCGAAGTTTTCGGCGAAGGAACTGATGTGGCAATTCTTGTTTATGGATTTTTATTCGGTGAAGCATTTAAAGCCAAAGAAATTTTGGAATCAAAAGGTGTTTCTGTACGTTTAATAAATATTCGCACTCCAAAACCTATTGATGAAGAAACAGTTTTAAAAGCTGTTGCTGAATGTAAGTTGATAGTAACCTTGGAGGATCATTTTATAACCGGCGGACTATATACAATTCTTGCGGAAGTTCTATTACGGAATAAAAAAACTGCTAACGTTCTTCCCTTTGCTTTGATGAACAAATGGTTTAAACCTGCATTGCTGAATGACGTTCTTGAGTTTGAAGGATTTACTGCTCAACAGATTGCAAATAAAATTTTTAATAAACTTAAAATAGAACACTGATTTTTATGATCATTATGATATGCTATGATAAATCATAAAACATCATAAACGATCTTAGTAGTCTGCGTTCCATAAAGAGGAAATAATGCCTAACAAAATTTCATTGAACAATAATTTTCCGAACATCTCAAAATCCGATGAACTTTACAATCGTGCGCTTGGATTAATTCCATCTGTTACACAAACCTTGGCAAAAGGACCGGGACAATGGGTAAAGGGAATAGCGCCGAAATATTTAGTTAAAGGTAAAGGTTCGCATGTGTGGGATGTTGACGGCAACGAATATATCGATTACATGATGGGTGTCGGTCCACTTTCGCTTGGTTATGCTTATCAAAAAGTTGATGACGCAATTAAAAAACAATTAGAGGACGGAATTACTTTTTCGATGATGCACCCGCTTGAAGTAGAAGTTGCGGAAATGATTAGAGAGATTGTACCGAATGCGGAAGCTGTTCGGTACAGTAAAACCGGAGCCGATGCAACGAGCGCGGCTGTTCGGATTGCTCGTGCTTATACGGGTAAAAATAAAATTTTATGCTGCGGTTATCATGGCTGGCACGATTGGTATATTGCGGTCACTGCTCGTAATCATGGAATTCCCGAAGCAGTTCAGGCAACTTCTTATACATTCAATTATAACGATATTGATTCTGTAAAAAATTCTATTGACGACGATGTTGCCGCGGTAATACTTGAGCCTGTTGTTTTTACAGAACCGAAAGATAATTTTCTTAACAAGCTTGCAGATCTCTGTAAAGAAAAGAATGTGGTCTTAATTTTTGATGAGATGTGGACTGGATTCCGAATGGCGCTTGGCGGTGCTCAGGAATATTTTGGAATCACTCCGGATCTGGCAACATACTCGAAAGCAGTTGCAAACGGAATGCCGATTTCAATTCTTACGGGTAAAAGAAAAATAATGGATCTTGCCGATGAAGATATTTTCTTTTATACAACATTCGGCGGCGAAGCACTTTCCCTTGCGGCGACAAAAGCAACCATTGAAGAATTGCGCGACAAAAATGTTCCGAAATTTTTGAACACACAAGGACAAAAATTAAAAGACGGTTACAATGAAATCGTTCAAAGATTTGGAATGGATTACACAAAAGCGATTGGGTACAATTGGCGTTCGATGGCGACTTTTGATGAGAAAGCAGGTAATCCGCTAGTTCAAAAATCTTTGATGCAGCAGGAGATGATTAAACGAGGCATTCTATGGCAAGGATTTCATAATATGTCATTTTCTCATAGCGACGCCGATGTCGAATACACACTTCAAGCACTAGAAGAATCACTTACTGTTTTGAAAAATGCAGTACAAAAAAATAATTTAAGAGAGATGTTACGAGGCGAACCGGTTCAACCAGTGTTCAGAAAAGTTGATAACTTCAATATGAAGCCGGTGAAAAAATAATTTCACAATTTTTAATTGGATATTTTATTTGTAGGGGAATATTTTCAATTGACTGAACCTGATGATTTAGATTCATTTAATCCGGAGGGCAATAGTGTACATGAGAATCTTAATTTTTACTGTAAGCTTTTTATGTGTTTCTCAGATTTTTTTCGCGCAAGAAAAAACAACAGAGAAAAGAATTACAACTGACTCTAAAGGGAAAAAAGATACTACCGAAGCAGTAATTGTTGCTAAGAGTGAAGATATAACCCCACGTTCAAATATGCTTATTATCAATCCGTTAAAGTTTTTCCTCTTTTACAACTTGAGTTACTTTCATAAAATTGATAATTCAATTGTTATAGGTGGTGGATTTCAGTTACCAACCCTAAAAGATATTAACGGATTTGGAATTAATGCCGAGCTGAGAATACATCCTTCAAAGAAAGCGTTAAAAGGATTTTACGTTGCACCAAATATATCCTTCAATACTTTATCCACATCCGGCTCTAGTTCAAACGCGCAAGCATTTTCTATAGGAGTATTGATTGGATGGCAATGGTTTCCCGGCGACGAATTTGCGATGGGATTAGGAATTGGAATTGATCATTACTTTCTTTCCAATTCGAAAGACTCATTTAATTCGTATGATGGAAATGTGCCGGCCGTAAGATTCGACAAAGGATATGCTTGGTAGAAATGAGATTTAAGATTTGTTTACTGCCATAAAATTAGTAACTGAATTTTGGATAATTAAATGGAAATGTTTTCATTAAAAAATAAAATTGCAATTGTTACAGGTGCGCTGGGCTTGATCGGTAAGGAACATTGCAAAGCATTAAGCGAAGCAGGTGCTAATGTTGTAGTAGCGGATATTGATGAAGTAATGAGTTCTGAATTTGCTCAAACTCTTTCAACGGAATCGATCGGTGTTTCACTTGATGTTACCAAACCGGAATCAATAAAAAATCTGCGTGATAAAATTTTGGAAAAGTTCGGGCACATAGACATACTGGTAAACAATGCGGCAATTAATGATATGTTCGAAAATCCAAAAGCTGCAAGCGAACAATCTAAGTTTGAGAATTATCCTTTAGAACTGTGGCAAAAATCAATCGATGTGAACTTGACCGGTGTATTTTTATGTTCTCAAATATTAGGAAGTGAGATGGCGAAGCAGAAATCGGGAAGCATAATTAATATCGCTTCAACATACGGTATTACTGCGCCGGACCAATCTCTTTACATTAAAGAAGACGGAACTCAGTCATTCTTTAAACCGCCGGCTTATTCCGCAACAAAAGGTGCAGTGATTATGTTTACTAAATATCTTGCTGCTTATTGGGGAAAAGAAGGAGTACGTGTTAATACTTTGACTCCAGGCGGTGTGGAAAATAATCAGGATCAGTTTTTTATTGAAAAATATTCAGTTAAGACTCCTTTGGGGAGAATGGCTGATCCATCAGATTATAAAGGTGCGTTAATCTTTCTTGCAAGCGATGCATCAAGTTACATGACCGGCGCCAATCTTATTGTGGATGGCGGATGGACGTGTTGGTGAAGTTATGAAATAAAGGAATAAAGAAAAGAAGGAAAGAAGAAAAAAGGAAAGAAGAAAAAAGGAAAGATTATAAAAACTATTGAATGGCCTTTCATGAAAAAAAAATTATCAAAGAACCAGCTACTGAAACGCGCTTCTAAAATAAAATTGCTTTTGACCGATGTTGACGGCGTTCTTACCGACACTGGAGTCTATTATTCGACACAGGGTGAATTAATGAAACGATATTCTATACGTGATGGGATGGGAGTTGAGCGCTTGAAAAAACTTGTTAATGTTGAAACCGGAATAATAACCCGTGAAGACACATTAATAGTTAAGACCAGAGCGGAGAAATTAAAGATTGATGAACTGCACATGGGCGTTTATGAAAAAGAGAAAACTCTGGAAAATATTCTATCAAGAAAAAATCTAAAGCCGGAAGAAATTGCTTTTATAGGAGATGATACAAACGATATCGCAATTTTGAAAAGAGTTGGTTTATCCGCTTGTCCTAAAGATGCAACAAAGTTTGCTAAAGATGTTGTAGATCTGATAGTAGAAAGCAAAGGTGGTTATGGTGCTTTTCGCGATATCGCCGAATTAATCATCGAGGCAAAAACAAAAAAGAAAGGGAGCGAATGAAGCTTAACAAAATTAAAGTCGGCAATAAGATTATAGGTGAGGGAGAACCGGTTTACATCATCGCGGAAATCGGGATCAATCATAACGGATCAATCGAATTGGCAAAAAAATTAATTGATGGCGCTCTATTTGCCGGTTGTGATGCAGTTAAATTTCAGAAACGGACACCAGAACTCTGCGTTCCTAAAAATCAATGGGATATGGAACGAGACACTCCATGGGGAAGAATAACTTACATCGAATACCGCCGTAAAGTCGAGTTCGGCTTTGAAGAATATTTAGAAATAGACGACTACTGCAAACAGAAGGGAATTAATTGGTTTGCCTCACCATGGGATGAAGAGGCATTAAGCTTTCTGGAAAAATTCAAACCAGTGATGCACAAAGTTGCATCGGCATGTTTAACAGACCATAGACTATTGAACAAAATTAAAGCTGCTGGAAGACCGGTTATTCTTTCAACGGGTATGTCAACAATGGGAGAGATTGAAGACGCTATACAAATTTTAGGAACAGATAATTTGCTTATAGCTCAAGCCACATCTAATTATCCGTGTAATCCGGAAGAGCTGAACCTTAATATGATTAAAACATATAAAGAAAAATTTCCGGAGGCACCGATTGGTTATTCAGGACATGAAACCGGTTTAGCTCCAACTTTAGCTGCCGTAGCACTCGGCGCATCATTCATCGAAAGACACATTACACTTGACCGGGCAATGTGGGGAACCGATCAAGCCGCCTCGGTTGAAATTAATGGAATGCTGAAGATGGTTCAGGATATACGCGATGTTGAAAAAGCACTCGGTAACGGTATAAAACAAGTTTACGAGAGTGAGTACCACAGTATTGAAAAACTTAGAAGAGTAAAACCCAACATTACCGCTTAGATTATGATTCGCAATTTATTAGCAAGCTTTCAACCGTTTGAAATTATTTCATACTCGGTGATTATCTCCGCAGCTCTTTTGTTTATAATTCTTGAACGGATTTTCCCTTACAACAAGGGGCAGAAAATATTACGAGAAGGTTTTTTTAACGATCTGGCTCTTTATACTATTGCACAGAGTTACATTCTCGGAATAATAATATTCACATTCATAATTAGAACGATAGACGGTACAGCCGGTTTCTCGCGTCTTCAGATTTTTAGTCATGTACCGGTTTGGCTACAATTAATATTTTTCACTATCACCCATGATTTTTATATCTACTGGATGCACAGGTGGCAGCACAGTAACAAATATTTATGGCGATTGCACGAAGCGCATCATTCAACAAAAAAAGTTGATTGGCTTTCAGGTTCCCGTTCTCATGCATTCGAAATTTTGATCAATCAAACAATTGAATTTCTTCCCATAGTACTGCTTGGTTCACCGCCGGAAGTAATCGCCTACAAGGGCGTAATAAGTGCAGTGTGGGGAATGTATATTCATTCTAATTTGAGCGTGAGAACCGGCTGGCTGCAAAAAATTATTAATGGTCCGGAGATGCATAGGATTCATCACACAACCGGCAAAGGACGCAACCGAAACTTTGCGACAAAATTTGCATTTTGGGATTGGCTTTTTGAAACCAGTTTTTTCCCGGAAGAACGAGCTTCAGAATATGGTTTGAAAACATATTTCCCGGATAATTTTTTCAAACAATTTATTTTTGCGTTTAGAAGTTTTAAGAAAAGCAGTTAAGCTATTCTGAATGAAGTGAAGAATCTTGCTTTCAATGAGACTCTTCACTTCGTTCAGAGTGACAGAAATTTTACAATCCTTGTATATTCTTATCCCTTGGAAATTTTACAGAGTAGACTAATTTCTTCGCAACAGATTTTCCACCGTCAACATCAATCATCCATTCCAATTTACCTGATTCTGAATCATAGATAGCACCCGATGAATCTAATAGATTTACTACTATATCTTCATGCTTCGAGATTGGGATTTGATCTTCAACTAAAATTTTTGCGGTCCCCGTCTTATTATTTCTAACTTTGATTTCGAAAGCAAATGTTCTTTCAACATTACTGCTTAAGAATTTATCTTCTGAATAATCTTTTAATACTTCGCGGGAAACGGAAATATTTTGATCGCGTCCGAGAGAAATTGTAAGCGTATCATTTGTAGTTGTTGGATTGATGTGCGATTGTCCTACGTATGAATTCTCAAAATATACATTTGCCAAACCGGATAATAAATTATAGTTACTCCAATCAGTTAACCTCGCAACAAGAAATGCATTATTATCAAGTTTGGGAGCCGCGTAATATTCATACTTTGCCGGAACTGTAAATTCTTGAAGTGTAACTGAATGCGGTTTGCTGTCCGATGGAATTGAATACTTAATCGTTGGTGTAAATTCTACGGAAAGTTGAGTCTCTACAACATCAATATAATTTGCCATTGTTTCGGACGGTGCTTCTATTTTTAAATCTTGAGAGAGCTGAGCATTGCCTGTGCTTAAAGGTCTTGCCGCACCGGCTTTCATCATTTCTCTATAGACCACCGGACGTTCAAAATCAATGAACCAAGGATTTAATTCCGGTTTATTATTATTCACATTCGGATTTCTTGTAGAAAGAATAACATCAACATCTTTCCAATCAATACCACAGTTCTGCCAAACATTTGCTTTGTAACTCAGCTGCGCCGGAGAATCTATTTTATCAAGACGCACATCATAAACTGGTTGCCAACCAGCATCATAGATTAGATATGAAAGATTCAACTCAATCATTCCGGCAGTCTTGCCAGAAACAGATACAACAATTTCATTTACCGGCTTGTTCAACTGATTATTCAATTCGTTTAACTGATTTTGTATTCTCTCAATATTTTTTTGATTTTTTTTGATACTCAAAGAGACTTCATACATTTTATTTTTTATTTCTGTTAACCGTTTATGGTAATATTCACCCATCTTTTGTAATTCCGCAATTGAAACGCCAATTTTTTCATTCCCAATATTTTTATTGGCAAGGATCAGTTCAATTTCAGATTTAAGAACATCATTTTCAATTTGATTAGTTGAGAGTAATTTATTCTGCACTTCGAGAGAATCCTCAAGCTTTTTTATCTGCGGTGTTTTTTCAGCTTGTCCCAGATAATCAAACCGTTGAACGACCGACATGATAATAGCGTCTCCTCTTGCCGAAACATTGATACTATTTTGATCAATGTTCGAAGCCAATCCGGTTAGGACAATATCATTCATACCCTTCTCAATTTTTGCTTTTACCGAATAACTCAACTGTGCTCCTCTCAAAAAGACTTTTACATTAGAAAGGGATGGTTTTACAACAATTTCTTCCGATGCAAATGAAATGGAAGAAAATAAAATCGTCGTTAAAATGGCAAAAATAATTTTTTTCATATCTGTCTCTCTCTGTTTGTTCAAAGATAATGAAACTGTTTCTTATACATAAACGGAAAATTACCGGTTCCACAATGTGGACAAAGCCGGAGTAAAAACTTAATCATCTTTCATTCTAAACTTGCTTTCTTTATTTTTCGAAGCGTTTAATTAAAAAAATATTTCCTTTCATTATTAAATACATTGATGAAAAAATTATTACTTGAGCTTTTAAGAAAACATTTTGATACAATAGCAGAGAACTGGAAGATAAAACTTTTACCACTTTGCAGCGGTAAACTTTCTGAACAGCAACTTCATACATTCGCAGAAAGCAGTATCACTACATTTATAGAAGTTATTGAGACCGGCGATTATAAATCCGCCGATCAATTTCTTGTAGATACATATACATTGTTTTCGGAAGCGAATCTAAATTTGCTTGAAGTAAGCCAGCTTTTTAGCCAAGGAAGGTTTGCAGTTTTTAATTTTGTTGAAAATGACGCAATGGGGAATACCGATCCGGTAATTCTTCTTGGATTTTTTGACGAGTTGATAGAACAAATATACGCCCGGTATTCAATTCTTTATCAAGAAACAAAACTGAAAGAATTGGAATTGAGCAGAGACCGGCTTGCTTCAAGACTTGAATTAAATCAACAGTACTTAAAAAATATTCTCCATTCTTCCGATCAAGCAATTATGATGGTTGATCAAAACGAGAAATTTATTACATGGAACAAAGGTGCGGAAAAAATATTCGGATACACGGAAGATGAAGTTCTCGGTAAGCCTTCTTCCCTTCTCTTTCCGGACGGGGAAAAATATATTAAAGAGTTAACCAGAATTAAGGAAGATGCAAAAAAAATCGGTTATACCAGCATTATTGAATCTGAGCGAAAGAAAAAAAACGGTGAGATAATAACCGTCAGGCTAAGTGTTTCTCAATTACACAGCAGTAACGGAGAATATAAAGGCAGGTCGATTATATTTAAGGATTATACTGAGTTTAAGCGTCTGCAGGCGCAGATCGATCAATCAGAAAAACTTGCCGTAATAGGTCAACTTGCTGCCGGCGTAGCTCATGAAATAGGCAATCCTCTTACTTCTATTTCTTCTCTTGTTCAAATTTTACAACGCAGAAGTCAAGACCAATTTATAAGTGAGCAGCTTGTTAACATAAAAGAAAATATAGACCGTATTACGAAGATTGTTAGGGAGCTTGTGGATTTCTCCCGTCCTCCAAGTTATGAGACTGCTGTTCAAGACATAACAGATGTTTTGAAGACAGCGCTTGGAATTGTCAAGTATGATAAACGAATCCGCAAAGTAAATTTCGAAACGGATTTAAAAAATGCTCTGCCTGCAGTGCGCGTAGCGGCAGATCAACTTCTTCAGGTATTCATCAACATACTCATCAATGCTCTGGATGCGATTGAAGGCAACGGAACAATTATGTTAAAATCTGATTTTGATAATAAAAATGTTTATATAGAAATAAATGATGACGGCTGCGGAATGGAGGAAACAACATTAGCCCAGATTTTTGATCCATTCTTTACCACAAAGGAAGTCGGAAAAGGAACTGGTCTCGGTCTCTCCGTTAGCTATGGAATAATCAGGCGATTCAACGGCGAGATTAAAGCTAAAAGCAAATTAAAAGAAGGAAGTATGTTCATAATTACACTTCCAATAGATAATAATTGACGGAGAAATAATGCCAGCAAAAATTTTGATTGTTGATGATGAGAAATCAATCCGGGATTCACTTAAAATGGTTTTAGCCGAAGAAGGGTTTGCTACCGATTCCGCAGGCGACGGCGAAGAAGCACTTCTAAAAATTAAAGAAAATGATTACGACGTTGTCATCTCTGATATAAAGATGCCGAAGCTGGACGGTATGCAGCTTTTGGAATCTGCGTCCAAAATTTCACCGGAGACATTCTTTATTATAATGACTGCTTATGCATCGGTTAAAACAGCAATTGACGCACTTCGAAACGGCGCATTTGATTATTTAATCAAGCCGGTTGAGTTTGAAGACGTAATCATCAGAGTAAAAAGATTAATAGAGTATAAAAAACTTGCGGCAGAAAATAAATCATTGCGCCAAAGAATTTCTTCCGATTCAGGCTTTACTAATCTGATCGGCAAAAGTGAACCGATGAAAAAAATTTTTGATGTCATTTCCCAGGTTGCACCGACAAACAGTAATGTTTTGATTTTTGGAAAAAGCGGAACCGGTAAAGAACTTGTAGCCAAAGCAATTCACTACAATAGTCTACGCAAAGACAAGATTTTTCTTCCAATTAACTGCGGTGCAATTTCGGAAAATCTAATCGAAAGCGAATTGTTTGGACACAAAAAAGGATCTTTCACCGGTGCGTCGGATGATAAAGTCGGACTATTTAAAGTTGCCGATGGCGGAACACTCTTTCTTGATGAAATTGGAGAACTGCCTATAAATCTTCAAGTAAAACTTTTACGTGCAATTGAAGACCGGGAGTTTATTCCGGTGGGCGGTGTGAAAGCAGTTAGTACTGATGTGAGAATAATAGCTGCATCCAATCAAGATCTTTACGAAAAAACAAAGACAAACGAATTTCGTGAAGATCTTTATTATAGACTGAATGTAATTGAGATAAAGCTGCCGACATTGAATGAGCGTTCTGAAGACATTCCTCTACTAATTAACTTCTTTATAGATAAATTCTCGAAAGAGATGGGGAAAAAAATAATCGGCGTTGATAACGAAACCATGAAAATACTTTTAGCCCATGATTGGCGCGGTGGTGTTAGAGAGTTGGAAAATGTTATTGAACGCGCAATGATTTTTGCTTCGAAGGATTATATAACTATTGACGATCTTGCCGAACATTTCCGAGGGAAAGAAGTTCAAGATAATTTTCCCGATCTGTTGAAAGACGCCATTAAAGATTTTGAAAAAGAACATATATTAAAGACAATCAAAAAATATAATTACAACAAAGAAGAAGCGGCAAAGGCTTTAGATATTGGTCTTTCTTCTCTCTATAGGAAAATGGATGAACTTGGAATACCAACAAGAACAATCAAGGAAGATGAGAATTAAAATTCCATGCTCACACCGATTGACGGCAATAGACCGATTGATGATTGATCATCAATTTTTCCATTACGGTAATCCCATCGAATAGTATTTGTGTTCTTATTGTTGTAGATATTCTGAATATCCAAATATGTTATCAATGCCCAGTCGTCAAAATCCCAACGCCGGTCAACCCGCAAATCTAAAGAGTGAACAGGTTTGAATCGGGAACTATTGTAGTTTGCCACGCTCTGAGTTCCATCATCATTGAATGGTGTATAAGGATTACCTGTTGCAAATCTAAACTTGAAAGACGCTTCCCAATTTTTATTAAAAATATAACCGCCGGTTAAATTCACAATCCAATTCTGGCTATAACTGCCGGCTCGTTTTACTCCGTCAAGCCCGGTAAAATTAGATTCACTCCACGTAACGCTCAATATTCCATAATTAGGAGTATCGGAAGATTTTTTTTGAAGAGAAAATTCGATTCCGTGAACATCTCCAATTCCAGCGCTCACGAGCGGTTCAAGACCAAAGGATGCAAAGTTTTCATCGCCGCCGCCATAACCCGCGCCGGTATTGGCTAATACAAGGTATGGGCGTAAAACACTCGCCGGGTAATTTTCATAATTTTTATAAAAACTTTCCACCTTCATCCGGAGATCATCTCTCAATCTTCTTTCATATCCCAGCACAAACTGATTAACACGCACAGCTTTTAAGTTTCTGTTCGATTCATCTGCTATTAGCCAGATGTATGAAGGACTCTGATGATAAATTCCCGCACTGAAATTTATGGAAGATATTTCATTTAGCATGAATGCAGTTGATAATCTGGGACTGAAATAAAAGGTTACATTAATTCCGCTGAAGTAATCCCCTCTTCCACCAAAACTTATTCGTAACCTATCAAACATTGTATTCGAATACTGTGAGTAGATTCCAAACTTTGTAAAGTTTTTTGCGGAATTGAGGGAAGTTATATTAAGTTTCTCACCGAATGTTGTTATGAAATTTGGAAGTTTAATATCGGCGGAAAATTTAATTAGCTTGGCGGAAAGTCCGAAATTCAATTCAGAATTTGTAGAAAGTTTGTAAATGATATCTCCTTTCAATTCATTCTCACCTTCCCGCGATTTATTAAGAAAAATTGGATTAAGGAGAGTATCGCGTTGAGAAGAATCGAAGTCAGTAAAATTTCTGCTTAGACTAATGTTGAAAAATCCTTTTTCGAACAGATGACGATATGATAATCCCGTTATATATGAGTTTTGATTTGATGCGAGAATTCTGGAATTCTCATACAAGTCTTCCGAATCTTTGTTGTTAAATTTTACTTTATCAAACGCACCGATGAACAAATACGAGAAACGGTTTTTGGCATCAAGGTCATAACTGAACTTAGTTAAAGCATCATAATACTCCGGTACAAAATTGAATCCGGCAGCGTTAAAAATAAAATCGAGATAACTTCGCCTCGCAGAAAAAATAAAATTTCCTTTTTTACCAAGCGGTCCTTCCAGATTCAGTCCAAACTGAGACGCAGATATAGTCCCTTTGCCTCCTAGACGGTCTTTTCTTCCCTCTCTCAAATCAATTGTTAAAACTGATGAGAGCTTATCACCGTAAAGAGAAGAAAATCCTCCGCTCGAGAAACTTGTCTCACGCACAAAATCCAAATTGATAAAACTAAGTGGTCCTCCGGTGGCTCCCTGGCTTCCAAAGTGATTTATATTCGGCACAATGAATCCATCAACAAGATAAAGATTTTCCGACGGTGCCCCACCGCGTACAATTAGATCATTCCTTCCCGCGCTAGTCTGAGCAACACCCGGCAAAACTGAGAGCGCGCGAACGACATCTTCAAATCCTCCCGGCGCCCTTCGTATCTCTTCATAACTCAAATTAGCAACACTTCCAATTTCACTTGGATCCATTTCAAAATAACCGGAACTGACTGTAACTCCTTCCAATTCAATCAAAGTGCTTACCATTTTAAGCAAAAGACTTGTTGGTTTAGCGTTATTCACAATTACATCGGATTTAATTATCGTACTATAACCGAGAGCTGAAACACGGACTTGATAGATTCCGGCATCCAAATTAGAAATTATAAATTCTCCATTTAGATCAGCCGCCGCTCCTTTTTCAGAACCAACTATCACAATATTAACTCCGGGAATAGGTTCGTTTGTGACTTCATCTACAACTTTTCCAGAGATGGTTCCTTTCAGATTTTGAGCAGATAAAGTTATTCCAAGTAACATCATAAAAATTAAGAGGTGTAGGTATTTCATATCTTCCATTTATTTTTTTTCAATGTCCGCTAAACACTGTAATAATTAAATTAGTTTCTCATTCACACTTAAATAGTCTCATATGCTGTATTAAAAATTATTTTATTATATTTGATCCACTTTTCATTGAATATCGAAGGGTATGGAGAAAGATAAAATTAATTTTGATGCCTTGAAAGAATTCAACAGCAGATTTAGTAATATTTTTTTTTCGATAAAATATCTTAACGGTTCTGCGGAAAGTTTTGTATCAGATTCCGTTGAAAAAATTACCGGTTACACACCCGCCGAAATAAATAGTCTACCGGAAAACCACTACTCGATTATTTATGAAGAAGATTTAAGTGACGTTAAAAAGAATCTGCTTGAATTCGAGAACGATACCGTAAAAGATTCACTTGAGTTCACATACAGAATTAATTCCAAATCCGGTAAACAAGTTTGGGTAAAGGAATTTTTGACCGTAGTTCGCGCTGAAACCGGAACAGATATAATTCAGAAAAAAAGCACAGTCCTAGATATTTCCGATATTAAGCTTAATGAAGCTGAACTTCAGAAATCTTGCGATTCTCTTAAAGAGCTGAATGTATCGAAAGATAAATTTATTTCTATTGTGTCGCATGATCTTCGCGCTCCATTTACTACGCTTCTTGGCTTTTCAGAAATTCTTTTGAACGAACAGGATGTTTCTGAAGATGAGCGGAACGAATATATCCGGTATATTTATGATGCATCAAAATCCCAGCTTAACCTGATTAATTGTCTTCTAGATTGGTCGCGTCTACAAACCGGCAGAATAAAAGTTGACCCGGTTCGCCTAAATGTTAAAGCTGTTGTTTCGACCGCGGTTACACCGCTTACAGGTGACGCAGTCAGAAAAAATATTGATGTTAAGATAGACATTCCTTCGGATCTTCATATAAACGCAGACGAACGATTGATAAGCCAAGCCATTGTAAATTTAGCGACAAATGCAATCAAGTTTACTCCGGAAGGGAAAGAAGTTCATCTCTCGGCAAGCAGATTTAAAGAAGGCATGATTGAAATTGTCGTCCGCGATGAAGGACTCGGAATTTCGGAAGAGAATCAGACGAAACTTTTCAAGATAGATCAAAAGTTTTCTCTCGTTGGAACGAACGGAGAAAAAGGGAGCGGGCTTGGATTAACATTAGTCAAAGAAATAATTGAAAAACACGGTGGACAGGTTTGGTTTTATTCTCAAGTTGGAGAAGGAAGCGAGTTCCATTGCACGGTTCCCGAAGCTAAAAACCTTGTTTTGTTAGTTGAAGACGACAAGAGTATTAGAACGCTTTACAAAAAAATTATTGAACAGGCTCTTCCAAATTTCGATGTAAAATTTGCAGATAACGGTTACGAGGCAATTGGAATGTACAGGGATCTGCTTCCTACAATAATTATTACCGATCATGACATGCCGCTGATGAACGGAATTCAATTGGTTGAGGCGATCCAGAAAAAAGAAGCGAATAGAACGGTTCCAATTATTGTTGTCTCCGCTAAACTTAACGATGAGATTTCCAAAAAATATTTACGTCTTGGTGTTGATAGAATAATATCTAAACCGGTAGAACATGATTTGTTGGTGAGCCAGATCAGAGAATGTCTTTTCTAACAAAAATCACAATCATCACTTTCTGATTAGACAGGTTAAAATGGCTTCAGTGAACGACATTACTGTAAAACATTGGCTCGCACTTTATACAAAACCACGTCAGGAATTCAAAGCTGCAATTCAGCTGGAAAGCGTTTCAATTGAGTATTATCTTCCTACAATTACGGTAATGAAAAAATGGAGTGATCGGAAGAAAAAAATTACGGAACCGCTCTTCCGTGGCTACATTTTTATTCACGTTTCTGAAAGAAATAGGATGCTGGCAGTTTCTCAAAAGGCAATTGTGAAAACTGTTTTTTTTGATGGTAAACCTTCAATAATTCCGGAATGGGAAATTGCAAATATCAAAAGAATATTATTTGATTCTCCCGAAGTGTTTGTAAGCAATAAGATTGAAGTCGGCACAAAAGTAAAAATAATTGATGGTCCGTTCAAAGATGTAATTGGAGTTGTAACTAGTACACAGGAAGATAAATGGCTTGCAGTCTCAGTTGAGCTGCTGCGATGTTCTGTTATGGTCCGGCTACCAAACGAAAGTGTGCTAAAATTTCTTTAAAGTAATTTTCTCCTTCCCCGTATTTTTTAGTAAATTGAAATAGAACAAAGGACATACCTTCAATATGTTAGATCAAAAAGCGCTTAATGAATTTTCTATCGGTGACGAACTTCTAATTTTTCTTATAGTCAGTAAATGTGAAGTTAAAACATCTAAAAACGGAAAGTTATTTCTCAATTTGGAATTGCGGGACAAATCTGCCGCACTTCCATCTAAAGTATGGGACAACGCCGAAGAATATTCCAAAAAATTAAAAGAGGGTACTGTTGTAAAAGTTGCCGGATTGATAGAAGATTTTAA
This sequence comes from Ignavibacteriales bacterium, assembly GCA_026390795.1. NCBI lineage: Bacteria > Pseudomonadati > Ignavibacteriota > Ignavibacteria > Ignavibacteriales > Ignavibacteriales bacterium. Next base: position 776,542 of record JAPLFG010000003.1, read on the forward strand.
CGGCGCTCCTCAAATTAAAATCGAAAAAATTCGTCCGGCACAGGAAAGTGATAATGTACTACCGGAAGATTTTTTGCCAAGATCTCGCCGCCCGCTTGATGAAATGATGGATGAACTGAATCAAGTAATCGATTCCGTTAAAAACCAATATTTGAATAAACTTTTAAGAACAATTCTCTCCGGAGAAAATCTTGATAAATATTGCCGCACACCTGCCGGTAAAGGATGGCATCATGCTTATATTCACGGATTGCTGGAACATACGTTAGAGATTGTCCGCATTTGCAAACTGATGTGTTCAATTCATTCCGATCTTAACCATGATCTATTAATCTCCGGCGCACTGCTTCATGATTTCGGTAAGACGGAAGAACTTACTTACGATTCTGTTTTCGATTATTCGGATAAGGGTAAGTTGATCGGACATATTATGATCGGCGCACTTACAGTTGAAAAAACCGCTTCATCAATACCAGACTTTCCGGAAGAATTAAAAACTCATTTGATACATTTAGTTTTAAGTCATCAAGGAAAGTTGGAATTTGCATCTCCTGTTGAACCGAAAACTTTAGAAGCAATCGCTCTTTATCAGGCAGATGAACTCAGCGCAAAGACTAATGCTTATAAGTATGCAATCGAAGCAGATAAGAATAAAGGAGGCAGGTGGACAAGATTTCTTCCTCTTGCAGAAACTTCTTTATTCATTCCGGATAATAACTCAGATAAAGCAGAATAAAAGTAAATCAATCATCCACTAATTGAGGAATGCATTATGGAAAGAACAAACAAATCTTTCATTTTACTAATCGTCTTTATTTTAACATCTTTTGGGAGAGTATATTCACAATCACTCGATGCTCTGATGGATGAAGGGGAGAAATATTATAAAGAATTTAATAACGAAAAAGCTCTCGATGCTTTTAAGAAAGCCGAAAAAATAGAACCAAATAATTATGAAGTTCTCTGGCACTTATCACGTACTTATGTAGATATAGCCGATAAAATGCCCGCAAGTACAAGCGAGCAAGAAGACGCACAACTTGCAGTCTTTCAAAAAGCTCTTGACTATGCCGATAAATCCGTCAAACTACAGCCTGATCAGGCTGGAGGATTATTGCGCCGTGCAATTGCGAATGGAAAAATTGCTTTATTTAAAGGTGTATTTTCCGTTGCGGGTGTTGTAAATAGTGTAAGAGCTGATGTTGAAAAATCAATTCAGCTTGGTAACGGCGGTAATTTTATTCAAGGGGTTGCCCATTATGTATTGGCAAGAACACATGCAAAGACAAGCGAAAAATGGAAACCTGCACGCTCTATTCTCGGATTAGGCTGGGCAGATAATGAAATAGCTTTAAAAGAATACAAAAAAGCAATTGAAATTTATCCCGGCTATATGATGTTCTATGTTGATTATGCACTCTCACTTATCCGTGAGGATGATTATAAAACGGCTCGCGAAATGTTGAACAAAGCTCTTACCTGTAAATTTCAGCATCAAGATGATGAGAAAAGATTAGCAGAAGCGAAAAAACTTTTGAACGACATAAAAGACGAATAATTTTTTTTCTATGTCATTCTGAGTCCTCCGCCTAACGCGGAGGGCGAAGAATCTCATTCTAAAATCTTCACAACTATTCTTAAGATTCAGAATAAATAATACTCTTATGGAATTCAAACCGGAATTCATTGCTAAGCTAAGCTCGGCAAAAAGGATCGTCTTTTTTACAGGTGCCGGAATCTCCGCGGAAAGCGGAATTCCAATATTCCGCGGTAAAGATGGAATCTGGAATAAGATGAAACCCGAAGAGCTTGCAAACTTCGATGCTTTTATGCGTAACCCGGATTTAGTCTGGGAATGGTATCAGCACAGAAGAGATATCGTTAACAAAGCTCAACCGAATGCCGGACATATTGCCATCGCAGAATTTGAGAATTATTTTGATGTCTCGGTCGTAACACAAAACATTGATAACCTTCACCGCCGTGCCGGTTCCAAAAATATTTTTGAGCTTCACGGCAATATCGAAAGAAATTTCTGTATCAATTGTCACACATTTTATAATTCTCTTGAAATTGAATTACCCGGCACAGCACCAAAATGTTCTAAGTGCGGCGGACTGGTTCGTCCAGACGTAGTTTGGTTCGGAGAAATGCTTCCTCAGGATGAATTCAGCGAAGGCGAAAAAGCCGCTGAGTGGAGCGATATCTGTTTTGTTGTTGGCACATCAGCAGTAGTTTATCCTGCAGCATATATTCCAATAACGGCAAAGCAGGCCGGCTCCTACATTGTCGAAATAAATTTAGAGCCAACGGAAATGTCACGCTTTGCTGATTATTCAATCTATGGGAAATCGGGAGAGATTCTACCGAGTATTTTGAACGAAGTGAAAAAGTTTAAGAATTAATTTTAGATTTTTTTCTTTTTGGCGGATAAATACGAATTAGCGCGCGAAGCGCATTATTAACTTCTTCCGATGACGAAAATACTTTTGCTACGTCATCATCAATTTGAACAATAACTTGTTTTTCTGTTTTTGCAAATCGATTTGGTTTTGATTTGCTGTAATCGAAGTTATATTCTTGTTTCCTCTTCCGCATAAGTATTCTCAGTTTCAAAAACGCGTACTTTTATTGAATGAATATTCTTGGGGAGATTAGATGATTTAATTTTATCCAGAAGATAGAGACAAATATTTTCTGCGGTAGTTTCAAAATGAACAACAACCATTTGAGAGTTCAATTTCTGGAGAGCTTCAATTACTTCTTTATCATTCTTAGAAACCATAAATGAATGATCAAGTTCTTCAATTATAGGACCGATAATTTTCTTTACGTCAAAATAATCAATAACCATTCCGTTAGAATCCGGATCTCCGGTTAGTTCAACCATACATTTATAAGAATGCCCGTGCAGGTTTTTACATTTACCTAAATGAAAAGGAAGACGGTGCCCCATTTCCCAATGAAATTCTTTTGCAATTTTCATCAAACGCCTTTAGTTGTTGGTTCCCAAATATATTTATGTATCTGCAATTGATATCTAATTTTTCCCGGAGGAACTAAAGACCATGCTTCATCCTGCAGAATCCATTCAACAAGTTTTACAGGTTCAAGCCGCCCGAAAACCACAGAGAACAAGATTGTACATTTTTCAAGCAATTGGTATTTACATATAATTTCTTTGGACCAATCATAATCTTCACGACTTCCGACCACAAATTTAATTTCATCTGTTGGTTTAATAAAATCCACATTCTCGTAGAGATTTTTTTTCATCATATTACTCGACGGGCATTTTAAATCCATAATTATCATTACCCGTTTATCAATCTCTTTTATTGGAAGGCTTCCGCCTGTTTCGAGCATTACTTCAAATCCGGCCTCGCATAATTGTTTCATCAAATCAAGAGCTTCATTCTGAAATAACGGTTCTCCGCCTGTAATTTCGACTAAATTGCAGTTATATTTTTTTACTTCATCTATGATAGAACTAATCGTCATCTCTGTACCGTCGTGGAATGCGTATTCCGAGTCGCAATACGAGCAGCGAAGGTTGCAATAAGTTAACCTTACAAAGACCGTAGGAAGCCCCGATTTGGAGCTTTCGCCTTGAATTGAGTAATATATTTCGTTTATCTTAATCATAAATAGATATAATGCCTTTCAAAGAGGCGCAAAGATAATAACAACCGGTTTGAGAATAAAGTTAATATCGCACTTCAGTTTGATTTGTAAGCCATCGTATACTATATTTACGCACGTTTTTTAACAAAATAAGGTTTTATTAATGGCGCAGCACAAATCAGCAAAAAAAAGAGTACGATCGACCAAAAAAAGAGCTGAAAGAAATAAAACAGCTCTATCTAAAGTAAAAACACTTACCAAAAAAGTAGTGGATGAAAAAGATCCGGTTAAAGCTCAAACATTATTAACGGAAACAGTTGCATTTCTTGATAAGACAGTTTCTAAAGGAAGAATGCATAAAAATACTGTTGCCAGAAGAAAATCCGCTCTTACTAAACACGTAAATAAATTAACTGCCGTTAAATAATTTTTTGTGATTTGAATTTGAGTTAGCGGGCAATTCAATTTACCGGATTGCCTTTTTCTTTTTATAAATCTTTCACGGCGTCGGTGCCTTCTGCTTCCGGTAAATAAAATCTTACGTGATAGATATCTGCTTTTACTCCTGCCGGTTTTACAATATCTTTTTTCATTAAGACCGAATGTTCGATAAATATATTCTCGTTAATTCGAGATCCGAAGATGTAAGTTATTCCTTTAATTATAACGTGTGAACCAATTATGCATGGAAGCTGATCGCTCCCTGTTATTCTAACACCACTTTCTATTCTTGATTCGGCTCCAATATTAACATTCCCTTTTATAATGCTGCCGCCAAATATTTCTACATTATCACCGACATTAATTCTTTGACCATAGAAACATGAAATATGTGAGTTATCTCCTATAGTATTTTTTTTACCAAACTGAATGTCCCCTTCTATAAAAGTATTTTTACCGAAAGACAGATTATAATTTAGCTTAACACCCTTGCCGATAAATACACCTTTACCAATCCGGATTTCAAGCGGTAATCCATGTTTATCCATTTCCATAATTTCTTCCACAACATTTTCTTCAATGAAGAAATCATCCGGATCATCAATCATTACAATATCTTTCACTTTTTCATATACCAGCTTTCGCGCAATTGCATCCATTTCTTTAAGCACAGATTTATTATTGAAGCCCATCAGAACATACTGATTTTTTGGACTGACCGCTTCAACTGTATATCCGTTTTTGTTGAAGAGCCCAATAAGGTCTGTTAGATAAATTTCATTCTGAACATTATTGCTTCCGATTTTTTGAATTAGTTCGGCTAACGGCTTAAATTTGAATGCATATACACCTGAATTAAACTCGCAGTTTTCCAATAAAGTTTTTCGTGAGAATTTAAAATTTCTGTTATGGTATTCAGCACTGTATTTTTCCTTCTCGTCAAGATTGAGTATTTCTTTATATTCAAGAATTTCAATTACCTTGCCGCTCTCTTTCTTGGAACGACTTTTCAAATCATTCTCCGGAACTCTCAAAATTCTTCCATAATAATTATCTTCAACGGGACCATCATAAATTCCGGTTAAAACCATCATATCAGCATTGGATTTCTCGAACTTCTCTTTGAAAAAATGAATTGTCTCTTCATCAATCAAACCCATATCTCCAGGAAAAATGTAGACAGTTCCATCGTAAGTTTTGTCAGTAATATTTTCCAGAGCGACTTGAACTGCATGGCCTGTACCTTTCTGATCTTCTTGAAGAGCGAACGAAACTGATTTTTTCTTACCGACTGTTTTGACAACTTCTTCGGCTTTAATACCAACAACGATTATGATATTCGAATCCGCTAAAGCTTTTTGGCAAGAGTTACAAACTCTTTCTACGGTTGGAATTTCCCAAATTTTATGAAGCATTTTAGAAGTTTGAGACTTTATCCGTTTGCCGTGACCTGCAGATAAGATTATTGCCGTCTTTTTTTTGGCATAAACAAAGGAATCAGAATTCTCTTGAAGTAAGGTATTAATTGCTGAATTGTTCGATGCTTCTTTCATCTAAGCCTCTTTTGAATGATCTCTAAATCAAATTTAATAATATTCGATAATAATATTAGAAGAAACTGTTTATAATCGATCGCCATTTTGACTTTAATTTTTAATCTGATTTGCGTATTTAGCTTAGTAAAAAAATCAGAGGTATTAAGTGAAAGCCGGTAAGTTCTTACTTGCAGTCTTGTTGATTGTTTCTTTAACATCAATAAATAATTTTTCACAAGCAAGGAAATTTGGATTGGGAGTTATGCTTGGTGAACCAACAGGATTTAGCGGAAAATATTGGGTGAGCGACGAGCATGCATTTGATTTTGGTTTAGCGTACTCTTTTGTTCATCCTAATAAAACTTTTTCGCTACACGGAGATTATCTTTTTCATATTTACGATAAAATAAAATCACCGTACCGCTTCCCGATTTATTATGGATTCGGCGCAAGAATTCATTTTGGAAATAAGGACGGCAACACTCTGGGCGCACGAGGTGTAATTGGTTTACTCTGGTTACCGGAATCATTGCCGATTGATACATTTATAGAAATAGCACCGGTATTTAATTTATTCCCGGAAACATCATTGCATCTGGATATCGCCATAGGCGGGAGATATTACTTTGAATAATGAATCTAATTCCGATTCACTACATAAAACATTTTTTGATTCTCCGGAAAGAAGTACACAGGAAGAAATTCAAAAAGAGATTAGTCTATTTGAGAATAATCCGATTGTAAAACAGTTACTTGATGGTTTTCCAGAAATTGCTTTTATAATAAATAAGAACCGGCAGATTATTACATTGAATTCAAAAGCATTAAAAGGATTTAATTCGCAAAATTATCAAAGCATTTTTGGTAAAAGATTTGGCGAAGCAATTAACTGCATACATATTCATGATAATCTTCCCGGTTGCGGGACAACAAAATTCTGTTCGGAATGCGGTGTGGCAAAAGGAATAAAAATTTCGAACAATTCTCAACAAACAACAGAAGAGGAATGCAGATTAACTGTTGATTCAAACGGTTCAAATATTTCCTATGATCTTTTAGTTCGTACTCAACAGATAGAGATTTTCAATTCGCATTACTCGATGGTTGCGATTAGGGATATTTCAAACGAAAAACGGCGTGAAGCACTCGAAAGAATTTTTTTCCACGATATATTAAATACTGCCGGAGCGGTAAACGGACTTGCAGAGTTGCTGCATGATGTCGATAATGAAGAAGACAAGACCGAGTTTACGTCGGTATTGAAGGATACCTCAAGACAATTAATTAATGAAATAATATTTCAAAGAGAATTGAGAAGCGCAGAGGATGGGGTTCTAATACCGGCATTTAGGAAAACAACTATAAATGAAACTCTGAATGACGTTTATGATCTCTACAAAAATCATGAACTGTCAAAGGGCAAAATTTTATCGATTGAAGAACAAGAGGAAGATGTAAACTTTTTTACAGATTCAACATTGCTGATTCGATCGCTTGGCAACCTTTTCAAAAATTCACTGGAGGCATCGGAGAAAAATGATCTTATTAGAATTTCAGCGTCTTTAGATTCCCCAGATATTCTGTTCAATATTTACAATGAAAAAGTGATCCCAAACAGGATTCAACTACAGCTTTTCCAGAGATCATTCAGTACAAAACAAAGCAAAGGAAGAGGTATTGGACTTTACAGTGTTAAACTGATTGTTGAACAATATCTTAAAGGGAAAGTCAGCTTTGTCTCCAACGATTCAATGAAAACAATTTTTACAATACGCTTGCCCCAATACCCAAAATAAAGAGCAAAATTTTTTTTGAATTATTGAATGTGGAAAGAATTCAGTTCTTCAAAAGAACAGAATACCGCTTTCTTTAATTTCGTTATTCTTCAACATAATATTATTTTTGAACCAACCTATCTAGGAGAATTTATGCTACGAAGTAGTTGGCTATCCAAATTTTTAAAACTATTTACAATTACTTTTTCACTTACATTTATTTTGGGGATGATCCCGGCCTCTCCTGAAGAAGGAATGTATCCCTTGAGCGAAATTGATAAAATTGATTTACAAAAGGCCGGTTTAAAAATTGAAACGAAAGAAGTTTATAATCCAGACGGAGTTAGCCTTGTTGATGCGCTCGTGCAGCTAAGCGGATGTACCGGATCATTTATTTCTGAAAATGGATTGATCATTACAAATCATCATTGTGCATTCGGCGCAATCACACGCGCAAGTACGGTAGAAAAAAATTATCTTGAAAACGGTTTCTACGCTAAAACTCCATCCGAAGAGATCCCTTCGCAAGGCTATATTTGCAAGATCACCGAATCATATCTAGATGTTTCCGACGCAATTCTTGGTGCTATCAAAAATATTTCCGATCCCGTAGAACGGACTAAAATGATAGCGCAAAAGAGCAAAGAACTTTCAGATGCAGCTACAGATGAAAAGGAATCTATCATAGCAGATGTGTCGGAAATGTTTGCCGGAAAAACTTATGTGTTATTTAAGTACCGCATAATTCGTGATGTACGGCTTGTGTTTGCCCCGCCTCAATCAATTGGTAATTTTGGCGGTGAAACAGATAATTGGATTTGGCCGCGCCACACCGGCGATTTTTCAATCATGCGTGCCTATGTTGCACCAGATGGCAAAGCAGCAACATACTCTAAAGAGAATGTTCCGTTCAAACCAAGAAAGTTTTTAAAGATCAACCCAAATGGAGTTGAAGCGGGAGATTTTGTTTTTCAGCTCGGTTATCCGGGAAGAACTTTCCGCCACCGCCCATCGCAGTATATGAAATATCAGCTTGATTATTTACTGCCTTACATTTCAGACCTATACCAGTATGCAATTGAAACAATGCAGGAAATCAGTGCGGACAACAAAGAACTAACACTTGCTTTTGCAAGTCGAATTAAAGGTTTAGCCAACACAATGAAAAATTATCAAGGAAAGATTAAAGGACTGAAAAAGATAAATCTCATTGCACAGAAACAGGAAGAAGAAAAACAGCTTCAGCAATTCATCAATTCCGATTCGAAACTAAAAACAAAATACGGCAATTTGATGGAAGAAATTCATAATGTATTTGAATTAGTAAATCAAAACGCAAAAGCGGATTTGTGGCTGCGGCAAATCAATTCTTTTTCAACAACGCTTTCCTTGGCAAACTTTGTTCTTACTTATTCGGAAGAAATACGGAAACCGGATATGGAAAGAAATCCAGCATATCAAGAAAATAATATTAATCAGACTTTAAGCAGAATAGAATATTTAAAACAGAATTACAATACCGACTTTGAAGAAGCAATGCTTAATAGAATGTTAATGGATGCAAACAACTTCAAGGAATCATCACGTATAGCGGCTGTTGATGAATTATTGGAAGGGAATGGAATTCATCCGGAAGAAACTTTTCAAGATTTTATTTCCAATTACATAACAAATTCAAAGATCCGTGAGAATGAATTTTTTGATTCACTTTTAAAAAAATCACCGGCAGAAATTGCGGCAATGCAGGACCCGCTCTTTATTTTTGCAAAGAAAATAAAAATGCAGTCTCAAGCCAGCGACAAAGAGAGTCAAAAAAACGAGGGAAAACTTAACAAACTTTACGGCGATCTAGTTGATGTAAAAATGGAATGGAAAAAAACCAACTTTATTCCAGATGCAAATAGTACACTACGGCTTACGTACGGATACATTAAAGGGTACAATCCGGCTGATGCAATTTATATGGAACCGTTCACTTCAATTGAGGGTGTAATTGAAAAAAATGCGTCGGGTGATCAAGAGTTTGTAATTCCAGATAAACTCCGCGCTGCATATGCTAAAAAAGATTTCGGAAAATATGTCAGCAAGAAAACGGGTAAACTTCCGGTGGGAATGCTTTACAATATGGATACCACAGGCGGCAATTCCGGCAGCCCGGTCCTTGATGCTTATGGGAATTTAATAGGCGTTAACTTTGACCGTGCTTTTGAAGCCACAATAAATGACTTTGCCTGGAATGAATCTTACAGCCGTTCGATTGGCGTTGATATACGTTACGTTTTATGGGTGATGGATAAAATCGGCGGTGCAGATAATTTATTGAAAGAGATTGGAGTAAATTAAATTTTGTTTTTCTGTACAAAATGAGGAGTCTAGAATCATTGATTTCGGATTCCTCACTTTGCATAGAATGTTGGCTAAATAAAAGTAGTCTTTAGTATTCCACAAAAAATGCAAGCACACCAACAAGCACGAGTACGATTCCGCTTATTAGTTTATCGTGATGTTCCAGAAAATGCCAGTCGAGCTTACGGACTCCTTTTGATGCAAAGTGAACAAGAAACATCATTCCAAGAACAGTAACAAAAAAATAGACCACCGAAACAATTCCAATACCCAGCCAACCTAAACGGCTCGCCGTGAAATAGTATACTTCTATTTCCAAACACGGTGAAAAGAACATTGCGATACTCAATGTAAGAACAATTGACTTTTTGCTTTTCCGTTTTTCAATTATTTCATCTACATGAATGTGATGATGTTGATGAGCGGTTCTTATTAAACTGTGACGGTATTCCAAATACAAATAGATGAGACCAAGAATAATCAAAATTGTCGGCGCGACAATATGGGTTATATAGTGATACGATTCTGAAAGCTTGTAACCAACCAATCCAACAATAATTCCTATAATTACCGTACTGATTGTATGCGATGCGCCGGTAATAGCTGTTACGGTTACCGTCTCTTTGTCGGTCCACTTCTCAGCCTTGCCGATTGCAATTAAAGGAAGCCAATGGCTTGGAATCGAAGCGTGAACTAAACTTAGTAGAAGACTTCCTAAAAATATTTGAAAAACTGAATCCATGCTTTTTAGTATTTATTTTATTTTGTGTGAAAAGTTAATGAAGCATAATTGCTTTAGCAAATTTTGTAAAGTTGGGAAAATTTCTTCTCTCTAATGATTTTTTCTTATTTATAAATCTTATTTTATTTTGCTGAAAGCTTTTAACGGAAAATTAAATGGAAAACAAAATTTTTACGTACAAATTGAAACAACCAACCGAAGACGAACTCAAATCTGTTCTAGGTGCCAGTTACAAATTATGGATTGATCTAATAAAGTATGTTGAGACAAAATTTGGTTCTGCGGTGACCGAGTGGAAATATTACGGAGCTAAGAGCGGCTGGCTGCAAAAATTGTTTCTAAAAAAAAGAAATTTATTGTTCTTTATCCCTCATTCAAAATATTTTAGAATAGGGTTAGTATTTGGTGATAACGCCGTTAGTGAAATTCTACAGAGCAATCTCCCAAAAGAAATAATTGAGGAGATTAAGAACACAAAGAAATATGCCGAAGGCACAGGCTTAAGAATTGATGTAAAGAATAAGAAAAATTTGGACACTGTTAAGAAGTTGCTTCAAATAAAAGTGAAGAACTAAATTGTTTATTGAAAGAGAAGAGACGGGAACTGCCCGCCTCTTCTAAAATTAAAATCATCCTGTTGCAACTTTAGCATAATTTGTTTCATTAGTATAATTCTCCAGTTGATTTTCTAAATACATCTCATACGAACCTAAATCTAAAAATCCATTACCTGAAAGATTAAACAGAATTGTTTTCATCTCACCTGTTTCATTGCACCGCAGCGCTTGAACGATTGCCTCTTTGATTGCATGAGAACTTTCCGGAGCAGGAACAATCCCTTCAGCTTGGGCAAATAATTGTGCCGCTTGAAAAACTTCCATTTGGTCGTAGGCTCTTGCATTGATCACGCCAATATTATAAAGTAAAGAAACAGAGGGTGCCGCACCATGATACCGCAATCCTCCGGCATGAATTTTTGGTGGTATAAAATTATGACCTAGAGTGTACATTTTCATTAATGGCGTCATTCCGGCTTCATCTCCAAAATCATATTCATATTTGCCTTCTGTTAGTGATGGACATGATGAAGGTTCAACGGAAATTACTTGCAGATTTTTTTTTGCGCCGGAAAGTTTATCACGTAAGAATGGAAATGCAATGCCCGCAAAATTACTTCCACCCCCAAGGCAGCCAATTACAATATCGGGATAAACATCAGCCATCTCCATTTGGATGCGCGCCTCTTCTCCAATAATGGTCTGATGCAGTAAAACATGATTCAACACGCTTCCTAAACTATAATTTGTATCTTCACGTTGTACGGCAACTTCAATCGCCTCGCTTATTGCTATCCCAAGCGATCCAGGAGAGTCAGGGTCGCTGTTAAGGACATTTCTTCCCGCATTAGTTAGATTTGAAGGACTTGCATGCACTTCAGCACCAAACAACTTCATAAAAGTCTTGCGGTACGGCTTCTGATCGAAGCTTACCTTCACCATAAATACTTCACACTCCATATCGAAATGTTTACAAGCCATTGCTAGTGCACTTCCCCACTGACCCGCCCCGGTTTCTGTTACAAGTTTTTTTATTCCAGCTTGTTTGTTGTAGTACGCCTGTGCATATGAAGTATTAGTTTTATGACTTCCTGTTGGGTTTGCGCCCTCATACTTAAAATAAATTTTAGCAGGAGTATCCAAAACTTTTTCAAGATTGCTTGCACGGATTAAAGGTGTTGGTCTACTTAATTTATAAAGATCTCTTACTTCATCCGGAATTTCTATAAAGCGTTCTTGAGAAACTTCCTGCTTGATCAATTCCATTGGAAATATTGCTGATAAATCTTGCGGACCTATCGGTTGCTTTGTACCGGGATGAAGCGGCGGGTCCATCGGAATAGGAAAATCAGCTAAGATATTATAGTAGTGAGTGGGCATTTGAGACTGATCGAGAAAAATAATTTTGTTGCTTGACATGTGAACCTCCTGTTATATATAAAATAAAAAAGCCGCTGAATGGAAGTTCACGGCTGGATACAAAAAAGCCGTGAACGGTCTACCATCCACGGCTTGTTGTTAAAGTTTATTTAAAGCATTAGGATAGCAGAGAAATATTTCTCCACCACCACCAATTTAAAGTTGTTATGTTTTTTTCGTTAGTCATCTTGGCTGCAAATGTATAACAGAAATCCGGCTTTGTCAATAAGAGTATTATTTTTTATATGATTTTGGAGTAATCTCAAGATTTTAACTGAAAAGTAGATCTATTTTGATCTCCAAATATTGAAAATGAATTTGTAAATTTGTCCACCGAAAAATAGAAAAATTTATTTAACCAAAACTGAGTAGAAAATGGGAAGAATTTTTGAAACAAGAAAGCATGTGATGTTTGCACGTTACGCAAGAATGTCTAAGGCTTTTAATAGAGTTAGAAAAGAGATTGAGATTGCTGTAAAAGCAGGCGGACCTGATCAAAAATCAAATTCTAAATTAAGAATAGCCATGCAGAACGCGAAAAGCGTTAACATGCCTAAAGATAAAGTAGAAGCCGCAATTAAAAGAGCTTCTTCGAAAGATACCTCCGGTTATGTAGAAATTATTTATGAAGGATACGGTCCTAACGGAATTGGTGTCGTGGTCGAATGCGCAACCGATAACCCGACAAGAACGGTCGCGAACGTCCGCCATATCTTCAAAAAATATGAAGGCTCTTTAGGCACTACAGGTTCAATTGCTTTCATGTTCGAAAGAAAAGGATTATTCAAAGCTACAAAAACTGCAGAAATGGACTTAGATAATTTAGAATTAGATTTGATCGACTCTGGACTTGATGAATTTTCAAATGACGATGAGTTCATTTATATTTATGCGCCGTTTCAAGAATATGGATCAATGCAAAAAGCACTTGAAGAAAGAAATATTGAGATCAAGGCCACAGAACTTCAGTATCTGCCGGTCAATTACAAAGAGTTAAACGAAGAGCAAAAAAAGGAAGTTCAAGAATTGATTGAAGCTCTTGAAGAAGATGATGACGTTCAATCGGTCTATCACAACATGCAGTAAAAACCTTATCTAATTTAGTTTTCTTTAAAAATAAAAAACCCAATATTATTCATATTGGGTTTTTTGTGAGCACGGGTGGGCTCGAACCACCGACCTTCACCTTAAAAGGGTGTTGCTCTACCACTGAGCTACGCGCCCCCATCAATAAAATTTGCGGGCGTAAATATAATCCTCTCACGACTAATTTCCAAAGCATGTTATAAATGATTTCAATAATTATTTTTCTCGCTCTTTTTTTATATATTATTGGCACGTAAAATCACTTGTAAATGAAAGATTCGAGAATACTTATAGCAGATGACGATGAAACCCTCTGTTACCTTCTTAAAGAAGAACTGGTAAACGAGGGGTATTCCGTTGATGTCGTTTATGACGGTAAAGATGCTATCGAAAATCTGAAAAAACGGTACTATGATGTTCTTCTTCTCGATCTTGAGATGAGAGAAATTCACGGTGAAAAAGTTTTAGCACATGTAAAAGATAATTATCCGTCTTTACAAGTAATTGTCCTTACTGCAAAATCCGATATCCGCACGGCGATCGACTGCATCAAACAAGGTGCGTATGATTTTATTACCAAGCCGTATGAATTCGGTCAACTTTGCGTTACAATTGAACGCGCACTCGGATACAAAGACCTTCTTATAAAAAATAAAATTCTAACTTCTAAGATTAGTCAAACACCGCCCAATACAATTATTGGTGAAAGCGAAAAGATTAAAACCATATTGAAATTAGCGGAGCGTGCAGCTAAATCGGAATCAAATATTTTACTTGAAGGCGAGACCGGAACCGGGAAAGAATTATTCGCGGAATTTGTTCATAAAAATTCTAACCGTGCCGATAAACCATTTGTTGCAATCAACTGCGCCTCGCTTCCCGATCAATTGATTGAGAGTGAACTTTTCGGATATGAAAAGGGCGCATTTACTGATGCAAAAAGTTCGAAGCAAGGTCTTGTTGAAATCGCAAACGGCGGTTCTTTATTTCTTGATGAGATTGGAGAGTTGAGTTTGGCTCTTCAACCTAAACTTTTACGATTTCTTGAAAACGGAGAATTCAGAAGAGTTGGTGGCGTTACAAATCTTTCTTCATCGGTTCGGGTTATAGGTGCGACAAATAAAAACTTGATGGAAGAAGCCGAGAGAAAAAATTTCCGCCGTGATCTATTATTCAGATTGAATGTTATTACGTTAACAATTCCCCCGCTACGCGACCGTAACGGCGACGTACTGCTTCTATCAGAATATTTTTTGCAGAAAAAATCTCCGGTTAGAGCAGTAAAAAAACTCTCGCAAGAGGCAAAAGTTGAATTACAACGCTACAACTTTCCGGGTAATGTAAGAGAACTTGAACATATGATTGAAAGAGCAATAATATTTTCGGAGTCCGAAACTATTCTGCCGAAAGATTTAAATATGCCGACAGCCGATTTCGACTTTTCCAACTTCACAAAAGACGACGGCACAATAAAGTCTATGGAAGAAGTTGAGCGAATTCACATTAAATTGGCACTAGATCAAAATGATTGGAACCGTGAAAATACAGCACGGGCGCTTGATATAAGCCAAAAGACCCTCTATTCGAAAATTCTAAAGTATAATTTAAAATAGAATGAGCGCCGATTTATCCACAAAACATCTTGCACACGATTTGAATAATATTTTTACACGCATTCTCAACAGCATTGATCTACTTAAAAGGAAAGTTTCAAGCTCATCGGATCTTCTTCCCATCCTAAACAGTATTGAAGCCGGAACTTATCTTGCTTCCGAGATGATTGGAGATAACTTTGACAATAAATCGAAAAAGAACAATCAGAGAAGAATTAATATTAACTCGATAGTAAGCGACATAGTACGTTCAGTTATAATTCAGCAAAAGGGGAAAATTGATTTTAAACTTTTTCTCGAACCAAATCTGAAACTTGTGCTTGGAAAATATTCAGATTATTACCGGGTTATTTTAAATTTGCTTACAAATTCAATTGAATCTATCGAATCTACCGGAGTTATTTTATTTACCACATCGAATATAGATGATGGTGCAAGAGTCGAACTGCGAATTAAAGACAGCGGGAAAGGAATTGAAAAAGAAATTCTTCCATTAGTTTTTGATGAAGATTTTTCAACCAAGAGCAAGAAGACAGCATCAGGTATAGGTTTATCAATTGTAAAAAAAATAATTGAAAATTACGGCGGAACCATCTCTGTTTTGAGTGAACCGGGAAATGGAACTGAGTTTATAATTACGTTGGAAGCGGCGCATACAGCCACACCGCTTATAAACGACAGCGGCAAAACAATATTGATTGCTGAAGATGAAGATATATTGCGGGAGCTTCTTGCGGAACTTCTTCAATCATATAATTACACGGTACTTACTTCATCTAACGGAAAAGAAGTTCTTGAAACATTAAAAGCTAGAATGCCGGATTTATTGATCATTGATAGAAAAATGCCGGAGATGGATGGAATAGAATGTCTGCAAGAAATTGCTGCTGCGAACTATAATTTACCGGTTATTCTCGCTTCCGGTTCTCCGGTGGATAATGTCAAGATTGAAATCGAAAATGTTAACAAAGTCATTAACAAACCTTATAACTTCGAAGAATTACTTTCGCTAGTCCGCGAATTAATTGGGTAACTTTCCTTCATCTGCTTTCAAATCTATAATATTGAGATCATTAACATAAGGAGTAATTACAGGTTTCTTTATTGAGCCAAGTTTATCCAATACATTGATAATATCTTTGGCAGCATTTTCAATAAATTCAATTCTCTTCAAAATTACTTCACTGGAAAAATCGGGTTTAGATATTTCCCGCCGGATTGCCGCAGTAGATAAATTGATTAACGTGAGAGGTTGTTTTATTTCGTGATTGGCTGTAACGACTGTTGCGGCGTAAGTTTTTATTTTCTCCACTTCAAGAAGAATTTTATTTGTTTCACTGAAACGAAGCGCAGAATTTATTCTGGCAATTAGCTCTGTTCTGTTAAAAGGTTTTTTAATATAATCGAATGCGCCGGCAAGCAGACCCTGTTTAAGACTATCTGCCTCGGTTAAAGCGGTAAGAAGAATTATCGGTATTAATTTTGTTTCTTGATTTGTGGTCAATATTTTACAAACATCAAAGCCTGATATATCCGGCATCATAATATCCAAAAGAATTAAATCCGGTTTTTCTTCCACTGCTTTCTGAATTCCCGTTTCACCATGATATGCTTTTATAACTTCAAATCCTTCTTTCTCTAGTCTATCTTGAAGAAGAAATACATTATCCGGGTAATCGTCTATTATTAATATTTTTTTCATCTATTATCTGTCAATTTTAGAAAGGAGAAATTTATTCATCTTTGCTGAAAGTATTTTCGAATTTATTGGTTTTGTCACCAGATCATTAAAACCATTTTTTTCAATTATATTTTTATTATCAAGCATTGCATATGCTGTTAAGGCAATAACTGGAATTTGAGCGAATCTCTCTTCGGCGCGAATACGCTTGATGGTTTCAAAGCCATCCATTTGCGGCATCATTATATCTAGAAATATTAGGTCTGGTTGAATATGATTAAGAGTTAACAAACATTCCATTCCATTGTGAGCAAAGATAGTATCGCAGTTTAGTTCTTTTACAAATTCTCCAATAGTAAAAAGCGCATCATTATCGTCATCCACAATCAGAACAGTCGGTTTGTTTTTTTCATTCTGCTCAATACTCTTAACAGATTGAGACGGGGTGTTCTTCTGAAGTGGCTCTTCTATTAAGTTAATTTTTTTGTTCGTTATATTATCATCAATTTTTAATCTGTCGCGCAATACTTTTAAAACATCCAGCGGATGAGCCTTTATTTTCAACGTTATTTCTCTCAATTTCGTATTGAGCGATTTGCTAAGTTCGTCGTTAAATTCATGTGGAAGTTTGAAAACAATCGGTATATTTTTTGTAACCCTTTGTCGGGAAAGTTCATAACTTATCTGCAGTGCTTCGGTATTAAACGATTCCATATCAATTAAGATTAACTGTGGACTATTTTCTTTAACTTTTTGTTTAACCGCATCCGCAGAATTCAGCAATATAAATTCATACTTATCGCTAAAAGTATTAACAAGTTTTTTATAGGAAATATCATTTTTCTCAAGAATAACAATTTTCTGGATTGGTTGATCAAAATGTGATTCAACTTCTCTAATTATATTCTCAAATTCATTGCGTTCCGTTTCGAAAGAAATAAAATCAAATATTTCCGGTTCCCATCCGACTTTGGCTTCTTCTATAATCATTGTAAGAATGATTGGAATATTGCTTGTTGATAGATTGGTTTTTAGTTCCGATATAATATTCCAAATATTCTGATCGTGGATTAGAGGATCTAAAACTATTGCAATTGGACTTTTTTCCATTGCAAGACGGATGCCGTCCTTGCTGTTTGATGTAGTGATAATTCTATAATTGTAAGAGGCAAGATAATCACCAATTAGTTTTAATGAATCTGTATTGGCGTTAATAATTAATATCGATTCTGCTTCAGCATTATCAATTATGTCTTCAGCAAGAGTCAAAAATTTATGATCTGTTGCATCAAAAACGTCCAAAACAGAATCCGATAATGTAAACGAGAATCTCGATCCTTTCCCAATTTCACTTTTTAATTTTAGAGCACTTCCGAATAATTCAATATATTTTTTACAAATAGCCAGTCCTAAACCCGCACCTCCATATTTCCTTGCCGTGCTACTATCAACTTGCTTGAACTCGCCGAATATTAGTTCTTGCTGTTCTTCGGTAATTCCAATTCCGGTATCTGTAACTATAAATTCAATATCCTTTAGATCGTTAATATTTACTGATAATTTGACGAACCCTGTTTCGGTAAACTTAACTGCATTGACGAGTAAATTGAGAAGTATTTGTTCCAGCTTACCTTTGTCAGAACTAATCAATGCATTTGTATTATTCTGAATCTCCAGAATAAATTGGAGATTTTTCTCCGACGTGAGATGTTGAATATTGGGATTGATTTCTTTTAGAAGGTCACTTAGTAAGAAACTTTCTTTCTTAATTTCAATTTTACCCGATTCAAATTTTGAGAATTCCAGAATATTATTGATTAGACCGAGAAGTTTTTCACCATTGCGGTGAACAATATTTAAACGGTCTTTAGTCCTTGCAGCAACAAGTGTGTCCTTAATTAATAATTCAGTTAAACCTAGAATTGAGATTAGCGGTGTACGCAGTTCATGCGACATGCTTGCTAGAAAATCCGACTTCACTCTTGTCAACTCAACAGCTTTAGCTCTTTGTTTCTCTAATTCACCGGCTTTCTCTTTAAGTTCGCTGTGAAGGGCTTTAAGCTGGCTGTTTTGCTCAATTATATGCTCGTTCTGTTTCTGATATTCCTCATTCAATTTTTTTAATTCATTTACAAAATTTTCGAGCTGTTCAAAAGATTTAGCGTTTGTAAGTCCTATCGCAAGCTGTTCATGAATGATAGAGATGTAATTCATTACTTCTTCATGCGGTGCCGATTCCGAAGCAAGTTCCAACACCGCGATTGTTTCTTTATTGTACACAATAGGGTAAATCGTTAGATATTTTATTTTAATTGTAGCAATGCCGGTTTTTATTTCCGGGAAGTTATCATTAAAATGAAATTCGACCTTCTCTTTTTTATCTATTGCATTGCTGTAAAGATCAGCATTTTGTGTCAACTCAATAATATTTTTGCTTACACCGAATGAAGAAATTATTCGAAGTAATTTATTTTCGACAATGTATAAAACCCCAAAAGTCAATCCGGTTGATTTAATAATTTTGGAAAGTGCGGCATCCGAGATTTCTTTCATTGTTGGATTTTGATTAATGAGGGCAATGAATTCGGAATATTCCTTTTCATTTTTTTTATTCCGCACAAGTTCATCGAGCATTTTATTAAATGTTTCGCCAAGTCTGCCGACTTCATCGTGTGTAATTATTTTAACCCGGTGATCCAGATTTCCTTTTCCTGTTATCTCAGTAGCCTCACTCAGCAGAGAAATTTGTTTTCTCAATCTAATAGTAAAGCCCAAGACTATGAGAAATGTAATTGCACTTCCGGCAATTACAATTATAACCATAACAATCCGTAATGTATTTCGAAATTCTACTCCTTCTTTAAATACATTGAAAACAACAAAATTTATTTTGGCGCCAGGTGTGAGAAAATATTTTGGCAAGTATAAAACGGAGTAAAAATCAGCATTTTCATATTCATTAAAATAAAGATCAAAACTGTTTTTAAATTTTAACTCCCGGACAGCATTTATAACCGAAAGAAGATTAACCTGATTTTTATCTGGGTTGGAAATTTCAATTGGAGAATCATTTATAACAAGTGCAACCTCAGCCCGAATTTTTTGCGAGATTCGGTTAAGGAAATCTGTTGATATTTGATTACCGTAATAAATAGTCCGGCCGTTTGGAAATTGGGCATATCTTAAAACAACATTCGGATTATCCGAAAAGAATTGACGGAAAGATGATGATCTGATATTAAGATATGACTTTGTTTTAATTTTGAATTCGTGTGCATTAATAATCGAATCGTTTACAAGTGTGAAGCAGAAGTCAATTGCTGTAGAATCCAGATTGATTTGATCAAAGTTGTTTATCCTCGGTGCAATTTTTTTAAAATCCTCTTCTACATTACTAATCTCATTTTGGAAAACAAACGCAAAATCATTAGCTGAGTTAAGAATATTCTTGGATTGCTGCTGCATTAAGAGACGACCGGCTAACGAATAGAATATAAAAGTTGAAATAACCGAAATAAATAAAACAATCAGAAGAGTAATCAATATTAAACGGTAATTAAGTTTCATTAACCGAAGGACCTCCAGTATTACTAAATAAGAAAGCGGAAGGAAAACTAATTTTTAATGATACTTTGAAAATTCAATATCATCCGAAGATGGAATGCATTTATTAAGTCGGTCTAATACTGCGTGTATATTTTTCTATCGGCTCTCTCAAAAATTATTTTTGTTCTTCTTTTTTCTCTAACAGTTTTTTGTATTTGTCCATCTTATCAAAATTCTCCTGCCTTATATCACGCAATGCAGAATCGTCTTTAAGTTTTTGAATTCTATCTTTAAGAGAAGGAAGCAATTCCGCCTTTATCAGCATAATTACTTCTTTTCTAATAGTTTCTTTGGAGTCGTATCCGGCTAAGTAACGTATACCCAAAACCCACCAAGGAAGATCTTTCAAAAATGGAATCCCTCTACGGACTGAAATTTCTTGATTTTCGAACAAGCCGCCGATGGCAGTTTCTTCTTTATCTAAAAGGAGAACATCTGTTGTAACTACATTTTTACTTACGTTTGTACTAAGAGCATCTCTTGAAACCACACTGCTGCGTTCAATATTTAATTTGAGAAGAACGTATGTTATCCCTTCTTCGTTAAAAATATGAGGCGTAACTTTAATTATGGTTCCGGTCGGATAAAATTTATCGAGAAGATTTCCGGCAAAATCTCTTTCTTTAATTGAGAAGTCATTTCCAATTTGAGTTGTTCCTTCAACACCGTCTCTTGCTGTAATTATTGGGCGGGCAATAATTTGGCCTAAGTTCTCAGTTTCAAAAAATCTGAACAACCCTGTAGCGGTTCCATCCCATTTACCAGCAGTAAAATTTGTGCTGTTATTAATTTCATACGTTGGAGGTTTTTGAATTACCTGCGTTTGACCGGTGTTAGCTGCTGTTTGCTGTTGCTGCTGTTCTTGAAGCGTAATTATTTTAGTCCCGATTGAAAGACCGGATTGTGAAAGAAGAAATTCCCAGTTAATTCCTCTTTCACGCAGATCATCAATATTAGCTTCAAAAAGTACGGCGGAAATTTTAACTTCCCTTTCATCTATAGGTGCGTAAGCATCTTTTGCCAATGTAGCTTTTGATTCGTCTTTCTTTTTAACAATCAATGTAGATTCCGTTTCTTCGACAATTAGATTGTTATATTGGACAATTACAAAGAGCGCTCTTTTATAAGGCCATTTATCAATTTCAATTCCAATGGGAGTTGTTAGAGTAACAGTAGTAACGATTCTCTTGCCCGTTAATTTTTCACTTACCTTGCTGAGAACCTGGATAGCCTGATCGAATGTAATTGTTTCGGAAAGAGAAACAAGTTCCTCCGGGTTTACCGCACCTTTTAATTTTTCTTTCAGATCAACCTGCGCATTGACACTAAATGTTAACCCGGATAAAAACAAAATTATAAATAGCTTTTTCATTTTATTTACTCAGTTTTTTTTCTTTTTCAAGTTTCAAAGTAACATTCTCGATGATGCCGCCCTTATTCAGGACGAAATTCACTTCGGTGTTCTGATAATTTATGTTAGTAAGATATCCCAAATAAACTTTATCTCCTTCCCATAGCAGGTAAGTATTTCCGCTAGCATCAACCAGAAAAGCTCCGTCAGGAATTAACGCTAAAAGCTGCGCAGATTGAACATCCAACAGGTTGTCTTGGTTAGCAGGTATTTCGTTCCGGATTAACGGATAGAAAAAATCGTAAGCTGGGTTGGGTACAATAGAATTTTCTTTAAGATCCTTCACAAAAAATCTATTGTCCGATGAGAAATAAGTTTTGGCTTTAAATTCATACTTAACCAAATAATGCGGAGTTCCGTCCGCATCTACTTTGACGTTGTTAGATAATGAAACGGCTTCAATTTTCTTTAACTGCTTACTCTCTTCAATAGCATAAATTAATCTTATAAGATCGTTAAATTCAGCAACTCCATTCAAAGTGTAATGATAAATATTGTAATTAGTAGCTGTCTCTGTTTCATTGAACTCAATATTTACATATGAATTGCTTGAGAAACCATAGCTGACTTGATTTACAAAATCGAAGAAAGAAGCCTGAGATACATTAAACGGAATATTGTATTTTCTATTAGCCAAGATAGAATCGAGTTCTGCAACACGTTTAGTTAGCAATGCAAGCTGAAGATTTAAGGATTCCGTATCAAGTTGATAAAGTTTTAGGTCTTTAATTTTTTTCTGCTTCTCGCTTATTTTAGCTTTTTGATAAACAAAGTTAAAAGCAACACTGCTCAAACCAATGATAATGAAAATTATCAGAATGATGATTGTATTTTTAACTTTGCTGCTCATTGAGTCTTCGTTGAATCGTTTTGTAATCTTAAGTTAATTGTGTATGAGAAAGCGCTCTTTTCTCTTAACGGTTCGAAATTAATGTTTTTGAGAAGTGACGATTTGTTAATACCAGCAAATTCGGTAAGCACACTTCTGGATAATGAATAACCTGTAAGTTTAATTTCGTCTCTAGAAACCGGTTCTATTTTACTAACCCAAAAATTTCTTCTTGTTTCGGCAAAATCTGAAATTTTTCCAAGCGATGAGTTCCACAGGCCGGCTCCTTCACTAGCGTCGTCGATAATTTTTTGTGTGGCATCAAAACTATTTATTCGGGTTTCGAGTGGAGTGATTTCTTGTACAAGAGCCTGATTCTGTATTTGTCTCTGATTAAGACGGTTAATTTCAAAATCCAATTCCTTTATATCTCTAAAATTGGATAGAGTTTTGAAAGTAAAGAAAAACGCGGCGCCGAATAAGAAAGGCATTAATGCGTAGCTATGCCATCCGAATTGTAAAAACTTTTGATTCTCTTGAATATATTTTGGTAGAAAATTTACACCTACGTGCGTCTTATCCAATTCATCGAAATATTCAATCCCGGCTGAAATTGGAATTGCAAACAAAGCGAGATTTTTCTGGTCTTCTTCGTTGAGTTCTGTTGAATCGAAGTTTTCAAATTTTAGTTCCGATACATTTGCTTCCGGAAACGTACCGTAAAAGGAAAGGATTAAATTTTCAGATCTGTCTTCTCCGCATAAAATAATGTTATCGAGTTTAGAAATACCGCCGTTTTCCATTTCAAGAAGAATTTTTGAAAAATAAACATCATACGTATGAAGATTTTTTGTACCGATGTCTAGCGGTGAACCGATATGTTTTAATTTTTGTCCTTCTAGAAAAATAAGTTTACTATATTCTTTTCCAATGTAAACAATGAGCGAATTATCTTCCGGGAAAAATTTTGTTGATTTTGAAACATAATACGTAAGAGAAAGTTCAGCTGTTTTTATTGTAGGAATTTTCAGATAACGTCGCTTATTAAAATTTGCAAGCTGACCAATCAAATCAACACAAGGCATATCCCCTTCAAGAAAAACCCCGAGCATTGATTTTTCATTCATTTCAGTAATATCAACTAAATCTTCTGTAACCGTAATTCCTTTTGTTACTTGAAGATCACTAATAACCGATTGTATTAATTTCTTCTTGTTTTGATTGCGCGGTCCATCGTATGAATGATAGTTTACTATCGGTTCGGTTACAATCGGAATGAAAAGCATATTACGTAATTTCAAATCGTGCAGCGCGGCATCAAGCATTTCAACGTCTGAACTTTCGTGAGATTGTGAATCTACAGTACTCACTGAATCGAGGTTGTCGAAGGATAAATCGGTATCCATTACCTTATTTTCCAATTCAACCATTACTTCCTTCTTTGAAGAAGAAAGAATTGATCGGGAAACGGTTAAGGATGATACGCGATGAACCTTGACACCGTTATTATCTTTGGATAAAACAGCAAGTTTTGCATCGGTTCCTTCGCAATATAGACAAACAACCTGTTTCAAATTATCCTTTCATCAATTGCAAGATTCTGGTCTTATTATTAGCGTAAGACACGGCATTTTCCTTAGAAATCTTTCTTTCTGCATACAAACGTAGCAAATCTTGTTCCATCGTAATCATGCCTTGAGGGGCGCCTTGATTGATCATCATGTAAATTTCACTCGTATTATTGTTCTTTATTGCCGCTTTAACAGAAGGAGTAACTATTAGAACCTCTTTTGCAAGCACACGTTTGCCATCTAAACTCGGCACCAATTTTTGAGAAACGACCGATATTAAGACATCCGCTAGTCTATTTCTCACTCTTTCCTGCTCATTTGGATGTATTTCTGCAACTATTCTATCAATTGATTCAGTCGCCGAAGAGGTATGAAGTGTTGAAAAAACTTTATGACCAGTGTCTGTAACCTCCAGAGCTGATAAAATTGTCTCCGGATCACGCATTTCTCCAATTACAATTATGTCCGGGTCTTGTCGCAATGATTGTATTACTCCCTCTTTGAATGATATTACATCTCTTCCAACTTCGCGATGTTTAATAATTGAGACTCGGGATTTATGGACAAACTCAACCGGAGAAGCAATAACAACTATATGACATGGGTCAGAATCGTTATGATAATCTATAATCGCATCAAGTGTTGCCGATTTACCGGAACCCGTAATTCCGGTTATTAATGATAGCCCAAATTTTATATAATTGTGGCTCATCATTTTAATTGCGAACGGGTGAAAATCGAGAGATTCGATAGGACGAATTCTGGCTTGAATATAACGCATATTTAAAGCCACACTATCAAGATCAAAATAAGCATCGGCACGAAAACGAACTACTGCTTGCACTTTATCATACTTGAAAGAATAGCTAAAATCCAAATTTCTTTCAGACAGAAGCATTTCGCATTGGGTTTTGTTCAATAGCGCAATGATTAGTGTCGAAGCTTCATCTTCTGAAAACTGGGGAAGATCGCTAGCACGTTCTTTTTTGCCAAAGATCCTCATCCATACAAAATTTTGTGCTCCGTATCCGCCGATTTCGATATCGGATGCTTGACGGTCAATCATTGTTCCCAGTATATTATTAATCAAGTTAAGCAACTGCATTTTATGTTCAACTTGAAGTTCGTTTATATGCTCAATAATATATCGAACACGTTCCGGACCTAGGACAGTTGTAGGAATTTTTGTGGTAAATGCTGTGAGGATTTGTTTTGCGTCTGCAATCATCAAGAATAACCGTCTTAATTGGTGAAAAGCATAGTATAAAATACTTTATTTAAATATAATAAGCATTGTAAAATTAGTCTTCCATTGTCGCGCCGATCACTTCCTGAATTGAAGTTAAGCCAAGTTTAACTTTTTCAAAGCCGGAATCTCTCAAACTCATTGTTCCATCTAGTCTGGCTTGATTTCTAATAGCTTCTTCATCAACATCTTCTCCAGAACTAACAATCGCCTTTCTAATTTCTTTTGTGAAATAGAGCGCTTCATGAATTGCCATTCTACCTTTATATCCCGTGTGATTACATCTCTCGCAACTACCCGCTTCGAAAATTTCGTAACCGGTCCATTCTTTAATATCTAGACCGGAAGGAAGAATGTGTTCTTCTAGGTTTGCAACTTTCTTCTTACAGTTTTCACATAGTTTTCTTATGAGACGTTGTGCCACAATAATATTAATCGCGTAAGCAATTAAAAACGGTTCTACTCCCATTTTAAATAAACGTGCAACTGCGCTTGGCGCATCGTTAGTGTGCAATGTTGAAAATGTTAAATGTCCGGTGTTTGCAAGCTTTATAGCTGTCTCAGCTGTTTCTTTATCGCGCATTTCACCAACCAGAACAATGTCTGGATCGTGACGAAGAATTGATCTGATTGCTTGTTCAAAATTCATTTTATAACCGATCTTTAACTGTCTGGCGCCTTCAATAACATATTCAACCGGATCTTCAACCGTAAGAATATTTTTTTCAGGTGTAATAACTTGATATAACGCGGCAACAAGAGTGGTTGATTTTCCGCTTCCAGTTGGGCCGGTCAAAATAATCATTCCTTGAGGTAGATTGATTGCTTTAGCAAAAGCAGTGTGCGCATAACCGGTAAGACCAAGTTTGCCTAAATCACGTATTACTTTTCGATCGTCAAGAATTCTTATTACAATGCTCTCAAATTTGTTTTTTAATTCTGTTCCGACCATTGGTAATACAGAAACTCTGTAACGAATTATATGTCCATCTATTTCGCGCTGAATAAAACCGTCTTGAGCTCGTTCCCGTTCAAATCGGTCAAGACCTTTGGACCGATCTTTTACAACAGCCATAACAGCTTCCGGCAAGGTTCCTTCTTGAGTATGCCAAAGCATTAATTTTCCATCAAGACGAAAATGAATTTCAGTTTTATTGCCTGATTTGGGAATTAAATGAATATCGCTGACTCCTTTACGGGTTCCCTCAACCAATGCTGCTTCAACAAGGTTAACAAGTGCGCTTTTATTAATTTCAGCATCAAGTTCTTCTTCATTAACCGAGGCTTCATCCTGAACCACTTGAATCTCTTCCCCCGCTTCCTGAATCATTCTTAAATATTCATTTTCGGTTGGGGCCAGAATTGAAACAAGTTTATCGTAATCTCGTTTTCGAAGATAATTTATTTCATATTTTTTTACGTTTAGTGTATAGGCAACTTTAGCAAGATTTCTGTCTGTGGGGTCCACGGCTGCTAGAATTAACTTATCTTTAATTTTATCGTCATATTTGAATGGAATTACCCTGTGTGTAAGAAGCATTTTTTTTACATCATCACCCTGACGCGTCATCAAGTTTTTTATTTCTGCTATACGTTCATCCGAAAGTTCTTCCGGACGAACATTAAGTTCTTTAAAAGCATATAGTACCGCTACTTCTCTAAAAATAATATCGTGATCAAATTTGAATTCATCAACCAGGATCTGAGCAAGGTTTCTCTTCAGCTTTGTTTGATCCGCGTCTTTAATTTTGAGTGATTGTTCTAATATGGAGTGATCAATTATTCCTTTCTTTAAGAGAAGGTAACCAATCTTATCAGTCATCTCAAGCTGAGCATCTATCATTGTTGATTCTTCCTTAATATTTTTATTTCATTGATGGTGATTTTGGATTAATAGTTGCTGTTTCGGCCGATACAAGAGTAAGTCCAATCATCACTATCATAATAACCATCGCAATTCCAACTTGTATAAGTTCTATAACATTTTTTAATCTAAATACTGTTTCGCTTTCATAATAATTTGCAAGCTGGAAAGCGGTATTTTTTATTGTACCGGTTTCTTCACCCGAGTGAAATCTTGATAATGCCGTTTCTGTAAACACGCCGCAAGCTTCGAATGATTCTGTAATTCCAACTCCTTTTTTAATCATAAGAGGAATTGCAACATTTTTAATTTGTTGTTCAAAGTAAACGTTTCCGGTAGCTTCGGCGGCAATTCGAATCGGCTCTATACTTTCAGCTGAGCCGCTATAGAGAGTATAAAATACTCGACAGAAAACTTCAATACATGTTTTATGAATTAACGAGCCCATTACCGGAAGTTTGAGCATATAGCGGTCAAAAAATAATCTACCTTTTTTTGTCTTACCAAATTGCCAAAGTATAATCGGCGGAGCTATACAAACAATGGCGACTAAAAGACCATTTCCCATAAGAAAGTTACTTATCTTCAATGTAGCCGCTGTCATTGGCGGAAGCGGTATATCAAACTTTACAAACAATTTTGCTGTTGCCGGAAAAATATACCCGACATAAAAAAGTACAGCTAGAAAAAGCACAAACAGAGTTACCATAGGAGTGATTAGAGCGCTTCGCAAGTTTTTTTTAAATTCTTGTTGTCTTTCTAAAAATTTTGCGGTTGCTTTATAAATTTCCGACATGTTACCACTCTTTGATGCAAGTCCAAGCATATATGCTGTAAATTTTCCAAACACCGATTGATAACGTAAAAAAGTAGTCTCGCTATCCGCACCTTTTTTAAGTTCATTGTTGATTTGTTTTAATGCTTCTTTAAGAGATTTGTTTGAAGTATCATTTATAAGTAAAGTTAGAATTTCACTATAAGGGAGTTTTTGCTCTAACAATTCGGCACTTATTTTTACAAATGAAACAATATCCTGCTGAGGTGGTTTGAAATTAAATTCCAAATATTTTCTATTGACTGAAATTACTTCATAACCAAGTTTACGTAATGCGTTTACAACCTCATCTTTATTGTAGGCTCTCTGTTCCCCGGTTATCGGTTTTTCCTTACCGCGTTTAATTTTATAAACGTAACCTACTCTTTTTTCAATTTTTTGAATTTTAAGCTGATTTTTTTCGGCAAGTTTTTGAATCTTTTTTTTCGCCTCACCAAATGACGGCTCGCTAAAGCTTCCGCTTATTATTTGACCGTTAGGTTTTTGCGCAGTAAATCTAGTTTCGATCATTGCATAATTCTTAATTAAATGAGAAAGCCGATAGATTTATGTTCTATCGGCTTTCAATTTAAGAAAATTCCAGTTAAAAATTAATTATTAACGACTGTCGTCATATTAGTAGGTGTCACAGTCATTGTAGCCTTAACCTTGGCTGCACCATCATTACCGGTTTCTGTTCCAGTACCGACTAGAGTTACTTGTTGAGCTGCAACGGTTGCGGCAACAGCGGCACTCATGTTTGAAGTAGTTTGTAATTGTTGCGGTACAACCCAATTGGTGAATGTATTATTTCCACCACCTAGAGCTGTTGGTTTTCTGTAATAACCTTGTGCCATTGATCCGATTGTAGTTAAATCGGCAATAACTGCATCTCGGTTGGATGAAGCAGCACTCGCGGTGAACACATTGATACCAACTACAACAGCGATACCTACAATGATAACGCCAAGAACGATGAGTAATAATTGTTGTTGACCCATTTTTGAACTCCTCTTTTTTGTTGTTAATTAGTTAAAAGAAAATAGACACATAATTAATTTGTTTTTGTACCTTCCTTATTTTGAGCAACTGCAACAATAATTTTTTTTCTATATACCATTTACTGTGCCACAATTTTTATAAAATGTATTGTTTCTATTTTATCTTTTAGCAAAACTTAAACATTAATTATTAACTGTCGTTGAAATAATTGCATTCGGTCCAACAACCATTGTCACTCCGACAACAGTTGAACCATCTTTACCTATCTCCGTACCTAATCCAACTAGACTAACCGACTGTGCTGCAATTGTAACATTTACTGGTGTACCCATATTTAATGTTTGCACTAGAGCTGGTGGAACAGTCCAACCAGTAAATGAATTTGAGCCGCCAGTTAATATTGCTGCTTTTCTATAGTATTGTTGCGCCGTTAAAGCAATGTTCGTTAGATCTATTATTACCGCTTCTCTGTTTGACTCCATAGCACTTGCAGTAAATACACTAATAGCAACTACGACTGCTATACCAATTACAATAACACCGAGTACAAGTAGTAATAATTGTTGTTGACCCACAAAACATCTCCAAGAAAACTGTGAACTGGTAATTTTTTCCGATTATCTCAAGTCTAAGCTTATTATTTCAATACTATACACTCAATATTCAGACCAAATTTAGTCTACCAGATATTTCATATTTTCTTTGAAAATAATATAAAAAACAAAACTATTAATGCAAAGGAAAATCTTTGACAAATTGGATGGTCTTGTCCCTTGGGTAGAACTTACCTGTAAAATAGGGGAAGTACAATCCCAGAATGTGAGACTATTTAATGCGGATATGTAACTCGGTTAATTGTGAATCATCGACTTTTGAAGGTGATTCGTCCATAAGAGAGATACCGCTGGAAGTTTTTGGGAAAGCAATTACATCTCTTATTGAGGAGCGTCCGGCAAATAACATAGCTAACCGATCAAAACCGAAGGCAATGCCCCCGTGCGGTGGAGCGCCATATTTAAAAGCACCCATTAAAAATCCAAATTTTTCCTGGGCTTCTTCTTCGGTAATCCCCAAAGCATTAAACATCTTCGACTGTAAACTTGAATCATGAATTCTAATACTGCCGCCGGCGATTTCATTCCCATTCATAACTAAATCATAAGCTCTTGCTTTAACAAGTGACGGATTAGTATCCATCAGAGGAATATCTTCAATTCTTGGCGAAGTAAAAGGATGGTGCATTGCGTATAAACGTTTTGTTTCTTCATCCCACTCGAACAATGGAAAATCTGTAACCCAGAGAAGCGACGGCTTTGCATCAGTTAATATTAAATTCATTCGCTTTGCCATTTCTAATCGTAAAGCACCCATTAATGCGAGCGTCTTGAGTTTAGGACCCGCTAGAATAAATAAAAGATCTCCAGACTGCGCATTCATTTTTTTTATAATATTTTGTTTCTCTTCATCCGATAAAAATTTTGAGATTGGTGCATCAAGATCATTTTCTTTTACACGCATCCAGATTAAACCACCTGCACCAAGTTTTTTTACAAAGTCAGTAAGGACATCCAACTGATTTCTAGTATAGTCTCCGCATCCTTTGGCAAGTAGAGCAGTGATAATACCGCCATTTGCAACTGCATCTTTGAAAACTCTGAAATCAGATTTTGCAAAAACATCATTAAGTGTAACCATTTCGAGTGCAAAACGAAGGTCCGGTTTATCGCTGCCATATTTTTCCATTGCTTCATCAAAACTAAGACGCGGAATTGGAGAAACAAATTCTTGATTCAAGACTTCTTTAAAAAAGTCTCTCATCAATCCTTCGACTATTTCAAATATATCTTCCACATCAACAAATGACATTTCCACATCAATCTGTGTAAATTCGTATTGGCGGTCGGCTCTTAAATCTTCATCACGAAAACATTTTACAATTTGGAAGTATCTGTCCAATCCTGCAACCATTAAAATTTGCTTATACGTCTGCGGAGATTGAGGAAGAGCATAAAATTTTCCTTTATGCATTCGGCTCGGGACTAAAAAATCTCGTGCGCCCTCTGGTGTACTCTTCATTAAAATTGGAGTTTCAACTTCAACAAACCCATTCGCATCAAAGTATTTTCTGGTGATTTGATACATCTGATGCCGAAGCAATAAATTCTTTTGCATTTCATTTCTTCGGAGGTCTAAATACCGGTACTTTAATCGTAAATCTTCATGAGCATCAATCCCGTCTTCTATTGGAAATGGCGGGGTTTCAGCCTGGTTAAGAATTATCAGTTTATCAACCATAACGTCAATTAATCCGGTAGGTAATGAAATGTTTTCTGTTCCTTCCGGGCGTTTTCTAACTTTTCCTTCTATAGAAATTACATACTCATTGCGTAATTTTTTGCCCTGTTCATGCGATTCTAAATTATAATTTGGTTCAAAAACAACTTGAGTTATTCCATGACGGTCTCGCACCTCAATAAAAATTACTCCTCCAAGATCACGACGTATAGCAACCCAGCCGTTTAGTACAACATTTTGACCAACGTTCTTTTCTCTTAATTCTCCGCAGGTATGTGTTCTTTTATTAAACTTCATAAACTTAATTTCTCTCCAGATCTAAATTTAGAGTTAAAGATAAACATTTAAGAAGGGCTATTCAACAACGCTGAAGGGAGTAAATCTCAAAAGCTGAAATTGCTAATCTTCAATTTTTTGTCAGTTGTAAATATTCATAAAAAAATCACAGGAAATATTTATTTCACCAATATCATTTTCCGGACGCTTGAATATTCGTTTGTGTTAAGAACATAAAAATATACTCCGCTGGGGAACCATTTTTTTGCATCAAATTTCACTTCATATGCATTAGGTTTTTGAACTTGATCTACAATTCTTTCAATTTCTTTTCCCAGAACATCGTAAACAATTAGTTTAACATGAGCTTCTTTCTCAATATTGTATTTAATTATTGTTGAAGGATTAAACGGGTTGGGATAATTTTGAAATAACTCATATACTAAAGGCATATTTGGTTTTACAGACGTAAGTGTTTGTATCTTAGCATAATACGCCAATGTGCCTATCGCGGTTTTTGCACATTTTTCGAAATATGGTTTATTAATAAATGAAATGTTATCAAACGTTGTGTGATATCTTGGGTTAAAATCTTGACTAAAATATCCTTCGATAAGTAATACCGCAGAATAATTATAATTCCAAAATGAAGAGTGATCACTTGATGTGGAGCCCGGCTCAATTAAAGCAAATTTAAGTCCTATATCATAATCGAAATTTATTCTTAAAAGATTTCCGGCAATAAGATTTGAGTTACTTATACTCTTTGTATGTATTTCAGCTAAATTATCGTTGTTGCCATCCCATCCAATCATATCCATATTTATTACGGCAATAATGCTGTCATTCCTAGAAGATGCTTGCCGGGCATAATACCCACTGCCTAATAAACCAATTTCCTCATTATCCCATAGGGCATATATTATTGTGTAATCTGTTTTATACTTTGAAAGAATTCTCGCTGCTTCCAGTACAGCTGAAGTGCCGCTGCCGTTATCGTCTGCTCCCGGTGCGAAACTTTGATAAGGTCTATCATCAAAATGTGCACAAATAATTATTTGTTGATTCGGTTTGATAACTCCTTTTTGAATTCCTATTATATTTGCTCCACCTCCATCGAATCTCTGTAATGATGTTGTTAAGCCATATTTTTTAAATCTGTCTTGTAAATATTCTTCAGCATAAACATTTCCTATATCTGCGTTAGCTCTCGAGTAAATAAATACGTTCCCGTTTGGAATTTTTACCGGTTTGTCTCCTGTTAGTTCTTTAAGATTTTCGTAAAGCGAATCTATGTTGACTTGATTGATTACTGAGGAGATTTTAGGATCAACTTGCGCAAAGTATAGATGAGTTTGAAAAAATAATAATAGAAATCCAAGTTGGGAAATTCTTCGCATCTGTATAATCCTTATTTGTTGTTTGCTAATTAAGAAAAAGAAGCACTCGCAGACAAGGCAATAATTAAACACAGAGGGCAGCTTGCTTTTTTACAAATTCTACCTTATTTTTTCAGTCAAATTTAGACATTCTCCTAATTAAATAAGTGGTTTTATGCTAGATGACTTAGATATCACAATTCTTAAAAAACTCCAAGAGAACGGAAGAACAAAACGTAACGAACTTGCCGATGCTGTCGGATTATCAATTCCCTCTTTAAGTGAGCGATTAAGAAAATTAGAAGACCATAAAGTGATCGAAGGTTACTATACAAAATTAAACCGTCACACATTTGGATATGATATAATGGCGTTCGTATCTGTTATCATGGATTCTTCTAAAAGCTATGAAAAATTTTCCGAGCATGTTAAAAAGTCTCCGGAAATTTTAGAATGCCATTCAATTCTAGGAGAGGGTTCTCATATTTTAAAGATAGTTGCAAAAGAGACAAAAGATTTGGAAACACTTTTAAGCAAGATTCAATCATGGCCCGGTGTTACAAGAACAATAACAAGTTTTGTTTTATCCTCAATAAAGGAAACTACGAGTTTACATTTACAAACTAAAAAGGAGTCATAATGGCAAAGGTATCTTCTCCTGAACAAAATGTTCTTGCTTTTATTAAGGAGAACAAAATTCAGTTCATAGATTTCAAGTTCATGGATTTCCCCGGACAGTGGCAGCATTTTACTGTTCCGGTAAGTCAGTTTAATGAAGACTCATTCGAAGACGGGTTCGGGTTTGATGGATCTTCAATCCGCGGATGGAAAGCAATCAATGAAAGCGATATGCTTATCATTCCTGATGCCGGTACAATGTTTTTGGATCCATTTGTAAAGGCACCAACCATCTCTCTCGTCTGCGATGTATTTGAACCGGCGACTAAAGAGAAATACTCACGCTGTCCAAGGAATATCGCTCAAAAGGCAGAAGCGTATTTAAAATCTACAGGAATTGCAGACACTGCATATTTCGGCCCGGAAGCTGAATTTTTTATATTAGATGATGTTCGATTCGATTCCGGTCCAAATTTTTCTTTTTATTCTGTTGATTCGGTTGAAGGAAGATGGAATAGTGGTCGCGAAGAAAATCCGAACTTGGGTTATAAGCCCCGTTACAAAGAAGGATATTTTCCTGTTCCGCCAACAGATCAATTGATGGATCTTCGCAATGATATGGTTTTGAACTTAGAAAATTTAGGAATTGAAGTTGAAGCTCAGCATCATGAAGTTGCAAGTGGAGGTCAATGTGAAATAGATATGAAATTCAAACCGCTACTAACTGCAGCCGATCAATTACTGATGTTCAAATACGTAGTTAAGAATACCGCAAAACAAAACGGCAAGACAGTAACATATATGCCGAAGCCAATCTTCGGCGATAACGGAAGCGGTATGCATGTTCATACCAGTTTATGGATGAAAGGAAAACCTCTTTTTGCAGGAGGCGGCTACGCGGGATTAAGTGATATGGCTCTTTATTTTATAGGTGGAATTTTACGGCATGCACCGGCTCTTCTCTCAATTACAAATCCAACCACAAATTCTTACAAGCGTTTAGTACCTGGTTTTGAAGCTCCAGTTAATCTTGCATATTCATCAAACAACCGAAGTGCATCGGTCCGTATCCCTTTCGGGAATTCTCCTAAAGCAAAACGTATTGAATTTCGTTGCCCTGATCCCGCCGCAAATCCTTATCTAGCTTTCTCGGCAATTTTAATGGCTGGGCTTGATGGAATCCAAAACAGAATTGATCCGGGCGAGCCGCTTGATAAAGATATTTATGATATGTCTCCCGAAGAATTAAAAGATGTTCCTTCAACTCCGGAATCACTTGGACACGCGCTCAAAGCATTAGCCGCCGATCATGAATTCTTATTAAAAGGCGATGTATTTACAGAAGACGTTATCAACACTTGGATAAAATATAAAATTGAGAAAGAAATTAAACCGGCAGCTTTACGCCCAACACCGTTTGAATTTGAGCAATACTTCGATGTGTAATTGGTTTATTAAATTTAATTTGAGCCCGCACAAGCGGGCTTTTTAATGCGGTAGAATTATTTGTTGCGTTCTGAACGCCCGCGGAAATTGACTCTTCAATCCTTCTTTTGATGCTACCGCTGTTCCAAGAAGATAATTGCCGAACTTCACAACTCGCTGCCCGCCGGTTTCAAAATATTTTTTTATAATTCCGCCGCTGAAATAAATATCAAGTTCGGCAATGCTTTCAATCTCAATGATGTTTTTAGTTATTTCTTTGCCCAGTACCTGTGCAGCTAACGGATTGAGTTGCAAGTTTTCTCTTTTATCAATTGTACCAAGTCGTGTTCCTATCCGGTTAAATGACTCAAGATGTTCACTATACCAATTCGCATCTACAAAGTGTATATCATTGTTCTTTATTAGAAATTTGTACGAGTCGAATATGCTTGGAAAAATTCCATAGTAATTCGAAAGTCCATCTAGATATTTTCTAATTTTTCCACTTGTTGATTTTATAAGTTCAAGTTTTCTTTCCTGATATGATGATCTCTCAACCGGTTCTGTATTATCTGTTTTAATCAGCTTAGCTAAAAAGAAACCTTCGCTGTTTATTTCCCACGGCAGTATACGATGAGTTTTTTTAAGATTGGAACTGAGCACATCGCGACCATAAGTTGTAAATCCAGGTTGACTCCTGACCGGCAATTCTATTTCGGCTAACTCAACAGGATATTTATTCAAAACTTTATTGATAACAAATTCATTTTCCTCAAGTGTTAATGTGCATGTTGAATAAACAATTTCACCGCCTACTTTGCACATTTTAATAGCTGAGATAAGAAGACGTAATTGTTGATCGGACATAGCTTCAGCTTTGCGGATATCCCACCAATTGCTAACTTCTCCCTTTTTTTGTGTAATGCCTAAAGCGCTGCATGGTGCATCAACTAAAATTTTATCGAACCGGTTTTCAAATTGCCGGCTTAATAATTCCCCTTTGCCGTGTAGAATTCCAACATTAACAAGACTCATTTTATCTACATTAAAAACTAAACTCTTCAATCGTTCAGTAGATATTTCATTTGCAATAAGAGTTCCTCTGTTGTTCATCAATTCAGCAAGTTGTGTTGTCTTTGAACCGGGTGCCGCACACAAATCTAAAACAGCTTCATTTTCACGCGGATTTAAGACCAGTGCTGGTATCATTGATGATAAACTTTGGATATAATATTTACCTAGAATAAACTCCAACGTTTTGCTTACAACATCACTACCGGAAACGATACGGTATGCGCTTGTAAGATTCTTGATCGATTCAAGTGTAATACCATATCTTTCCAATTGCTCAATCAGATTCTCTTTATCGGCAAATGGTGAAATTCTTAGATATGGTTTATAAGCGCTGCTGTGATATTCTGTATAGCGGTTAAGATAGGTTTTGCCAAAATGATCAAGAATATAATTTGTAATGTTGCTGCTTAGTTCGATCAAGTTATAAACGCGTAAGATTTAATGAATTAAAAACCTGAAGTGAAATACGTTTGAAACCTTTTGAATTAGGAAATGTTTGCTTGAAATCTTTTTCCATATCCTTCAGAAATGAGTCCAAATGTTTTTCATAGTCGCGTACAGTTTCATAAATATGAAGATCCCTTAGCGGTAATTTTAGATTAGCCGGTTTTGTTCTGTTTCCATAAAGAATATATTTTGCTTTGAAATGATCGTCCGTTGAAATATATGTTTCTCCTGTTTCATCGGTTATTTGATAGTTATTGAAAAAAGGAGGGGGAAGAAATAACAGTTTTCCCGGTAATGAAATAACCTCACATTCAGTATCCTTAAGAAAATCATCAGGAAATGATTTCAGTTCCTTTTTTACAATGTCAATCCAGCTTTGTGCAAACTCTTTTTCAGTCATATCTTATTACCGCCAATCGGCAGCGAATTTATTTTAGTGATTTAAAATTAAGATCAACCTCTTCAGGATTTTCAATCCAATCGGCAACAAATACGTTCGTATCGTGTGTCGGCTTTCTATCCGATTGTCTATTCGAACAAAAAACCAATTTTTTACCGTCATAAGAAAACATTGGGAATGCGTCAAATGTTTCTGAGTTTGTAATTTTCTCTAGACCGGTTCCGTCAATATTTATCATAAACACATCAAAAATTCGTCCGCCCTTATCAAGTGTATGATGATTTGAGCAGAACAATATTCTTTTGCCGTCAGGATGAAAAAACGGTGCCCAATTAGCTCCCGGCAGATTAGTTACTTGTTTAACGTTTTTTCCGTCGATATCCGCCATAAAAATATTTAACTCTTTCGGTTCAACATAACCATCCGCGAGAAGTTTCTTGTAAGTTTCTGCTTCTTGACCTTGCGGGCGACTTGCACGCCAAACTATATGTTTCGAATCTCTCGAAAAGAAAGCGCCGCCATCATAACCAAGTGTATTTGTAAGCTGTAAATATTTTTTAGTTTTAATTTCATAACGCCATAATTCTAAATCGCCGGATCGAGTGGAAGTAAAAATAATATATTTACCATTGGGAGAAACAGTCGCTTCAGCGTCATAACCTTCGCCGCCTATTAAAACTTTTGGATTAGAGCCATCTTTATTTGCCATATAAATATCGTAGGTCTTATAAATTGGCCAAACATATCTTCCACCGGAAAACATTTTTGATTCCGGACATTTATCATCGGCAGCATGTGTGGAGGAGTAAATAATTCTTCCATCTTTTAAAAAGTAACTGCAAGTAGTTCTCCCTTCCCCGGTTGAAACAAGCATATAATGTTTTCCGTTTTCGAGCGAAGAGCCGTCAATG
The DNA here is from genome assembly GCA_026390795.1 of Ignavibacteriales bacterium. Lineage (NCBI taxonomy): Bacteria > Pseudomonadati > Ignavibacteriota > Ignavibacteria > Ignavibacteriales > Ignavibacteriales bacterium. Next base: position 814,529 of record JAPLFG010000003.1, read on the forward strand.
TTCATTTTGAAAATTTGATCGCACGGCTGGCTGTTAATTTCTTTCCAATCGCTCTGAAACGTTAACTGTTTGCTGTCAAAACTCCAATATGCCTCCGCATTGTTACCGCCAAAAGTTAACTGACGGATATTGCGCAGATGATTTTCACCGGCAAATCGAAGTGTATCGGCTTCTGGATTATAGTTTTTTTTCTGTGTTGAAGCGGTAAATAAAATAAATAATGGGAGAATAAAAAAAAGAGCGATCCGTTTAACGGATAATTTATTGTTCATATCAAACTTTCAATGTGTTATTGAATTCTAATTACTTTTTTCTCTTTTCGTAAGAGAAGATAAATTCCTAAGATAACTAGAGGAATACTAAGAAGTTGGCCCATGTTAAGGAACATTCCGGCTTCGAATGGCGATTGATCTTCTTTAAAAAATTCGACAAAAAATCTAAATGAAAAAATCAGAACAAGAAATAACCCGAAAAGTAATCCCGGCTTAAATTTTCCTTCCTTATGGAAATAATACCAAAACAGAAAGAAAAAGATGAATAGATATGCGATTGATTCATAGAGTTGTGCTGGATGACGAGGTATCATGTCAACTGAAGTAAATACAAATCCCCAAGTGGAATTTGTTGGTTTACCAATTATTTCCGAGTTAAAAAGATTACCCATTCGTATAAAGAATCCAGCCAAGGCAACCGTAATTACTACGCGGTCGAAAATCCATAGATAAGTCATTTCTTTTCTTTTTCTAACGTAAAAATAAATGGCTATCATAATTCCAATCGCCGCGCCGTGACTTGCTAGTCCGCCTTTCCAAATTTGCAGAATTTCTTCCGGATGTTTAAGATAATATGATGGGTTATAGAAGAAACAATGCCCAATTCGGGCACCAAGTACAGTTCCAAGAATCATTATCCAAACCAAGTCATTTAGATCCTGCTCACTTTTCTTCTCTTTATTGAATATGACGAGCATTATTTGATAGCCGACCAGGAAAGACATTGCGAAAAAAAGACCGTACCATCTAATAGTGATGGGGCCAATTGAAAAAATGTCGGGGTTTACATCCCAATAGATCACTAAAAACCCTAAATGAATTTTCAACAAAATGAATTAACTTGCAGCGCAAATATACACTATGAAATGCAAATGATTTATAATGCAAACCTGCTCTCAAAAGTAAATTTACATAATAGGAAACTAATAAACCAACTAAACTATCATCGAAATTAACAGGATTTGTATATTTGGTGAGTTTTAATAATAGACATTTACTTTTAGTGAGAATAATTTATATTTGAGAAGAAATTATTCATGCCAATAAAAAGAATAGTGTGACCTTATTAGGGAAGGAAATAGTTGTTATGGCCTTTATCGTTGAGATTTATCTTAAAATTAACAAAGTGTTATATGAGTCTTAACGATCTAATCAAGTCATTATTCGACCCCGCTAACCCAATCTACCTTTCTATCATCATTGTAGTAGCTTTTTTTAGTTTGATATTTTTCGTTTATAAATATTTGATCAATCCTTCAATTTCTAAATACAAAATTGAAAAAGAGAATATTGAACTCCAGTCCGCAAAATTAATGGCATTATTTGCCCAATTAGATCCTGACCCGTTAATAAGAATCGATTCGACAGGAACAATTATTGAGACAAATAAAGCTGCACAGAAGGTCTTATCAACTTTTGAATTGAAGGGGAAAAAAGTAAATGATGTTCTTCCTTTCGTTAATTTCGTTCCCGGTTCCAATTTAAATGAAAACCAGAGTAATCTTTTAACATATACAATCGATAATAGAATTTTCTCAGTACTTTATAGAAGTGAACCGAGTTTGGATATTACCCATATCTATTTCCACGATATAACGGATATTAAAACCTATCAGGAAAAATTAATAGAGTCGCAAAATAAATTGCGCGATTTATCGGACCATCTTCAAAATTTAATTGAGAAAGAAAGACAGAGAATTGCCAGCGGACTTCATGATGGGATTGGACAAAGCTTATCAATGTTAAGAATAAAATTACTTAGACTGAGCGAAAAAGATACCAGCCCGGCACAGAGAATGAACTACCAAAGTATTGTAGATACTTTGGAGGATACGATTCTTGAATTGAAAACTATTTCTTACGATTTAAAGCCAAAGATGTTAGAGGAAATGGGACTTGGATTTGCTTTGAAATACCTCGTTGACAGAGTCGTTACAGAAACCGGCTTAGTTGCCGAAGTGAATGTTGTCGGAGGAGAATATCGTTTAGAAAGCAAATTAGAAATTTACCTGTACAGAATTGTTCAAGAATCTATAACAAACATTTTGAAATACTCGAAAGCAACAAATTTCAGCATTCAATTGGTTATCTCAATGCAATCTTTAAGATTGATCATATCGGATAACGGCAAAGGATTTGATGTTGAAGAAGTTAACTCTAGAAAAAATACTTTACACGGTCTGGGATTAATTAATATGAGAGAAAGGGTTGAATCATATCAAGGTCAGTTGAAAATTGAATCATCCCCCGAAAGCGGAACATTGATTGTAATTGAAATTCCTATGAGGAACGACTTAATATGGCAGAATCAAAACCAATACGCATTATAATAGCAGATGATCATAAACTCTTTCGCAGCGGAATAATATCGCTGTTAGAGGATGTTGAAGAAATTCTTATTGTTTCCGAAGTGGAAAACGGTAACGACCTAATTGAGAAATATTCAGAGGTTAATCCCGATGTGATACTTGTTGATATCTCCATGCCCGGAATAAACGGAATTGAAGCTATCAAAACAATTAAGAAAAAGCATGAAGATGTTAAAGCGCTTATGCTGTCAATGTATGACAGCGATGAATATGTTTTTTACGCATTAAAGAGTGGCGCAAAAGGTTTGTTGAGTAAGAATACCATGAAGGGAGAGTTAATTCATGCGATTAAGATTGTTTACTCAAACAAACGGTACTTTGGCGTTACACTTAACGAAGAAAAAATAATAGAACTGGAAAAGAAATATAGAATGCTTGTTTCTACCGATCTGGAAAGTTTTAATCAACTCAACATGAAAGACAGAAATATTTTGGAATATATAAGCAAAGGAATGACAAGCCAGGAGATTGCCGACCAATTCAAGGTGAGCAAGAAAACTATTGATTACTACCGCTCGCGTATAATGCAGCGTCTTCAAATTAAATCGCTCCCCGAATTGATTTCATATGCGGTTCGTTACTCTATGATAAACAAATTGTTTGAAGAATAAGAAAACCGCTTATGACAATCTATTTTGTAATTGTAAGCCTCTCAATGTTTTTCTGGATTTTCCCCGCTGTTAAACAATTTAAAACAAATTTGTTTTTGTACTTTCTAATTTATGCGATGATGGACCCTATCACAATAATAATAATTTCGAACATTAAGCATACCAGAATAGAACTTCTTTTTACTTTTTTACTCATGCTTTCTGTCTTATGGTCATTTAAGTACAAAAAGTCGATCAGAATTTTGATTGCAGTGGTTTTATCATTAGTACTATATTCATACTTTTCTGACAGAATTTTCTATCTAACATTAACGATCTCGATTCATACAATTATTGTTTATTTCTTCATCAAAAGAACTTTTTCGTTTACTGCAAATTGTGGTAAAGTAAATATCTTTCATCTTTTTCTTTTGTTAGAAGAAATTTCGATTATTTTAAAAATATCAGCTTCATTAATATCAGTAGAAACTGGGCCAGTCTATTCCTATACTACAACTGCATTCGAAATTTTGATTGCTATATTTTTTACTCTATACAGAGAAGACAATCCAAAACTGCATATTGATTTACGAAGCGCCTGAGAACACTCATGAAAATTCAATATATACTTTTATATCTCTCAATGTTTTTCTGGATTTTCCCGGCTGTAAGACAATATAAAACGGAATTGTTCTGGTATTTTCTTGTTTTTGCATTCATGGATCCACTGAATGCAATAGTTATGCATTTTACCCATATTTATCTGTATCCAATTTTTAATTTTTTACTTATGCTTTCTGTTTTATGGCCTTTCAAGAATAAAAAGTCGATAAGAATTTTAACTGCTGCGATTTTATTACTTTTATTAGTTTCGTTTACTGAAGTGAAGTTTTTCTCGATTTATCTTCATCTATTGATTCATTTAATTATTTCTTATTTCTTCATAAAAAGAACGTTCATTTTCTCTGCTAACAGCGGCAAAGTAAATTTCTTTCAGCTGTTTCTTTTGTTAGAGGAGATTTCAATAATTTTGAAATTAGTGGCATTATTAATATCACTCAAAACCGGTACAATTTATTTCTTCGCTACAGGGACTTTCGAAATTTTGATTGCTATCTTCTTTACTATATACAAAGAAGACAATACAAAACTGCAAATTGATTTACGGAACGCTTGAGAAGACTCATGAAAATTAACAATATCGTTATTTATCTTTCGATCTTTTTCTGGATATTCCCAGCAATAAAGCAATATAAAACGAAATTGTTCTGGTATTTCTTTGTATTTGCATTGACAGATCCAGTAGTATTAATAATTCGTCCACTAATTATGTTTACATCTAATAATCCGGTATACATCCTTTCAAATTTTTTACTAATGCTTTCTGTTTTATGGCCTTTCAAAAATAAAAAGTCTATCAGAATTTTGATTGTCGTAGTTTTATCATTATGCCTCTTCTCATTTTTCTCTGATCATCGTTTTTATTTTTCTTTAATGATATTGGGTCACATAATAATTACATATTTCTTTATCAAAAGAACTTTTATGTTTATAGCAAACAGCGGCAAAGTAAATGTTTTTCATCTTTTTCTTTTGTTAGAAGAAATTTCAATTATTTTAAAAACGTCGGCAGTATTAATTTCTCTTCAAACTGGTGCAATTTATTTCGTCGCTACTGGGGCATTCGAAATTTTGATTGCTATTTTCTTTACTTTATACAGAGAAGACAATTCAAAACTGCATATTGATTTACGGAACGCTTGATTGTAAGGATTATTCTATTCTTTCCAGATAAACTCGAATAAAAGGTAAGAAGCCGTCCCCATTATTACATCGTAACAGATCAAGACTAGGATTTCCACCAGCGACCCGCTGACTGAATTTCCATCCATGGCGAATTTTGTTAATTCAAGCAGAGTTAAAATAAGAGGCAAAAGAATTGGAAATGAAAGTACCGGGTAAAGAGTTCCCTTGGAACTTGCTTTGGAAATTATTGCCGCTATAATAGTAGATGAAATGGCGATGCCGATATTTCCAAACAGAAATGCAATAGCAAAGAGTGAAATATTTTTTATGATAAATGATGTGAAGAGAATTGAAAAAAGAAATGTGATGACAAAATTCATCAAGAAGACTAATAAGAGATTAAAAATAAGTTTACCGGAAAATATTGTTGAAGGAGAAGCGAGAAGATGGAGCGTCATTGATGTTCCCCGCTCTTCTTCCGAGACAAACGCACGGGAAAGACCGGACATTGCAGAGAAAAATATCACAACCCACAACAAACCGCCTGTTAAATATTCTGTAATCTTTTCATTACCGATTGAAAACATTATAACACTGATTGTAACAAGAATAAACATAGCGAGAGCATTAATTGCATAACGTGTACGCAGTTCCGATTGCCAATCTTTTTTGAATAGTGCGAATGCTTTCATTTGCCCGTCTGCTTCTTAAATTTTTCCAGGTCAATAACTTCAGTGCATAGTTCAAGATCTGAATCTTCGTTTGATGCAATTACAATTAGATTCTTTTTTGATTCTTCCTTAATAATCTTATATACAATTTCTTTACCGGAATTATCAAGGTTTGATGTGGGTTCATCTAAAATTATTAACTGCGGCTCATGTAAAAGTGCAAAAATAAATTTTAATCTCTGCTTCATTCCGGATGAATACCCGCGCACTAAATCGTTTCTTCTTTCAAAAAGGTTTAGTGCACCAAAAAAATAATCGGATCGCTCTTTGTTGAATTTTATTCCGCGAATATTAGCCGAGTAAATCAAGTTTTCCTCTGCGGTAAACTCATCATATAGGAAAAGATAAGGCGATACAAAGCCAAGAAAATTGTGAAGATCTTCCGGCTCAATAATTTTTTCACCGTATTTATGAACTACTTTACCCCGGGTTGACGAGATCAAATCGGCAATTATTTTAACAAGTGTCGACTTCCCAGATCCGTTCGGACCTGAAATTCCGTAAACATTTCGAGATGAAAAAGAAAAATTGATTCCGTCGAAGATCAATCTTCTTCCGAAGAATTTGATAAGATTATTTAGCTCAACTGTATAATCAATCATTATAAATTACGAATTTTCCTTTTTTAATTTTGTCGCCCGATTTAGTAACATAAATATAAACTTCGGTGGCAAGTTTATTGCCGTTTTTATCATGAGCATCCCAGCTAATCACAATTTTATCGGAGACAAGAATACGTTTAGTAATTGAATAAACCAAAGTCATATCAACAGAATAAATATAAAGTTCAGCAATTCCATTTTCGCTGCTAGAGGTCGGAAAATAAATGAGTGAGTTTGTGGAATATCGAAATGGCTGAGGAAACGGATAATCAATCTCTTCGGTTGAAATTTGCCCTTCACTTATAGGTACATCATTCAAAATATTCGATTCGGAAAAAAGAAACCCGTTTTGACTTTCAAGCTTGGAGTAGTATCCGTCAATAATTTTTTTCCCATTGTTTATCGGCTGCGAAGAAAGTGTATAAACAAAAGATGTGCTTGTAACCGGTGAAGTGATACCACCGTTTATATCGCAATTGCTTATCAGCGAAACCAACACACTACCCGTACTTGTAGTATTATCATTGAATTGTAAAAAATTATTCGAGACTGCTTCCGAAGTGACGTTTATTGATGAAGGGGTATTTGTAAAATCGGTAACCATTAACGGAGTAATAAGGTTATGATAATTGGAAGCTTCTTTAAAATATTTATTCGGTACTGCGCGGGTATCAGTAAAGTATGTCCACAAACCGAAAGTATTAAATTCTGCTTTGAATGTTGAGCCCGATTCTATAATAGCATCGGCAATTGCTTTTAATGCCCGTTCTCCCCTCATCAATTCCCAGATTCTCTTTATGATATTAACGCCAAACCGATCGCGCAAAAATATATTCCATATTGCAAGATTGTAACCGTCGTTAGCGGAAAATGTGCGTTGTGGATTTCTAAAATACGAATCTATATAAAAGTAATAATCATTGATATCATTAAAGACAAACTCTTCCATAGCGGTTGATGTTATCTCATGATAGAATACATCTTTATCGAAAAAACCGTAATTGCCAATCTGAATTGCATGGTGAAATTCGTGTGCAACAGTTACGCGTCCGCCATTTATACCATGCGTGTAATAATTATTCCCAGAATAATCATTATCTATTACCATATAACTTGTGTAAGTAAGGTTAGTAATTTGATCTTCAGGTTGTGTATAACCATAATCACTTGCAAGATTTTGAATATAAATATCATAAAGATCATCCCCTCCTTTACCAGAATCTTTTGGCGGGAGCAGATAACCAAGAATATTGACTTCGTAATTGTAGGAAGAATCAGCAGCTTTGGCTAATTCGTTCAGATCATAACCCGGTACATCATTTCCTGCTTTATTAAAATGAATGCGGAATTTATTTTTAGGAGACACAAAACTTGTATCGGTTAAAGGTCTATCAAGCAGTTTGCTGATCGATTTTTTCTGTAATGCAGTAAATTTATCGTAATTAAGTCTTACTTGGGCCACAATTCCGAAAGAACATTTGATCGGTTCATTTTGTGTGGAGACGGTCTGTTGATTGATACTTTGTGTAATACCTTTAACTTGCATAAATCTATTATACAATGAGTCCAAATTCTGCGCGGATGTAATCAGAACAGGGATAAAAAAGAGAAGGAGTGAAAATTTCTTCATCAGAGCTTTTCGAAAGATAATGTGTTCTGTAAAATGTTCGAGTAAATTAAAAATGTCTTTATTCCATATAATCTTGTAACAAGATAATTATTGGCCTCATTGAATTCAATCAATTCCTTATCCGCTGAGGCGCCATTTGAATTTTGTATTGTAATGCCGTGCAGTTTATTTCTCTTCAAATCGTTGTAATAAATAGTCGGTTCATCGCTATTTTCATTTAAAGAATACTTCAGCAATGTATTTTGTGCAGCCGGATTTTTCAACGGGTATTTTGTAACCCGATCATTTATGATATAATATAGAGTTGATTTATTGTTTACCGTTATTATGGCTGCTGCCGGTTTAAATCGAATAAGTGCTTCCTTAAAGCAGATAAGATTGTAGCTCAACTTATCGTTGGAAGTTATATCAAAACTTAGCAGAGTTTTTCTTTCAATAATTTTTTTATCAAAAACAATTTTATTCAGAGTGACTTTATTGTTGTATCTCGAGAGTGTGTAGATGTCTCTGTAAACCCCGAACGAGAGCCAGGCTTTATCTATGTTTGAACCAATCGGATAAATAGCCGAAGATGCTGTTCGAAAATTTCTGATTTCAAAATTTTCCAAGAAAAGGTCATTTCCTTCCTTGCAGAGAATATAAAGAGTCTGCCGGTCTTTCAGCCTATCTTGACTTAACTTCATGTCTTCGATTGGTTTATCAGTATATAGATCAAGCTTAGTGTATTTATTGCTTTCAAAATTCATTTTAATTATTTCTAAAGTACGTCCGCCTTTAGAATAACAGTAAAACGTTTTTATTTTCGGTTGGAAGTCATCAACCAAAATATTTGAGCTGTTAACCGCCAAAGGAATTGAAAAGTAGATCCTAAATAAATTTCTACGCTCGCTCATAAATAATTTTAATGATTGTTCGCCTTCATCTATAAAACAGAAATCTTGAAAACCATCATTCATAAAATCGAAAGTATGCGGATCTATAGGATTGTTGCCGGCAGTTATTGAAAATAATGAATCTTCAAGACCAATTGTATTGATTAGATATACTTTACCGTCTGAACTAAGCACTACCAATTTTTTACCTGCCCTATCTATGTATGCGGAGATATCAGTTAAACCGTTTTTCTTCATATATAAAACAGGCGGATAAAATTTATTTGTTCCTTGTGCAAAAGAGATATAAAGCGAACCGGTTTTAATATTTATAAAGGCAATATCATTAAAACCATCACCGTTAAAATCAAGTATCGAATATTTATCGGGTTTAACCGGATTATCAATAAATATTTTTTTCTGAAATGATGAAACAGAATCGCCAAGAAGAACTTCAAACCGATTGCCTCGAACATAGATTAGATCGGTGAAACCATCGGAATTTAAATCGGATGTTTTGAATTCACAAACATCCTCATATAGACCAATTGATCGCAATTCTCTGAAATTTCCGGATTTATCATTATAGTAAAGAATTATTGAGTTTGACAACTGGTCTATCGCGGCAATATCAACGAATGAATCATAATCGAGATCTATGAAACTTGCAGAAGAAAAAGCTTTCCCCTCAATTATTTTAGTTTCCTTTAATGTTCTGTTTTTTTCATGCAGCAAATATAATCCATCAAGTGTGCTGCCGCATACAAGTCCTTCCGGTTTTCCGTCACCTTCAATATCGCTAACGTCTATGGTTGAAGGAAAACCTTGAAATTTTATTTTGCTTGAAGAGAACATCATACCATTTTTAGAAAATGCAGCAAGAGCAACTTGTCTAGTTTTAGGTGAAGCGATTAAAAATCTCTTTTCTGAAGTTCCGCTGCCGAAAGGGTGAATACTTTCAAGGGAGAATGAAGAAAATTTTTCTGAAGCATTACCAAAATTTGATTTTGGATCCGAAATGAGAGTAGCGTATTTATTGTTTGATTGATTATAAATCAGCAAATCTCTATAGCCATCCGAATTGTAATCAATCGGCAAAATTTTTGAATAATTAATTTTTGCAGCAAATTCTCTATATCTGCAAAAACCATTAATTGGAATTTGTGCTGATATGCTTGACAGATAAAGGAAGGAAATAAAAACTGAAACAATAAATACTTTTTCAGTTACCGAGGCGGTTTTTTCTTCGTTGAAGTGCTTCTTCAAATCTTCTTTTTTCATCATCTGTTTCCGGAACAATTTCATTTGTATCAACCGGTTTTCCGTTTTCATCTACGCTAACAAAAGTTAAATATGCCGTATTCGTAAGAATACGCGTACCTTCAATATGAGATTCCGCAAAAACTGTTACCCCGACTTCCATCGAAGTTCTGAATGCACGATTTACAGATGCGATCAATGTTACAACATTGCCAAGTTTAATCGGATGATGAAAATCAATTCTATCAACCGAAGCAGTAACGCAAATTCGCTGTGAATGTTTAGCCGACGCTAAAGCGGCGCATATGTCAATCCAGTGCATCAATTGACCGCCCAACAAATTGCCAAGCTGATTTGTGTAGTGCGGCAAAACGAGTTCCGTCATCGTAACAATTGATTCGCTTACTTTCTTTTTTCTTCTTTCAAAGTTCATTTACTACCCGAAAGCTTCGACTCTATAGATTGAAGTTCTTTTGCATTAGAATCATTTGGATAGCGGCTCAAGAATAAATTAACATCTGCGACCGCTTCGTTATTCATATTTTTCTTTACTTCCAATAATATTTTGTTGTAAAGAGCGAGCGGTGCAAATTTGGTATCATGATAAGTTTCCGCAACCATAGCGTAAGATTTCATTGCAGCTCTTTCGTATTCCATCTTTTGATAAATCATCCCGCTCATATAATCTTTTTCTGCAAGTTTTTCAGTGAGTGATTGTATTTTACTTTCAGCTTCTTCCACTTTTGGATTTGCCGGAAAGAAATCTATGAACGCTTGAAATTCTTCAATAGCTTTTTTGGTGTAAGCCTGATCTAGCTGATAAGGCGGCGAAAGCTGAAAATACGATTCAGCCAGCATATATTGCGCTTCAGGTACAAAAGGACTTGCCGGAATATTTTTGATCAGTTTGCTGAATTCATAGGCAGCAAGAAGAAATTGTTTCCTTTTATGATAAGTCATTCCTAAATAGAATTGAGCATCATCATTATATGCGCTGCCTGAATACTGCAGCAGAAAATTTTGAAAATTTGAAATTGCTTCTTCATAATCTTCTTGCGTATAAAGTTTATAGGCATAGTTGTAGTAATCTTCTGCATTGAATTTGCTTGTATCAACAGAACTGGAACATGCGTAAACAAATATTAGTCCTATTAAAACAGAAATAATTATTTTTCGATTGTGCAAAACAGTTTCCTCGCTTTTTAAGACGATGTAAAAATAAACAAAATAGGGTAGCTGTAAAATAGCTAATTGTAGTTATTTGCTTCTGACCGTAAAAAGCAAAATAACTGTAACGATTAGAGTTCCAACAACAATAATCGGTTCCCAAAAAGTTGAAAGCAGCGGCTCTGATGGAATTTGCCCCTGGGTGAATGGAATAGACTTATTTTCAAGGTTTGAAATCTCATCTAGTTTTACAGTATCTGTAACACTTTCTGTAAACTCAACCGGTTTTATGATTTGACCAGACTCCACAACATTGAAAGACCCTTTTAACGTCAATTTTCTTTCAAGTCCAATATTGCCAAAGAATCCATTGGTAAAAGAATTATTGTATTCAACGGTTGCAGAAGTGATAGTATAATTAACAGGAATTGCAGATTCGGCACCTGACGCTGTAAGTAAGTAACCCCGATTACTGAATAACTGAAGCACTTTGGGTTTTAGAATTTCAAGCGGAGCCGCAGTAGTTACAGATAAATTTATTGCTTGTTTTCCTCCGAGTAGTGAATCGGCTTGTGCAACCGAGCGTTCAATTAAATTATAAATTACATCGATATTATTCTGTGTTTGTGCATTCAGAAATAAAATAGGAATAAAAAATAAAATAGAAACGGCGGAGAATTTTGTTTTCAATTAATCACATGAATTTTGTTAGTACCGTTTTCAAATTAGAGATTAGTCAAAGTAATTTCAATTAGAAAATTGTTTGATGCGTTGGAAAAAATGCTATCCAATCTAAATCGGGTATTCATTTATTTAGAACAGATGCCGGAACATGTCCGGCATTACATTCTAAATTCGAATAAAATTTTATTCTATCTTCTTCCGGCGGCAATTTCTTGAAGCCGTTCAATTCTCTGTTCAATCGGCGGGTGAGTTGAAAATAGTTTCATCAAAGATTTTCCGTTTAACGGATTAACGATAAACATGTGTGCAGATGAAGTGCCTGCATTAGTCATCGGAATAAGCTCATTTCCACGTTCCAATTTGTTGAGTGCTGATGCTAGTGCGAGCGGTTTACCCGAAATTTGCGCACTTCCTTCATCAGCCATATATTCGCGCGATCTTGAGATTGCCATCTGGATTAATAACGCAGCAATCGGAGCGATAATCATCAGAGCTAAATCCGAAAAAATATTTCCTCTATCTCTTTCACCTCTTCCGCTGCTAAACATTGCCGCCCATCCAGCCATGCGCGCAATAAATGTAATTGTTCCAACAAGAGTTGCCGCTATAGTGCCGACAAGTATATCTCTATTTTTAACGTGTGTTAATTCGTGTGCAATCACTCCTTCAAGCTCTTCCTTGTTAAGAATTTTCATAATACCTGTTGTAACTGCTACCGCGCTGTGTTCCGGATTTCGCCCGGTTGCAAAAGCATTAGGGGCCGGGTTCTCCATAATGTAGACTTTTGGAACCGGCAGGCCTGCTTGAGTTGCTAAATTCTCAACTGAATCATAAAGCTGCGGATATTGCTCGCGCGTAACTTCTTGAGCTCGGTACATTTTTAAAACAATTTTGTCCGAAAACCAATACGAACCGAAATTCATTGCTAATGAGATTACAAATGCAATCATCATACCCGATTCGCCGCCAATAAGACTTCCGACAAGAATAAACAATACCATCATTACAGTCATCAAAATGACAGTCTTAAAACCGTTCATACAAAACTCCTAATTATTTCTAATGAAATTTATAGTGAAAGAATCCTTCCGTCAAGGTCGGATTGTACACATTTCTAACAATAACAAATTCATTGGTGTTCCCAAAAGAAATCATTCTAGAAGATGTTTCGTATTACCTTGCCTTTATAGTCAATAATCTTTAAAATCGCTCGTCAATTTGAGAGAATTATGCATAAACATTTCATTCGGGCAATAATTTGTGTTGTATTGTTATCAACTATTTTATCCGCACAGTCATCTTTCGATTTTCTCCATTTAGATGCTAGTCCGCGAGCAGCAGCCGTTGCCGGCAGTTATGTAGCAAACGGAGATGATCCAAATGTAATCTTTTATAATCCTGCCGGAATAAATTTATTAACCGGAACACCGGTTTCTTTTTCTTTCTTAAAACATTTGATGGATATTAATTCTGCAAGTATTTCTTTCTCAAAAGAGATTGAAGGAATCGGCAGATTTGCTGCAGGTATTCAATATATCAATTACGGTTCATTCACCAGAGCAGACGAAAATGGAATGAAGCTTGGTAATTTTGGCGCCGGCGATATTGCGTTTATTATTGGATATGGAAATCAGCTTGATAAAAATTTCTATTATGGTGCTAATATAAAATTCCTTTACTCATCAATTGAAAGTTATTCTTCATCTGCCGCGGCTATTGATCTCGGTTTACATTATGCAATTCCGGAATTAAGATGGAATTTTGGTTTTTCGGTACTGAATCTTGGTTCACAGATCTCAAATTACTTTAACACAAAGGAAGATTTACCACTTGATATTCGTCTCGGCTTTTCAAAAGGATTAGAGAAACTTCCGTTCACATTTTTCTGGTCGTTCAACCGTTTAAATGAAAGATATGATAATTTCTTTGAACGTTTCAAACAGATTACACTTGGCGGAGAATTACGGGTTGGACAAAATTTAAAACTGCGTCTGGGTTACGATAACGAAAAAAGAAAAGAGATGAAACTCGGTTCAACAAGCGCCGGACTGGCTGGATTTAGTGTCGGTTTAGGATTCATTGTAAATAAATACAATGTTGATTATTCCTTCTCATCGCTTGGTTCTGTTGGCGCACTGCACAGATTCGGAATTTCAACAAGTTTGTAGATGCAATTGATAATTGCGAATTGATAATTGAAAATTTAATTCAGCATAGATAATTCGCAATTCTAAATTATCTTTTATAAGGTGTTTTTAAATACTGCTCTGCAAATTTATGAGAATCATTACGGTCTTTTAATTCCAGCGTCTCTTTGTAATAAGCAATTGCTTTGTCTCTCTTGCCCATCTGGTCATATAACATTCCAAGATAAAAAACTGTGTTGATTAAAAAACCGGATTCTTTTGCTTTGTCCATTTCACGGGAAAGTTTTTCCGATTTTTCAAAATAAAACGCGGCTGAATCAACTTTTTCTTTCAGCTTAAAATCCATTCCGATATAATAAGAAGCTTCTCTATCAAATCGTTTGTTGTAACCAGGCATACCGTGTCCGGCTTTATTATAAATATCATGAAATGTTTTAGCTGCTTCATGATAATTATTCTCTTTAATAAAAGTAAGACCGTAATATTTTTGAAAATACGGATTGTTCGGATAATCATTAAGCAAAATTTTTGCCCACTTTCTTGATTCATCCATGTTTTCTTCGAACTGAAAATTTAATTTCATTAAAAAGTTTCGAGATTCAATTCTGGTATATCTTCCGTTCCATGCGACGTTTTCAAGTTCTTTCAAACCTTTAAGTCGATCTCCTTTCGGAAAGAATACCATAAACGGTTTAACAGCCGGATAGCGGCCGGGAATTACATCGGCGTAATAATGATATATACCAAAACCAAGCTGAACATCAACATTTTTTGGATTTAGTTCGTAAGACTTAAACACTAAACCCAAACCATCTTTGCCGTCAAGCGCGGCTTTGAACCAGCTTTCCCGTATGGCGCGTAATTGTCCGCGAAATCCAAGTGCGCCACCTTTGAAAAACATTGCATCAACATTTTTTTCATTCTTATCTAATATATCGTCGCACATGTCAATTAATTCATCGAGCTGATTAAAAAATTTCTCATCCAAACTTTCATTATCAATATCAAGCAGAATGCGCCACCAAGTAATCATTGCCTTAAAAAATTTTCCGGAAGGATGCGTTGAATATTCTTTAACTACAACGTCGAAAGTTTTTTCAGCTTTATCGAATTCGATACCGTAGATTTGATTTATTCCGGTTTTAACAAGAGAATCATGCTTAACCCAATTATAATTTTGAGCCGAGATTCGAATTGTGATCAAGAAAAAAATTGCAAGTATAAATTTTGTTTTCAAAGTTTTAGCCAAAATTTTTAGTAATTACTTTCTTTTAGGTCGGTACATATCCGTAGCATGACCATAAAATACTTCCGCTGCAGCCATCATAGTTTCAGATAATGTTGGATGCGGATGAATTGTCAATTCCAAATCTTTTACAACCGCGCCCATTTCAATTGCTAATGTTCCCTCAGCAATCATATCACCGGCTCCAACACCAACAATTCCAACGCCCAGAATTCTTTCTGTTCCGGGTTCGATGATTAACTTAGTCATTCCATCGTTTCTATCCAATGTAGTTGCGCGTCCGCTTGCACCCCATGGAAATTTAGCGACTTCAACTTTAATTCCTTTTTCGCGAGCTTCAATTTCGGTTATACCGGTCCATGCAAGTTCCGGATCCGTAAATACAACCGCAGGGATTGCATTTGGTTCGAATGCGACTTTGTGCCCAAGAATAGCTTCGACAGCAACTTTACCTTCTGCAGCAGCTTTGTGCGCAAGCATGGGATTACCAACAATATCGCCGATTGCATAAATGCTCGGGTCATCAGTCTTTAAAGTTTTATCAACGGTTACAAATCCGCGTTCACCAATTTTAACTTTTGTATTTTCTAATCCAAGACCCGTTGTAACGGGTTTGCGCCCGACAGAAATTAGAACTTTATCGAAAGTTTGTTCAGGCTCAGTTACTTTATCGCCTTCCAACCTTACAGTAATTCCATTGGCGGATTCTTTTAACTCGACAACTTTTGTTTCCGTGAAAACATTTTCCATCATTGATTTTACACGTTTATCTAATACAGCTACCAAATCTCGATCCGCTCCGGGCAATAATCCCGGAAGCATTTCAACTACAGTAACCTTACTTCCCAGAGCAGCATATACGGTACTTAATTCCAAACCGATGTACCCTCCGCCAATTACAAGCAATCGTTTTGGAATATCATTCAATTCAAGTGCTGACGTTGAATCCATAACCCGCGGGGAATCGATTGAGAGTCCCGGTACTTTTGCGGGAATAGAGCCTGTTGCAAGAATAACTTTTTCGTACTGAACTTCGTCGGTTGTTCCATCAATTTTATTTACCAATAATGCGTTTGAGTTTATGAACGAAGCTTTCCCTTGAATGAAATTGACTTTGCGTTGTTTGGAAAGCTGCCCCAATCCGCCTGTTAGTTTATTAACAACCCCATTTTTAAAATCCCGAAGTTTATCAAGATCAATTTTAGGTTCGCCGAATTCGATGCCCCATTTTTTTGCTTCCTCAGCTTCTTTAATAAGCTTGGCAATATGAAGAAGAGCTTTTGAAGGAATGCATCCTCTGTAAAGACAAACACCGCCGGGGTTCTTTTCAAGATCAATTAAAGTAACTTGCATGCCAAGATCGGCAGCAAGAAACGCTGCTGCATATCCGCCGGGTCCTCCGCCAATGATTGCTAGTTGTGTATTTATTGTCATAAATTTTTACCGGTTATCTTTCATTTTATTAATATTTCTAAACAAAAATAGTAAAAAGGGGTCAATAATCTTATCTTAGAAATAAGATAAAAAATTAATTCTTTTTATTAGAGTATTTCAAAATAAATTGAGAAATTTAAGTTCAAGATTAAAAGAAAAATTGGGAATAATCATTCAACCACAAACAGCAGTGTGACTATTTGAAAAAATTTCATGTGCTCAATTGGATTCTATTCTTTGTACAACTGGCTTTTACTTATTCAATCGAAGCTCAAGAACAATTAAAACCAACTAGAACAGACACACCTCCTATAGTTGACGGGAAGCTTGATGATTTAATTTGGCAGAATGCTTTAGCTGTTTCCGAGTTCAAAACATTTGCACCCGACTACGGTAAAGATGGTACCGAACGTACTGTTGCATACGCCGCTTATGATAGCGAGAATCTCTACTTCGCTTTCTATTGTTATGATAGTGAACCTACAAAAATTAAATCCAGTGTCGGCAATAGAGATAACATTAGGTCTGATGACTGGGTTTGTATAAATCTTGATTCATTCAATGATCATCAATCTCTCTATGCTTTTTATGTCAATCCGCGTGGGATTCAAATGGACAGCCGTTTTGCAGCCGGACAAGAAGATTTTAGCGCCGATTATGTTTGGTATAGTGCCGGTCAACTAGTGCCTGGCGGTTATACTATCGAGATTAGTATTCCGTTAAAAAGTATTCGTTACTCGGGAACATCGCCGGTAACCATGTCCATCTTTTTTGAACGATATATAAGTAGATTTTCGGAACATGATTCTTATCCGGAACTAGATCCTGCAAAAGGAATGGCATTTCTTACACAGATGAGTCCTGTAGTTTACAATGATTTAAAAAAATCAACTCTATTAGAAATTCTTCCGGCTTTTACCTACAGTAAAAAATACAAGCTGGATCAAAGTCAGTTAGCAAAATATGAAGATAAAGGAGAATTAAGTCTTACTGCAAAATATGGAATTACTTCGGACCTTATTCTTGATGGTACCTACAACCCTGACTTCAGTCAGATTGAAGCTGATGCGGGTCAAGTAGATGTTAACCTTAGATATGCTTTATACTACCCTGAAAAGAGACCTTTTTTTCTTGAGGGAAATGAAATTTACAATCTTGCTGCAACACAATCTTCAGTAGTTGATCCGATCATATCATTAGTTCACACAAGAACAATAGTCAATCCGTTGACAGGTATAAAACTTTCCGGAAAAATAAGTACAAAAAGTACAATCGCGGTAATGTACGCAATGGATGAGCTTCCTCAAGATGAATCAATTGTTAATGGTGATTATGCACATATTCCAATTATTAGATTTAAACGGGCACTATCGGGCGACAGTTATCTGGGCGGAATTTTCACCGGTAGAGAAACAAAAAATAGTAACAACAATGTTTTAGGAATTGACGGCAACATAAGATTGACAGACGCAAGTACAATTGAATGGAACGGTTTGTACTCAAGTTCAAAATTTGCAACCGGTCCAGAGAAAAAATACGGACACGCAATTGGACTTAATTACAATCATAATTCAAGAGATCTATCTTACGATTTCAGTCTCAAAGATGTCTCCGAAGATTTTAATGTTGAAACCGGATTTATAACACGTACCGGAATATTTGGATTAACCGGATTAATAGGACCAAAAATTTATCCTGAGTCTTCAATCATTCAGAGAATTGATTTAGAAGCATTCTCAGCCCAGACAAATGATAAACCGAGTTCCTTGTGGGAGACATACAATTATTTTTCTACAACAGGTTTTTTTCTTGGTTCATATAACGCAAAAGTAAAGTACTCATATTCTACAGAAATTTTTGGAGGAGAAAAATTTAAAACCGGCGGTTTGCAATTTGTTCTTGGAGGATTGATCTCGAATAAAATTAATTTTTCAGTCGGTTATAAAAGAACAAACGCTATTTATTATTCACAAGAGCCATTCCAGGGTTACAGCAACCAAATTAATGCGATTATGATTTATCAAGTTTCTGATAATGTAGAATCCTACTCTAGTTTTATCTATTCCGATTTTTATAGAGATTCAAATTCAGAATTGATTTTTGAGTATCCGATCTTTAGAGAAAGATTAACTTATCAGCATAACAAGCATCTTTTCTTCCGCGGTGTTATTGAATACAACAGATATTTACGGCAATTGCTCACAGACTTTCTAGTATCATTTACTTACGTACCGGGTACGGTAATTTATCTTGGTTATGGTTCACTTTATCAAAAGACTGAATGGAATCAGTATGAGACTAGATATACCGGCAGCCAAAATTTTAACGAGGTGAATAGAGGTTTCTTTTTCAAGATGTCTTACTTGTGGAGGGATTAAGTTATTGCTGTAATAATTTAATTGTTATAAGAAATAAATTTTTTAGTCAAAAAAAAAGCAGCAAAACATAATTCTTCAGGTAAAATCATCCTTCCAAAGACAAAAGCGCGAGATCTTCAAGAGCATCAACAACCCATTTCAAAAATCTAATTCCATCGGCTCCATCGATAATCCGGTGATCGTAAGAAAGTGATAAAGGCATCATTAAGCGCGGTTCAAATTTACCGTTGATATAAACTGGCTCATAAGCTGATTTTGAAACGCCGAGTATAGCTACTTCGGGTGAATTAATAATCGGTGCAAAATATGTCCCACCGATTCCGCCAAGGTTACTTATAGTAAAACATCCGCCCTGCATTTCTTCCAGTGAAAGTTTTTTATCACGCGCTTTTTTGGATAAACCGGCAAGCTCAATACTTATTTCGATAATATTTTTTTTATCAACATCACGAATTACCGGGACCAACAATCCGCGGTCTGTATCAACAGCCACACCTATATTCATAAATTTTTTATAAACAATTTCGTTCTTCTCCGTATCAACGCTTGAGTTGAACTGCGGGAAAGTTTTCATTGCAGATGAAATTACTTTAAGAAGAATCGCCGTAACAGTTAGTTTTCCGCCTGCATCA
This sequence comes from Ignavibacteriales bacterium, assembly GCA_026390795.1. Taxonomy (NCBI): domain Bacteria; kingdom Pseudomonadati; phylum Ignavibacteriota; class Ignavibacteria; order Ignavibacteriales; species Ignavibacteriales bacterium. Next base: position 834,289 of record JAPLFG010000003.1, read on the forward strand.
ACAACTTTCTGAGCATTTTCTTTTCTAAATTTTTCCAGTTCAGTAATATCTGCCTTATCAAATTGAGTTACGTGTGGAATTGTACTCCATGCATAAGAGAGATGTTCAGATGTTTTACGGCGAATATTGCTCATCGGCTGCCGTTCAATTTCACCCCATTTTTTAAAATCGGGAAGTGATTCTTTAACAAAACCCGTTGGTATGCCAGTAAACACACCCGACTGAATTTGTTGATTCAATGATTTAGCATACGATTTAATATCTTCAATCGAAATCCTGCCATTGGCACCTGTTCCTTTAACAAGATGAACGTTAACGCCTATTTCTCTAGCAAATTTTCTGACCGAAGGAGCGGCCGGTACAACAACTTGAACAATATCACGGGGTAAAGTAACAACTGACGGAGCGTGTGAATGTTCTACTTTTTGAAATGGTTCTTTTGTGGGTTCAATAGTCGGTGATTGACTTTTAGCAATTGGTGATTTTTCCTCTTTTGAAATTTGCAATTCAGTTGTTTCAAGAACGAAAGCAACCGAACCAACCGCAACCTTATCACCGTCTTTAACTTTTACTTCTTTAACCGTGCCGCTAACTTCCAAAGGCACTTCTACTGTTGCCTTATCTGTCTCTATCTCAAGAACAATTTGATCTTGCTCAACATGGTCGCCAACTTTTAACAGAACTTTTGTGATTTGAGCTGATGAAATATTCTCTCCCAGTACCGGAATTCTAAACTCATACATGCTTGTTGTTAGTGATTGGCTAATTATTGTTGGTGCTTCAATCTTCATTTCTTGAACGTTTGATCTAGGTTCGACCTCTAGCTTCTCGCCTCTAGGCTCTTTCTTTTCAGTGCTCAACTCAGATTTCGAACTATCAACTTCAATCCCGATAATCGGTTCTCCGACATTTGCTTTCGTCCCCTCTTTCACATAAATTTTTTTTACGGTACCCTCGATATCACTCGGCACTTCAACAGTAGCTTTATCAGTTTCTATCTCAATAACAACTTGATCCAGTTTGATCTCTTCGCCCTCTTTTACATTAACTTTAATTACATCCGCAGAGTGGATGCCATCGCCGAGATGTGGTAATTTAAAATCTACTATCATTTTCTTCCCAATATTGTTAATAATAAAAATGGAACAGAGATCATCATGATCTCTTATGATTAATCATAATATCAATCTTAAGAAATCATAACCATCATAAAAATCAGCGTTCTGTTGTTCATGATTTTGCCGGATTCATTTTATCCGGATTTATATTTAATTCTTTCTGAGCTTTTTTTACCACATCCGGTTTTATCTTTCCATCAATCATCAAAGAATAAAGTGTTGCATAAACAATATGCTTTGCATCCACCTCAAAGAAATCCCGCAAAGATTTTCTTCCTTCGCTTCTTCCAAATCCAAATGTACCTAACGAATGAAGAGGCCCTGGCAGCCATTTGGCAATCCCGTCTTCCAAAAGTTGGACATAATCCGACGCAGCAATAAATATTCCTTTTTCATTTTTCGTAATCTCGGAGATATAAGGAAGTTTCCTTTCTTTATCCGGATTGAACATATTCCATCGTTCTGTTTCTTGAGCATCTAAATGCAAGTTTTTATAACTAGTTACACTCCAAATATCGGTTGCTACTTTGTAATCCTTCTCTAAAATCTCAGCTGCTTTAATTACTTCATTTAGAATTGTTCCGCTGCCCAGCAAATGCGCTTTTACTTTTTGATCTTTTTGTTCACTCGCTCTAAATTTATACATCCCTTTTAGAATTCCATCTTTCACTCCCTCGGGCATGTGCGGCTGCGGATAATTTTCATTCATTATTGTTATATAATAGAAAACTTTCTCCTGCATTTCATACATGCGGTAAATTCCGTCACGGATAATAACAGCAAGCTCAAATGCAAAAGCCGGATCGTAAGCAACAAGATTAGGAACGGGATAAGCAAGGAGATGAGAATTTCCGTCTTGATGCTGAAGACCTTCGCCGGCAAGAGTTGTTCTTCCGGCTGTAGCGCCGAATAAAAATCCTTTGCAGCTCATGTCTGCTGCAGCCCAAACAAAATCTCCAACGCGCTGCATTCCAAACATTGAATAAAAAGTAAAGAATGGTATTGTATTAATTCTGTGTGTTGAATATGAAGTTCCCGCGGCAATAAAAGACGAGATTGAGCCTGCTTCAGTTATTCCTTCTTCCAGAATTTGTCCATTCTTTGCTTCTTTATAATATAGTAAACTATCGCGGTCAACCGGTTCGTATAACTGACCGGGGTGCGAATAAATTCCGACTTGTCTAAATAAAGATTCCATGCCAAATGTGCGGGCTTCATCCGGAACGATTGGAACAATCAAAGGCCCAATTTCTTTATCACGTAAAAGTTTAGCAAGAATTTTTACATATACCATCGTTGTTGAAACTTCGCGACCCTCAGTTCCCAAATAAAATTCTTCAAATATTTCTTCAGAAGGAGTTTTAAAAGGAGGACCGTTGACAGTTCGTGTAGGAACATAACCGCCAAGTACTTTTCTTCTTTCCTGTAAATATCTAATCTCAGGGGAATCATCTGCAGGACGGAAAAACGGTGCATTTGCAATTTCGTCATCGCTTATTGGTATTGAAAAGCGCGATCTAAATTCTTTTAGTTCATCTTCATTTAATTTTTTTTGCGAGTGAGTAACGTTTTTTCCTTCACCGGCTTCTCCTAATCCGTAACCCTTTACCGTCTTTGCAAGAATAACGGTAGGTGCGCCTTTGTGTTCAACTGCTTCTTTGAATGCAGCATAAACTTTTTCAGGATCGTGCCCGCCGCGTTTCATTTTTTCAAGCTGTTCATCGGAATATTTTTCAACCAGTTTAAGAAGTTCGGGATATTTACCAAAAAATTGTTCGCGGATATATTTTCCGCCTCTCACAACATGATTTTGAGATTCACCATCGAGTGTTTCCTGCATCCTTTTAATAAGCAATCCGGTTTTATCGGCTTTGAATAGAGGATCCCAATCACTTCCCCAAATAACTTTTATAACATTCCAGCCTGCGCCGCGGAAATTTGCTTCAAGCTCTTGAACAATATTTCCGTTTCCACGAACGGGACCATCAAGTCTTTGCAAATTACAGTTTATAACAAAAATTAAATTGTCGAGTTTCTCACGTGCCGCTAGTGATATGGCACCAAGCGCTTCCGGCTCATCTGTTTCTCCATCACCAAGAAACGCCCATACTTTTTGATCGCTTACTTTCTTCAATCCCCGATCTTCTAAATAACGGTTGAACCGCGCTTGATAAATTGCCTGAAGTGGACCGAGTCCCATAGATACAGTTGGGAACTGCCAGAATTCCGGCATAAGCCAAGGATGTGGATAAGATGAAAGTCCGCCGCCCGGTTTGAGTTCACGTCTAAAATTTTCCAATTGTTCTTTCGAAATTCTTCCTTCAAGATATGCCCGCGCGTAAATGCCGGGTGAAGCATGACCTTGAAAATAAATTATATCCGCCTCATGGTTTTCGTCCTTACCTCTGAAAAAATGATTAAAACCAATTTCATACAGAGTGGCGGCGGATGCATAAGTTGAAATATGTCCGCCGATTCCTGCTTCTTCTTTATTAGCACGAACAACCATTGCCATTGCGTTCCATCGAACCAAACTTTTGATACGGCGTTCCATTTCTCTTCCGCCGGGAAACGGTGGCTGTTTTTCTTTCGGGATTGTATTTATGTAAGGTGTATTGGCTGTGAATGGAAGATCAACGCCCGCTTGGTGAGCGTAAGTATCAAGATCATGTAAGAGCGCTCTAACTTTTTCCGGTCCGCCGGATTGCAAAACGGCTTCTAAAGATTCCAACCATTCACGGACTTCGATTTCATCAAGTTCAGCATAACCGTTATTATGTAATTCGTCCATTATAATTCCTTTAATTCTTTTCTAATGATATAAGAGATATAATTTCAAACCACTTAAAAGATATAATTAATTTAAGAATTCTGTTGATAGAATACTATCCTACACTTGCTTAAGGATATATCTCAAATAATTAACGTGCTCTTAATAAGCTAAGTTCAATAAATCTAAAAAATTATTAATGGCTTTCCGGTTCGGCGTGAATCATCACTTTGACATTTTTTATTTTATTACTTATTGCTTCTTCAACGCGGTGGGAAATTTCGTGTGCTTGATTAATCGTCATATTTTGATCAACATGAATGTTTAACTCAACAAATTTATTGGGTCCGGATTCGCGTACTTTTAAATCATGGAATTGTTTTACTTCTAGAATTTCTTTCACAATTTCTTCTACTCTTTCATGCAGACCTTTCGGCGCCCTATCAACAAGCGCATCGAATGATCTTTTGCCAAGACGATAACTTACACTGAGGACAATTATTGCAACAATCAATGCAGCAATTGGATCGGCATATTGAAAATTGAATGAAACTCCGATTAAGCCGATTAAGACAACGGATGAACTCCAGATATCAGTTGAAAAATGCAATGCATCAGCTTCAAGAGCCTGGCTGTCATGTTTTTTAGCCACTCGATAAAGCGCACGCGAGCGGGAAAAATCAATAACGATCGATGTGACTATAACTAAAAAACTCCAGATGGTCACTTCTATTTTAACGTCATGCGAAACTAGTCTTCTCACAGCTTCATAGATAATCCAAACACACGTAATTACAAGGAGCAATGTTTCTACTAGTGCAGAATAGTTTTCAATTTTTCCATGTCCGAAGTTATGATCTTCATCCGGCGGTGTATCGGAAAATTTTACGGCAAAAAATGTTATAACTGCTGCCACTAAGTCCAAAGCTGAATGTAGTGCCTCAGAGAGTATACCAAGACTTCCGGTGAGAAATCCAATAATGAGTTTGAACCCGGTAAGAAAAACGGCGGCAATAACAGAAGTCAATGCGATTGATTTTTTTTCCTTGGAAGCTGTCGTGGAAGAATTCAACAAAGTTCTCCATAGTTATCGTAAATACTTGAGTAATTTAACTATTTTCCAAACAATACCGTCAAATATTGGTTTAGCTCACATATTCAAAAAATCATTTGAATTAATATAAAATTCGCCTTATTATGAATAAGTAATTATTGGAATGTATGATTTCTAACTCAATAAATACGAATTCCCCTTTTCTTAATACCCCGAGTATTATTGCAGGTGTTAACGGCATCCGTAAGAATAATTCTTTAAAATTTGATCTGGATAAAAAAACAATTCTTGAATCCTCTGCTCAGGATGTAAAAAATAGGATCGTTTCAGAAAAACCGGATCAGAATCAAACAATTCAAGATTATAATTATCGTTTGCAGCAAAACACTCCGACCTCCAAATTGTTTGATACAACTAAAACATTTAACGAAACCCAAAAAAAAGAGAGGATCAATTACGAGAAGAGTTCTGATGATATCATTGAGTTAACTGAAACTGACGATTACGAAAAAGTCCGCAATTCATCTGAAGGACAAGGATATTATATTGTTATAAATGATCGGAAATCTGACACCGGTAAAAAAAATAAATTAATGAATTCAATTGACCGGTGGCGGGAAAGAATTAATACGACCTACCAAATCGGTATCCCAAAGAAACATGGTACACTTGTAAATCTTGTTATCTAATTTTTGTAGAAACCATTTTTCTTGTAAAGTTTGGCTCCGTAAATCCGTTCGTCTCCAATTTGATTAACTATAAAATGTTTTTCCGGTTTTCCATTTACATCCAGTATTTCATAACCAATTATTCCGTGCTTTAAAAGATTAGCCAGCATCTTTAAAAATTCTTCTTTCTCTGCATCATTTAAGTCCGTTACATCTAATCTGTCCGGTCTACCCAAATTTAAAAATTTATCAATCCGGTCGTAAACTTTGGCAGTATTCGAAATCTCGACTGAATCTTTCGATTGAGAATTTAGATTCGCTTTTTTTACATTTTTAAGATTTTCATCAAAAATATTTAGTATCGATATTGAATTATCAATAGGCTTCATTAGCAATTTCTTTTTCTTTGATTATCGAAACTTTTGGGGAAAGTTTGAATAAAACTTTGTGCGGAGTATCATAAATGATTTAATTCCGGTTTTAAAAACCGGAAATTTTCTAATCAATATTCTTGAGGCAATTCTTTCATTTGAGCATATGTGAATACCGGACCGTCTTTGCAGACGTAAACATTTCCGACGTTACACCGCCCGCATTTTCCTAGTCCGCATTTCATTCTGTTTTCTAGAGTGGTAATAATATTTTCTTCTTTGAAACCGAGTTTCTGCAGAACCGGGATTGTAAATTTTATCATTATCGGAGGACCGCAAACAATAGCAACAGTATTTTCTGCTTTAGGCGCGGTCTTCTCAACAATCGCGGGAACAAAACCAATTTCTCCATCCCAATCCGGAACTTCTCCGCCGGGATCAAGAGTAACAACTGTTTTAATATCTGTTCTGCTTTTCCATTCTTTTAGTTCGCGTTTGTAAACAAGATCTTTATACGAACGTGCGCCATAGACAATTGTCACATCTTTAAATTCGTTTCGCAAATCCAGAACATTCCATATCACACACCTAACCGGTGCTAATCCGATTCCGCCGGCGATGAATAAAACATTTTTCCCTTTCATCTCATCAACAGGAAAGAAATTTCCATAAGGACCGCGGAATCCGATTGTATCACCAACGCTTAATCTTGTTAACGCTGTAGTGACTTTCCCAATTTGTTTGAATGAACACTCAATATATTGCGAGCGGGTTGGTGATGAGGCGATGCAAAATGTTGATTCGCCTTCTCCAAAAACAGAATACTCGCCAAATTGTCCCGCTTTGAAATTAAAATTTTTAGCAATCTCTTCGTCTTTGAATTTCAACCGGAAAGTTTTTGTATCTGAAGTCTCTTCAATGATGTCTGTAATTTCCATCAGTTCCGGTTTGTAAATATTTGAGTCACACATATTATTTCCTTTTATGTCATTCTGATGACGAGCGTTAGAGAGGAAAAAGAATCTCCAAACTATTTCTTAAGGGATATTTCACTCGCTCAATAGGACAATGTTTATTTATTCATTGCTAATAAATTTATTTCACTTGCCACTTCGGCAATATCAATTCCAACAGGGCATCCGCGGCTACATCGCCCGCATCCGGTGCAAAGTATTTCATCAAATTTATCTTGGTAGTATTTGAATTTGTGAGCTACTCGTTGACGATACCGTTTACCTTGATTATCACGCGGGTTGTGCCCGGATCCGTGAAGCGTGAACAATCCGAACTGACAAGCATCCCAATTTTTCATTCTGCGCCCGCAGCTGTAATTGCATTCTTCATCAACTATATCGAAGCAATGGCATACGGGACACACAAAAGCACATTGACCGCATCCCAAACATGTTTCGCCGATTGTATCAAATAATTTGTTCTCAAAATTGTTGGTTATCCATTCTTTTACATTTCCGCTTTCAAATCTTTCCTCGGGATTTTTAATCTTAGAAAGTGTTTCATTTGATAATTCAGAATTCCCATCGTTCAAATATTTTTCATACGGCTTAATGAATTCTTTCCCCTTGTCGCTGATAATTCTCAAACCATATTTATTTTCATCAAGAGGAACTAGAAAAATATCCGAACCACTTTCTGTTGTTGGACTTAAACCTACAGAAGTACAGAAACAGAATTCATCTTGATAATTACACGCTACGCCAATTACAATCGAACGATCCGCACGCTGATTGAAAAATTTGTCTTTGTAATCCCAGTTAAAAACTTTGCTCATAATATCAATTGAGCGGGCATCACATGGTTTTGCACCTATGAAAATTATTTTCTGGTTATCTGGTATCGGTTCAACGAGATCGTAATCATCCTTTTTGTTTTTGAAATAGAAGATCGGTTCGGTTTTGGTAAAAATAAATTCTTTATATGAAACGTTTGATGGAACACCTGAGTAATTGATTTTCATTTCATTAGCATCAGCAAGTCTTTTCCAGCCGATAGACTTCTCATCTTGTCCGATAACAAAGTGATTAGCTTTTATCAGATCACTCACAAGTGAAATTAAATTTTGGTGGCTGATTAACTTTTCTTCCACAGTTTCTCCTTGTCATTCTGAGAAGTTCTATTAGGACGACGAAGAATCCAAAAAATTTTATTTGCAGATCCTTCCCCCGATGCTTCGACATACTCAGCATTCGATTTCAGGGATGACTTCGTCACTTTATAAAATCTTCTCTATCATTAATATTATATGTTCCAACGAGTGTCGGCGTATCCAAACCGATTCCCGCCGTATAATCAAATTCCTTTTTGGCGACCATTCCCATTTTTCTATTGAGAAGTGAGAGCGGAATTTCCGCTGGGCATGCTCTTTCGCATTCGTTGCAGCCGATGCATCTTCCTGCAAGATGAAAAGCTCGAATTATATTCCAAGAAAAATTTCCGCGCGTATGGGCGCTGCTTTCGATCCATCGTGGTTGAGATTTATCTGCTATGCATCTTTCGCAATAACAGAGAGGGCAAGCTTGACGGCATGCATAACATTTAACGCATTTATCAAATTCCGCTTCCCAAAAATCCCATCTCTCTTCCGGTGTCATTGCTTCAAGTTTTTGCATCGTCTCAAAATTACGGTCTTCCCGTTTAGGCAAATCTTCCAACTTGCCGAGTAATGTATGATGAAGGTGTGGCGTACGGACGCTGCAACGCAAGCATTTAGTTGCGATTGTTTCGGCGTTAAATTCATTTCCCAATTCCGAAACAACTCCGTTACAGTTCATACCAATAATATAGATATCATCTTTATTAATTTGATTTTCCTGGATGAGTTGAACTATAGCTTTTACATCACAGCCCTTGGCAACTATTCCGATAGTTCCTTTGTTTTTATATTCTTTTCGAGTAAGATAAACTGCAAGATTGTTCACGCAAAAGTTATTGAACACAAGTTTGTCTGCATCTTCAACTGTTCGTGCGATGAATGGTTTTGTCCCATTTGTGCTTTCAATAAAACCGATAATTACTTTTACTGTGCCTGCTTGTAATAGTTCTTTTGCTTTTTCTCTAAGTTCATTCATGAATCACAAACTCCTCATTTATCTTGGCATATTTTACAAACGGTCCTTTCTCTTTTATTTTATTTGTTACTTCAGTAACAACGTCAACAAACTTTTTCCCTTCTGATGCGGAAACCCAGGAGAAATGCAAACGCGATGAATCGATTCCGATGAAATCAAGAAGCTGACTAAAAAGAATCCAACGCCGCCGTGCGTGAAAATTTCCGGTATTATAATGACAATCGTTTGGATGACAGCCGGAGATTAAAACTCCATCAGCGCCTTTTTCAAATGCTTTAATTATAAAAACCGGATCAATTCTTCCCGTGCATGGTACGCGAATCATTTTAATATTAGTCGCATACTTCAACCTAGACGTACCTGCAAGATCGGCGCCGGTATAAGTGCACCAGTTACATACAAATGCTGTAATCTTCGGTTCAAAAGTTTTTTCTTCCATAGCTGTTCACTTTTATTTTTATTGTTCACGTTCTTTATTGGTTGAAAAGAAAACCGCAAAGAACGCTAAGTTTTCGCAAAGGTCGCAAAAAATTGAAAATTATTTACAACTCTTCTTATACTGTTTTTTAGGATTGCTACATTGAGATTTATCAACTTACAGTATTTGATAACTCATTTTCATCCAACGCAATTCCTTAGAGTTCTTTGCGCCTTCTTCGCGAACTTTGCAGTTAGCTGATTGCATTAAGAAGGAGCAGCATCCATAACTAACCTAACGCATTAATCTCTGCATAAATTTGTTCATCATTAAAGCCGATCAGTTCAACTGCCTTCGATGGACATACCGCATTGCAAGTACCGCATCCTTGACACAATCCGGAATTAACATATGCGATTGTTTTAATCAAGTTGCCTTGTCTATCTCTAATTTCCTTCTTCTCAATTGCATTATATGCACATGCTTTTTGGCAGTAAAAACATCCCGCACAAACTGATTCATTCACGCGCGCAACGGTTGGTTCCCTTTCTAAAACATCTGAACCAAATAGTACCAACGACTTTGCTGCGGCAGCGGACGCCATAGCTACAGATTCCGGAATATCTTTTGGAGATTGACAAGCGCCGGCAAGAAAAATTCCTGCTGTACTTACTTCTACCGGTCTAAGTTTTGGATGAGCTTCATTATAGAAACCATATTTATCATAAGAGATTCCTATTGTTTGAGCTAACTTAGTAGCGTTCGGCTGCGCAATCATTGCCGTAGCCAGAACAACCATGTCTGCATCAATAGTAATCGCTTTACCTAAAAGTGTGTCTTCCCCTTTCACAATATATTTTCCGTTCTCTTCATAGATGCGGCTTACTCTGCCGCGGATATATTTTACATGATCTTCCTCAATTGCTCGTCTTACAAATTCATCGTAACCTTTTCCGCCGGCGCGGATGTCCATATAGAAAACATATGCTTCACCATCATGAACTTTGTGTTTGTAGAGCATTGCATGTTTAGCGGTATACATACAGCATATTTTACTGCAGTATGAAAATCCTTTTGATTCATCCCGTGAGCCGACACACTGTATGAAAACAATTTTCTTTGGAGTTTTTTTATCGGATGGTCTTTGAATTTCTCCCGATGTTGGTCCTGAAGCGCTTGCGATTCGTTCAAACTGCAGACCATCAATTACATCTTTGTATTTACCGTAACCATATTCTCCATAACCTTTAATTGCACTCTCATCCGGTTTCTTATCTATAGTATAAAGTTTGTAGCCCGTAGCAACCACAATCGAACCCACATCTTCGGTAACAAAAGCATCTTCTTGATCAAACATGATTGCTTCTCTGCCACAGACTTTAACACAAAGCTGGCATTTTCCGGTTTGATAATATGTACAAACGCTTCTATCAATTACCGGAATATTTGGAACAGCTTGCGGAAACGGAACATAGATTGCAGAACGGAATGATAATCCTTCATCAAATTCATTGAAAGCTTTTTTCTTGATTGGACATTTCTGAGCACAATTTCCACAGCCATTACATTTTGTTTCATCTATTGAACGTGCTTTTTTACGAATGGTTACTTTGAAGTTGCCAATAAATCCTTCAACTTTTTCAACTTCCGAATAAGTAAGTAATTTTATTTTAGGATGCTGATAAACTTCAACCATTCGCGGTGTGAGAATACATTGAGAGCAATCGAGAGTTGGAAATGTTTCGGAAAGCTGGCTCATGTGTCCGCCAATTGACGGTTCTTTCTCAACAAGAATACATTCGAATCCCGCATTTGCAATATCAAGAGCCGCTTGGATTCCGGAAATTCCTCCGCCAATTACAAGCGCACGTTTTGTAACCGGAACCCGGATTGGTTCAAGAGAGGCGTTACGTTTTACTTTTTCAACTGCAATACGAGTGAGATCAATTGCTTTCTTAGTCGCTTCAATTATATCTTCATGAACCCATGAACAATGCTCGCGCAAGTTTGCCATTTCGAAGAGATACGGATTTAATCCAGCATCGGCACAAGCTTTGCGAAAAGTTTTTTCATGCATATGAGGTGAACAAGAACCGACAACTACGGCATCAAGATTTTTTTCTTTGATTGCATTCTTAATAACATTCTGCCCGGGATCTGAACACATATATTTATTGTCTACCGCGTATGCAACTCCGGGAAATCTTCCCGCAGCTTCAGCAACGGCCGGACAATCAACTGTTCTACCGATGTTCTCACCGCAATGACAAATGAAAACTCCAATCCTCATTATTTACTCCTTGCCAATTTTTTCTAGCATTGTATTACTAGAAATAAAATGCATTTCAATTCCAAGTTCTTTTGGGTGAATGCCAAGAGCCAATCCAAGAAACTCTGTAAGATAAAGTATCGGCATCTCTTGATGATTTTTCATTGCACGCTGGCGCATATCAAGATTAGAGTGGCACATAGGACAAGCGACGACAATTACATCCGCACAGTGAAGCCGCGCATCATCAATAATTTTTTTAGAGAGATCAACTACAATTTCTTTATGTGCAAAGGAATGCGCACCACCGCAGCATTCAATTTTAAAATTCCAATCAACAGTTTCTGCGCCTGTTGCAGAAATTATTGCCTCCATTGATGACGGTCTTTCGGGGTCATCAAAATGAGTTATTTCAAATGGGCGGACCAGTAAACATCCATAATAACATGCGACCTTAATTCCTTTCAAATCATTTTTTCTTTTCTCAATAATTTTATTCTTACCGATCCGGTCAAACAATTCAACAATATTTATTATTGAAATTCCATTGTTTACACTCTCACCAAGAACTTCGGAGATTTCTTTTTCGAGTTTAGGATTTGTTTCGAGATCATGTTGTGTAACAATCAATCTATTATAGCAAGCGGCGCATGGCGCAACTACTTCCGAAAGTTTTTGATTCTTGGCGATAATTAAATTGCGGGCTGGCAATGCCACCGAGAGAAGATGATTTGTTGCGTGTGCCGATGTTGCACCGCAGCATGACCAATCTTCAAGCTCTTCAAGTTGAACATCAAGAAGAGAAAATACTTTACTCAAAGAAATGCCGTACTCTTTTCCTGTTCCGGATAACGAGCATCCGGGATAATAACCAATTTTCACTCGCTGCCTCTTAATCTATATTATCAAATATCTTTTTTATTCCCTTTTTGTCTTTCACATTGTGAGGGAATAGACTGATTTTCCCTTTGATAAACATTTCGGGGGCAACATCAACATCCTGCATAAAATTTTGCGTTGTCAATTTGTAATCACGCGCCAAACCAAACTCAAACATCTTACCATGATTTTTAATCTGGTTCAAAAACACTTTATGAAATTTAACCGTGTCCTTCTCGCCAATTTCAATTCCCTCTTTTAATGCAATTTGCCTCATAGCATCCATAAATTTAGCGAGATCAAAATTTTGAGGGCAGCGTGAACTGCATGTTAGACATCCGGCACAAAGCCAATAAGTTGATGACTTCAATGCTTCTTCATCAAATCCAAGTTGAACTAATCTTAAAACATGATTGGGCGATTCACGCATGTAGTCTCTAACCGGACATCCGGCAGAACATTTTCCGCATTGATAACAAATCATTGGTGACTGAGAGGTGAGTTCTTTTACTTTTTCTGAAAGAGTTTTGGTATTACTGTTAGCATGATCCATAACCATTCCCATTGCAAAGGAAAAATAGAAGTAACCAAATAATTCAAAATTTTTGAATTGTACTGTTTGATTATATTGGAGTAACTTCTATGCCAAAGGAATGTGCGTTATTTAGTTGAATTCCCAAATCGCGATCAATTATTTCTCGGTTATTGGAGAGTGGTTTTTAGATATGAGAAAAACCGCTTTTTATTTAAAGTCACCGATCAATTTTTTAAAAGCAAATTAAGAACTTTATCTCATTATATACGTTCTACAACCACTGCAGTTCCGTAACACAAAACTTCCGTAACGCCGCCCATAACCTCCGTTGCATCGTAACGGACACCAAGAAGAGCATTAGCGCCAATTGCCTGTCCGTGCTGAACCATTAATTCAAAAGCATCAGAGCGCGTTTTTTCGCAGAGCTCTGTGAATAGCGTTATGTTGCCTCCAAAAATTGTTTGCAATCCGGCGCCTATCGTTCCAATTACAGAACGCGAGCGTACGACAATTCCTTTAACAACACCAAGTTGTTTTACAATTCTGTATCCGTCAAGTGTGAATGTTGTTGTGATAAGAGAATGATCCATTTTGAGCTCCCGATTTATATGTTATTTAAAAGAAAATTAATTTTTTGAATTGTTAACGGCGCAGAGCCCTCATAATGATTATTCACGTTCAAATAAACATCCACATTCCGTTCCAGAAGTTCTTGAACCATCAGGACAACCTGTTCAAGCTCTTTATCTTTCGGATCAAGAATTTTATTCCATTCTCCGCCCGAGCGGTTTTCAATTCCATGACGGTCTGTTCCGTGCAACCGGATAATTACATAATCTTTTATATAATCTTTGTATCGTTTGTAAATATCAAATATCGACGGCATGAAATACCCTTGCAGAAAAACATGCCCCAGTTTATGTTCCCTTATAAAACGGAAATAGTCTTCGTTAAGATAGTCGGGATTTCTGATCTCAATCGAAAAATCAAATCCTTCCGGAAGCTGCTTAACAAACTCACGCATTAAACCTTGGAATTCGAATTGCGATTTCATTTTATCTTTGTTCAAGTACTCGAACTGAAACATCAACGGTCCAAGATTATCTTTCATCGGCTTGATGATATTTATAAATTCAGAAAGGAGATCATGCGAAAGAAAATGAGGATTAGGAATCAGAGAATCAGATTTTTCGGCTTTGTAAAGGTGGGTTAACGAAATACTATTCGGAATTTTGATTGTGAATATAAAATCATTCGGTACAGAGATTCTGTATGCCTTAACAACGTCATGTTTTGGAAGTGTAACCTTATTAATTCCGTGCAAAGACCAAAACCATTGATCAATTTCAACTGTGTTGAAATGCTGTGAATATTCTTTGAGATAGTTGATTTTAGGCTCGTGTGAGTAAACTATTCCGCGCCATGAATCGTATTTCCAACTGCATGTTCCAATTTTTAATCGGGACATTTTTTCTTTCTAAGTTTATTTAATGAATCACAACAAAAACAATTCGAGAAGGATCTACTTAAAAATATACGGCAGATACTTTCACGATCAGTAATTAGCGCTTTGCAGCCACTTCTTAAGAGAATTTTTTTGAGTTATTTCCAGAGACGCACCCGGATGTAAATAAACATACTTACTCAAAGGCATTTCATCTTGGCTTATCTCTTCCCAAATTTTCTTTTTTAGCTCTTCTCGTTTATCACTTAAGAGAGTTCCCCATTCAGAAAAATTTAAATGTTTCCTCCCGTCGTTCACATCATCTATAATCATCCAGGAAATTGGCGCGACCTTGCTGTACCACGGCCACTTGGTTTGATTTGAATGACAGTCATAACAAGATGTTCTAAAAATAGTTTTTATTTCCATTGGAGCTTCAAGATCTGCTTTCACCGGAGGATTAGTGCGGTCAACTTCTATATATTGAATTCCAATGAATGCGAGAACAAGTACCACAAACACTGTTCTGAATATCATTCGTCTCATATATCTTTCCTGAATTAATTAGTTTAATATAAAAAAGAATAGTCAGAAATAAATTGATAAAGTTTATGAAATGACTTCGATCACTTCTTTGCAAAATTTAATTAAGAAATTCATTGCGGCTTCCGGTGAATTAAATTTGTTATTCATCTCCAGTTTTAGAACTTCTTTCACCTGAACAAATTTAATCTCTTTTGAGTAATTCGAATTGATGTATGTCAACAACGGCACAAATCTGTTCTGATAGAAATTTTCTCTTTCATTTTTAGGAAGAATAATAATGATCCGGTTGTACTGAACAATAATCCGTTCAAGGAGAGCAAAGGATGCATAGAATCTTAAAGTCGCCGCAAGTATTAGCCGTTCAATGTTGGGAGGAAGCTTGCCGAAGCGGTCAATCATTTCTTCTTTGATTTCGTCAAGCTCTTCAATTTTTATCATTGAGAAGAGTGCAGTGTAAAAACTTAACCGGTCTGCTTGATCCGGCATAAATAATTTTGGAATTCCAATTTCGAAGAATGTATCAATTGTGGGTTCGGAACGCTCCACCTGACGCGGCAAATCTTTAAAGACCTCCTTAAACTCGTCCTGTTTCAATTCTTCAACTGCTTCATCAAGAAGTTTGAGGTACATATCGAACCCGATTGAATCAATGAATCCGCTTTGTTCTGTTCCAAGTAGATTACCCGCTCCGCGAATTTCAAGATCACGCATTGATAAATTAAATCCTTCGCCAACATCTGTATATTCCTCAATAGCCTGCAAACGCTTAACTGCTTTTTTTGTAATTGAATTTAGAGACGGAACAAGAAAATATGCATACGCCTGCCTGTCGCTTCTCCCAACTCTTCCGCGGAGTTGATGAAGTTCCGCAAGACCAAAACGGTCCGCACGGTTAACAATGATTGTATTTACATTCGGTATATCAAGTCCGGACTCAATTATTTTTGTTGAGATAAGCATGTGATAATTTTTATTTAGAAAATTGTGAATCACTCTTTCTAGTTCAGATGGTTTCATCTGCCCGTGAGCAATACCGATTTTTATTTCCGGAATATATTTTTGAACATAGGCAGCAATTTTTTCAATTGATTGAACTCGGTCGTGAACAAAATATATTTGTCCGTTACGTTTAATTTCATTCAGAACCCACTCCCGTACCTTGTGAATATCGAACACATCAACCTTAGTATAGATTGACTGGCGGTTTGGCGGCGGAGTTGCAATGATTGAGAGATCGCGTGCGCCTAGCAGCGAAAGGTTTAGGGTCCGGGGTATCGGCGTTGCTGTCAATGTTAATGTATCAACATTAGCTTTTAGTGAACGCAATTTTTCTTTTGCCATCACGCCAAAACGATGCTCTTCATCAATGACAAGTAATCCCAAATCTTTGAAGAGAATATCTTTTGAAAGAAGCCGGTGAGTTCCAATTACCAAATCAACTTGCCCATTCTCAAGTTTTTTCGAAATTTCTTTTTGCTCTGCTTTTGTCTGAAACCGTGATAGAGCTTCAACTTTAACCGGAAATTGCGTGAGCCGATCTTTAAATGTGTTGTAATGTTGCTCAGCAAGAATTGTTGTGGGGACTAAAAGAGCGACTTGTTTTCCATCATTGATTGCTTTGAACGACGCGCGCACTGCAATTTCTGTTTTACCAAAACCGACATCACCGCATACCAAACGGTCCATCGGATTTTCACTTTCCATATCCCGTTTTACTTCTTCCGTTACTTTTGTTTGATCCGGAGTATCTTCATAAAAGAATGACGCTTCAAGTTCTTTCTGCCAAATTGAATCGGCACTGAATGAAAAGCCCTGTGCGGATTTTCGTTTTGCATAAAGTGTAATAAGCTCTTTTGCGGCTTCTTTTATTTTCGCTTTTACTTTTTTCTTTGTGGATTTCCACTCACCGCCTCCGAGAACTGTAAGTTTTGGCGGAGCATTATCTTGTGATGAGAATTTTTTTACAAGAGAGAGATAGTTCAGATTGACATAAACCACTCCGCCTTCAGCATATAAAATTTTGATTGACTCCTGTTCAACTTCACCAATTTTAATTGTTTCAAGACCGACGTACTGCCCAATTCCAAAATTTACGTGAACTACATAATCGCCTTTCTTAATTGACGCAAAATCTTTAACGCGTGATTTTTTATACTTCGCTTTCGAAGAAAGTTTTGTCCGGTACGGTTTGTTAAAAATTTGATAATCGGTTAATAAAACTATATTGCTGCTCTTTGCTATAAATCCATTCTTAACAGCAAGTTCTACAATTTTAATTTTGCCCGATTCAAAAAGTTCTGTAAGTGCTTTGTTATCCGGTGCATTAGCCGGTTTAAATTCCGAGAGCAGTTCATATAGACGTGAGCTTTGCAGTTCGTTTTCAACTGCAATAATCACTTGATAATTTTTGTTTGCGTATTCTTGAAGAAAATTATGGAGTAATTCAAAATTAGAATTAACCACCGGGGCTTCAGTTAAATGAAGTTCTATCCGTTCATCATATTGACCAATTGCATCTTCTATCAACCATCGCGCGTTTTTCTCGAATAATGATTCTAATAAATTATTCTTTCCTTCTTTTCTTTCTTCCTTCTTTCCTTCTTTTCTCTTTTCCCTTTCATCATTTTCGTAAAGCTCTTCTTTCAGATCTTCATCAATTTCTTCTTCGATTGTTTCTACTTCATCGGAGATTTTCTCTACAAAAAGATTTTGCAATTCATAATTGGAAGCGAAGACGAATGGATTGTCGAGATAATCAAAAATATCGCTTGAATTTTCTTCTTCGGATATAATTGAAGCTGCCACCGTAACCGACGTAAGTTTATCGAGCGAGCGCTGTGTTTCCGGATCGAAGTGCCGAATTGATTCAAGAAAATCACCGTCGTATTCAAGCCGGCATGGCTGCTTTTCGCTGTAAGACCATAAATCAATTATTGAGCCGCGCACTGCAAAATCGCCCGGATTTTCTACATACTTATCGCGGTTGTAATTAATTGTATTAAAGTAATCGATGAGGTCATCGTACGTTAAGTTGCCGCCGATTTCAATTTTTGTTGTGTTTTTATCTATCGCGTTCTTCGACGGTAATTTTATTTTCAACAGATCGTAAGTTGAGACCAATATAAAGTGTTGCCGTACATTTAAATCAGTTAGCTTTTCTTGTAATACTTCCGCACTCAAATCATCAATGCCAACAACAAGATTTTCAAAGCCAAGAATGCTCAATTCAACTTTTGTTTCATTTACGGATTGAATGCTCGGACACAAAAGGACTATCTGCTTCGCTTTTTCAGAAATTGATTTTATAAAAAGAGATCTTGATGAGCCGGCAAACGGCGAGACATAGATTTTTTCTCTTGGTGTTCCGGCAATAATTTTTGCTTTTAATTCATTAAGAGATTGAAGCGAATCAATAATAATTTCAGCAGGTGATTTCATTTTTTCTTTCTTTAAAATACAGTTATCCCTTTCTCTCTATCTCGCGAGGGAAAAGGTTTTTCGTAAAAACAACTAGCTAAACATAAAACCTTTCACTTCAAATTGCATACAAGAACTTACAGCAACGATAAAATCAAATTAATCTGGCGAATCAATTTGTTTCCGTTATCCCTACACCTTTCATAAATTTTATATTATTTTAGAAACGGATTTCCATCAACTAATTCTAGGAAATTATTTATGACACTTCTTAAAGCCCGCAATTTGAACGAGTTAAAATCAGAAGAATTAAAATGGACTTGCGATACCGATGTATTTGATTTTGAGAATACAAAAAATGTTAAACCGATCGAGGGAATAGTAGGACAGGAACGCGCGTTGAAAGCCTTACGGCTCGGTGTTGAATTGAAAAGCCCAGGCTACAATATTTTTATTACCGGTCTTTCAGGCACGGGTAAATTCACTGCAATAAAACAGATGCTGGAATCAATAACACCGGATTGTTCTAATCTTTATGATTACGCATATGTAAATAATTTTAAAGATGAAGACAGACCAATGCTGCTGCAGTTTCCAGCCGGACAGGCGAACAAATTCAAAAAAGATTTATCGCGCTCAATTAAATTTTTACAAGAAAAAATTCCGCAGTTGCTCTCCGCCGAGCCATTTGCGAAACAGAAGAAACAAATATTCTCTGAATTCGGCAAAATACAACAGAGGATGATGACGGAGTTCGAAGAAAAACTTAAAAAAGATAAATTCACTCTCGGTCAAGTTAAAGTGGGTGAACTTGCCCGTCCCGAAATCTTAGCTCTGGTTGATGAACAGCCCGTTTTTGTTCAACAGCTCGATGAACTAATTCACACGGAAAAAATCACAAAAGAAAAAGCAGAAGAGATTGTTACAAAATATGCTTCTTATCAGGATGAACTTCAGAGAGTTTTCAGAGAAAGTTTAAAACTCACACAGGACTTCCAAGAAAGAGTAGCAAAACTTGAGGGTGAGTTTGTTAATGAATTTATAGCACTCACACTTGAGGAATTGAAGAAGAAATATAAAATTCATTCCGTTAAGGATTATTTAGACCAGGTTCACGAAAGTATTCTTATTAATCTGGATGTATTTAAAGGACAGAAACCGGCTCGCGAGGAAGCCGACGGCGGAGTTATAATTGATTATCTGAAAGAGTACGAGCTCAATATCATACTCGATAATTCTCGTACAAAAAAATGTCCGGTAATTGTTGAAACATCGCCAACATATAATAACTTATTCGGAACAATTGAAAAGTATAGTGACGGAAAAGGCGGCTGGTACGCAGACTTCACAAAAATAAAAGCCGGTTCCTTACTTCGTGCGAACGGCGGATATATAATTATCAATGCTATGGACGCTTTTGGAGAACCGGGCGTTTGGAAAACTCTCAAACGCGTTTTACTATTTGGACAATTAGAAATCCAAGACGTTGCCAATCTTTATCAACTATCACCCAGCATATTAAAACCGGAACCGATTGACGTTGACACAAAAGTAATATTGATTGGAAACAGTTATATCTATTCAATGCTCTCTTCGTACGAAGATGACTTTAATAAAATTTTTAAGGTTAAAGCCGATTTTGATTATGAGATGAAACGTTCGGAATCTACTATGACCGAATACGCGATGGTCATTAAGAAATTAATTCAGATGGAAAAACTCTTAGAGTTCGATAAATCTGCAATAGCAAAAATTATTGAATATGGCGCTCGTTATGCAGGTGAGAAAAATAAACTGACTACTCGTTTTGCATACATCGCGGATCTAGTACGCGAAGCTTGTTTTTGGGCGCGCGACAACAAACAAAAAATGGTATCAAGTTTTCATGTTGATGAAGCATTCAATTCCTCAAAAGAACGGCACGGGCTTTATGAATCCAAACTTTCTGAAATGATTAATGATGGAACAATACTCATAGATACAGATGGAATGCGTGTGGGAACAATCAATGGACTCGCTGTTTACGAAAGCGGAAAATTTGCATTTGGAAAACCAACACGAATTACTGCGTCTGTTTCACTTGGTACCGGAAATATTATAAATGTTGAACGGGAATCCGGATTAAGCGGAAACACTCACAACAAAGGTGTGTTAATAATTTCCGGCTACTTCAGAGAAAATTTCGGTACACGCATTCCTCTTTCATTTACGGCAAGTTTGGTTTTTGAACAAGGATATGGAATGATTGACGGAGACAGCGCATCAATTACAGAAATCTGCGCTCTTCTTTCCGCCCTTTCCAATATTCCGCTCAAGCAATCTTTTGCAATTACGGGATCTGTAAATCAAAAAGGAGAAATTCAACCGATCGGTGGTGTGAATGAAAAGGTTGAAGGATTTTTCGATGTCTGCAAATCGAAAGGATTAACCGGTAAACAAGGCGTGGTAATTCCCGCACAGAATGTTAAAGATTTAATGCTCGATGATGAAGTGGTTGATGCGGTGAAAAAAAATAAATTCCATATCTATGCCGTAAGAAAAGTTGAAGAAGCTGTTGAAATATTAACAGGAATTCGCGCGGGCACAAAATTGAAGAATGGTAAGTATGAACCGAATACCGTCTTTGGCGAAGTTGAAAAAGAACTTACATCAATGAGAAAAAGATTACGTCCTGCCGAGAAGAAAAAAAATAATTCCAACGCAAAAGAAAACGGCGAGTCAAAATCACTCAAGAGTAAAAAGAAAAAATGATAACAAAATTCGCAAAGACGAAAATACTTGCTACCATTGGACCGGCGACGGATTCAATGGAAAAATTAGAAGCATTAATAGATGCCGGATGTAACGCGTTCAGACTTAATTTTTCTCACGGTAATCTGGAATATTTCGAAAAGGTTTTTAATTCTATAAATGAATTATGCATTTCAAAATCACTTCCAATTCCTATTCTTATTGATTTACAAGGACCTAAAATTAGAATCGGTGAGTTAGAAAAACCGGAGATAGAAATATTCGACGGAAACAAAATTGAAATAACAAATGAAAAAGTAATTGGAACGGCGCAAAAGATTTCTACTTCATATTTACCACTGCCGACGGATGCGGAAATAGGAGATAGAATTTTAATTGATGACGGTCTGATTAATTTAAAAGTTATTTCGAAAACCAAAACATCTGTAATATGCGAAGTAGTTAACGGCGGAATCTTAAAGCCCAAAAAGGGAATGAATCTTCCCGGTATGAAACTCAGTTCTCCATCCGTCACCGAACTAGATTTAGTCAATCTTGAATTCGCTTTGAAGCATCGTGTTGATTTTATTGCTCTCTCTTTCGTTAGAAACGCATCGGATATTTATGATTTGAGGAAGTGGTTAAAAGACCGCGGTTTCGATAAACCGATAATAGCAAAAATCGAAAAGCCGGAAGCAGTAACAAATTTTGAAAGTATTCTAATTGCCGCTGACGGAATAATGGTTGCAAGGGGCGATCTTGGTGTTGAGTTAAAACCATATGATGTTCCGATTATTCAAAAAAGAATTATTAAAAGATGTAACGAGTTAGGAAAACTTGTTATAACCGCGACTCAGATGCTTGAATCGATGGTGAGTAATCCCGTTCCGACCAGAGCCGAAGCATCCGATGTAGCGAATGCGGTTTGGGATGGAACCGATGTTGTAATGCTCAGTGCTGAAACATCCGTCGGAAAATTTCCAATGCAAGCTGTAAAATTAATGGGAGAAATAATTCTTAACGCCGAACGCGCTTACGAATTTGATAGAGAAATAAATTTTGCTCAACCCGAATTTATTGAGGCAAATCTATTCGATTCCATGAACAAAGGAATCTGTTCGATTTCCAAACAAATTAATGCAACGGCTATTGTTGCATTTACAGCTAAAGGGAATACTCCAAATAGTCTTTCGAAATTTAGACCGCACTCAATTATTATTGCCGTGTCGGATAGTTTTGATACAATGAATAAACTCTCTTTAAAATGGGGAGTGCTCTCTTTGTATTGTGAAGATATTAGCAACAGAAACATAGCCGCTGAGATTGTCCGCAAACAAATTCTTGAAGAAAAGATTGTTGCACCTGGCGATTTAGTTATATTTACAGAAGGCGGACTTAAGATTAAAAATGTACGTGAAAACTGGATTCGATTCGAAGTAATTTGATGGAATTTTTTGATTGGATGTGTTATGGATTTACAAACAGAAAAATATCATTCCGCACTTTGGTGGAAAGAAGCAGATAATGGAAAAATTCTTTGCACACTTTGCCCGCGTTATTGCACAATCGGTGAAGGACAAGCTGGTTTTTGTTTCATCCGCCAAAATATTGACGGCAAACTTTACTCAATCGGTTATGGCAAACCTACAGGATTTGCAATCGATCCGATTGAGAAGAAACCTCTTAACCATTTTCTGCCCGGTACAGAAATATTAAGTTTTGGAACTGCAGGCTGTAATCTCGGCTGCAAATTCTGTCAGAACTGGTCGATCTCTAAATCAAAATTGGATAGTGTCCGCTCACTCACTGCATCTCCTGAAGATGTTGTAGCCCTTGCTAAAAAACACAAAGTCCCTTCAATAGCTTACACATATAATGACCCGGTAATTTTTGGCGAGTACGTTATTGATATTTCAAAACTTGCTCGTGAAGAAGGAATTAAATCAGTAATGGTAACCGCCGGTTACATTGATAAAGAAGCTCGGAAAGATGTTTATAAATATATTGATGCCGCTAATGTTGATCTGAAAGCATTCTCAGAAAATTTTTATCACAAGTTAACTTTCTCACATCTCTCCGATGTTTTAGATACTCTAGTCTGGCTTAAAAACGAAACAAATGTATGGTTTGAAATAACCAATTTAATGATTCCCGGAGAAAACGATTCTGAAGAAGAAACTAAATTAATGTGCGAATGGATTCTAAATAATCTCGGAGATGAAGTTCCGATTCACTTCACAGCGTTCCATCCCGATTTTAAAATGATTGAAAAAAAAAATACTCCGGCGGCAACATTATTAAACGCAAGAAAGATCGCTTCAAATATCGGGATTAAATATTGTTATGTCGGAAACATTCATGATAAGAGAGCACAAACCACGTATTGCCAAAGTTGCGGGAAAGCTCTAATTACCCGGGATTGGCACTCAATATTAACCAATAATGTGACAGAGAATAGATGCCCCTACTGTAAAGCTCAAATTCCCGGTTTTTTTTAAAAAATAATTTGTTGAATGGTGGTAAATCTATATATTATAAACGCTATAATTGGGTAATTATGGCGAATGTCAAAAATAACAGCCAGGAGATTGTATGAAAAAATTATTATTGTCATTTATCCCTCTTTTACTTCTATTAATACTGTTCTCTTCAGTTTCTAACGCACAAGGCAAATTAGGCGTAATTGGAGCAATGTTCGATAAAAGAGAAGCGAATATCTTATTCGGTAAAGTTATCGGTTCGCTTACAATAAGCGTAGCTGATTTGCAAGCCGCACTTGATAAAGGAAAAGATTATATCTTAATAACTGTAAAAAATAACCAGGTTGTTATACGAAACGAAAAGAGGGACTTTTTATCCAGAGAACGTGTTGATATGGGTAGAGATGAAAAAATGTATATGTTCAGTAAAAGCATGATACGAGATTTATTAAAAGCTAAAAAAACGGGTAAGCATGGGACTTCTGAATTAGGTGCAAATACAATGAGTACTTCTGCAACTGCTTCAGACCTTATTACGGTAGAAGTACGAGCTTCTGTAATTTCGTTATCTTATGGTGATGCAACGCTTGAAAGAGCAATGGACTGTCCACCATGGTGTCCTAACGAATGACGACGGTTGACGTTTCGAAAGTACTGTTTTTTACAAGTATAATTGTCTGGCTCCTACCGCCGTTTAAACAATTTAAAGGAAAGTATTTCCTTTATTTTTTAATCTTAGCATTCATGGATCCTATCAACTTATTGTTTTTTTTTGTTTTAAAATCCCCACTGCAAAGTCAAATTTCAATTTTGCTTGATTACTGTTTACTACTTTCATTAATCGAAAAAAAATTACTTAGAAAGTATTGGATCTGGGTTCTTTTAATTACTCCGGCTTTGTTCTCACCAACCATATTACATCTTAAGGGAAATGAGATAACATTGGTCCGAATATTATTGGAAGTAGGCATTACATTGATCATTCTCAAAAATTTAATTACTAACTATGTTTCGACTGGTAGGTTAAGTTTGTTTCTTGTTGTTTTTCTCTCTTTTGAATTCACAAATATTGCAAAATTTTCAAATCTTTTATTCGGGTTTGCTGATGCCTTTGCTTTTTATATACTTACAACAATCGTCCAGATCATCTTTGGACTCTTCTTTTCAGTCTATACCGAAAGCGATAAAACCGGAGTCTCTGTTTAGTATAGAGAATCCGCTTTTGCTTTCGTTATTGATGATAATAATTGTTATGGCGGTAACGTTTATTTATTACCGCTATATAATTATACCAATGAAGAAGAAGCACCTTGAAGAAGAAAAAAACCTAAAGCTGGAACAAGCTGAACTGATGGCTCTTTTCGCATCACTTTCCCCCGACCCGGTTTTCAGATTTGACCCGAGTGGATTAATTATACTTGCAAACAATTCCGCACACAATATTTTACCGGGTAAGAATCTTGTGGGAGACCAAGCTCAAAAAGTACTCCCATTTGTAAACGATCACGATATAAAAGAAGTTATTTCAAATAACCTTACAATCAGCGATACTGCACTCTTAGGCGGAAGATATTTTCAATTCATTATTGAAGGTGTCTCAAAATTTCAGGTCTGCCAGGTTTACGGACGTGATATTACCGATCTAAAAAATACCGAACGCGATCTTAAGGAAGCATTGATAAGAGCTGAAGACGCCAAACGGATGAAAGAATTTTTCCTCGCACAAATCTCTCATGAAATTCGATCTCCTTTAAATGTTATAGTTGGCTATTCGGATTTATTAGCAGATGAATTAAAAGATGAGAAGAAGGATGAGTATACGAATATTCTGCGTTCGATGAAGAATAACAGCAAACGTCTCTACAGAACTTTTGATCTTCTGCTTAATGTATCCCAGCTTCAAACCGGCAGGTATGATGCCCGCTTTGAATTGGTAGATCTTCATTCGCTATTGAAGACTCTTCAAAATGAATTCTTGTCGATGGCGGAAGAAAAAAATCTCTCTTTAGAATTAACCAATTCAATCAATGAAGAAGTTTCAGTAATTGTGGATCATTACGCATTAGCTCAAATTTTTATGAATTTGTTTGATAATGCAATTAAATACACAGATAAAGGATGGATCAAAGTGAACATTTACCAGAGCGGTCCATCTGTTTGTGTTGATGTTTCAGATTCGGGGAAAGGAATATCAAAAGAATATATTGACAAGCTATTTATTCCTTTTACTCAAGAGGAAATGGGATATACCAGACGTTACGACGGTACCGGTCTGGGTCTTTCCATGATTAAAAGCTTTATAGATATTAACAAAGCTAAAATAAAAGTAAAAAGTGAAATAAATCACGGAACAACTTTCACAGTAATCTTGAATGGAGAAAAAAGATGGGGAACACCACGGACATAAAACCGAAACTTCTTATTACTGAAGATGATTTCGAGAACCAAAAATTTCTTCAACTATTTCTCAAGAAATATTTCATAGTTGATATTTGTGATTCCTCTGAGTCTTTCTATGATTTAATGGGTAGAGAAAAATACGATATCATCTTGATGGATATTTCTATCAAGGGAGATAAAAACGGTCTCGACTTAACGAGAGAGATGAAGAGCAATCCGGATTACTCACAGATTCCGGTGATTTGCTACACAGCCCATGCTTTTAATAAAGACAGAATAAATGCACTTGACGCAGGCTGTGATATTTATTTGAGCAAACCATCGGATATTCACACCCTCCTAAATGCACTTTTTGATTTGTTGAAATTGAGAGGTAAATACTTTTTAGGATCAAGTGCTTCTCAGAATTTTGCTACTACTTAATACAAAAAAACCTCCGCTTCACGCGGAGGTTTTTTATTTTCATCTCTACACTATTTCCTAGTATCTGTAATAATCAGCTTTATAAGGACCTTCAACTTTTACTCCAATATAGTTTGCCTGCTTCTCATTCAGAACATCTAACTCAACACCTATTTTATCCAAATGCAATCTTGCAACTTGTTCATCAAGATGTTTAGGAAGCATATAAACTTTATGCTCGTACTTATCGGAATTATTCCAGAGCTCGAGTTGAGCAAGGACTTGATTTGTAAATGAATTAGACATTACAAAAGAAGGATGACCTGTTGCACAGCCAAGGTTAACTAATCTTCCTTCGGCTAGAACAATTATATCTTTTCCATCAATTGTGTATTTATCCACCTGCGGTTTGATAGTGTCTTTTGTCTTTCCATAATTTCCATTCAACCAGGCCATATCAATTTCATTATCGAAATGACCGATATTGCAAACAACCGTTTTATCTTTCATCAACCGGAAATGTTCTTCGGTAATAATATCAACATTGCCTGTAGCGGTAACAATCAATTGTGCACGCGGGATTGCATTTTTAATTTTCTTAACCTCATAACCATCCATCGCTGCCTGCAAAGCACAGATCGGATCAATTTCAGTAACAATTACGCGCACGCCCGCACTTCTTAATGATTGAGCGGAACCTTTTCCAACATCGCCATAACCGGCAACTACTGCAACTTTCCCAGCCATCATAAGATCGGTTGCTCTGCGGATTGCATCAACCAATGATTCACGGCAGCCATACTTGTTATCAAATTTTGATTTTGTAACCGAGTCATTAACGTTGAACGCAGGAATTGGAAGAGTTCCCTCTTTTACTCTATCGTATAAACGATGAACACCGGTTGTAGTCTCTTCAGAAATTCCTTTGATGCCGCCGACAAGTTCCGGAAATTTATCGAGAACCATATTTGTTAAATCACCGCCGTCATCTAGAATCATGTTTAATGGTTTTTTATCATCGCCAAAAAATAATGTTTGTTCTATGCACCAATCAAATTCTTCAAGACTCATTCCTTTCCAAGCAAATACCGGAACACCCGCAGCGGCAATTGCGGCAGCTGCATGATCTTGAGTTGAAAATATATTGCAAGAAGACCACTGAACTTCAGCACCCAGTTCAATTAATGTTTCTATCAGAACTGCGGTTTGAATTGTCATATGGAGACAGCCGGCAATTCTTGCATTTTTGAGAGGCTTTATTTTACCGTATTGTTTTCTTAACGACATTAGTCCCGGCATTTCTGCTTCTGCTAATTGAATTTCTTTTCTTCCCCATTCTGCCAGTGAAATATCTTTTACTTTATAATTTAAAGACTTCGTTTCCGCTGCTTGACTCATTTTGTTCCCTTTTTTTATTATAAATATTTTTTGAACGTAGGCACAAGATCTAATTGTTCCCAAGTGAAATCTTTATCATTACGTCCAAAGTGACCGTACGCAGATGTTTTTTGATAGATTGGTCTTCGAAGTTTAAGACGCTCAATAATTCCGCGCGGTGTTAAATCAACTTCTTTTTTTATCATGTTCGCAATTTGTTTGTCGGAAATTTTTCCCGTGCCCCTTGTATCGACAAAAATTGAAACCGGTTCTGCAACACCAATTGCATAAGCGACTTGAACAAGACATTCTTTTGCAAGACGGGCTGCAACAACATTCTTTGCAATATGTCTGGCTGCGTATGTAGCGCTTCGATCAACTTTTGAAGGATCTTTACCGGAGAATGCGCCGCCTCCGTGTGGAGCCCATCCGCCGTAAGTATCAACAATAATTTTTCTGCCGGTCAAACCGCTGTCACCATGAGGTCCCCCAATTTCAAATCTTCCGGTCGGATTTACAAAATATTTCGTTTTGCTGTCTAAATATTTTCCAGGTATAACTTTTTTAATAACGTGTTTAATGACATCATCTTTAATTTTTCTCTGGCTCACATCTCCGTCATGCTGAGTTGAAATAACAACAGCGTCAACTCGTAATGGTTTATGATTATCATCGTATTCAATTGTTACTTGAGATTTAGAATCAGGTCTTAAATACGGCATCAATTTTAAATTTTTCTTACGAATATCAGCAAGACGTTTCATAAGTTTATGCGCATATACTATTGGCATGGGCATATATTCCGGCGTTTGATCACAAGCAAATCCAAACATAATTCCTTGGTCGCCGGCGCCGCCGGTATCAACACCCATTGCAATATCCGGGGATTGAGAGTGGATCGCATTTAATATACCGCATGAATCAGCATCAAATTTATATTCGGCTTTTGTATAACCAATTTTCCGAATTGTAGTTCTAACAACTTCCTGAACGTCAACGTAAGCGTTTGTTGTAACTTCGCCGCCTACTACAACTAGTCCTGTAGTAACAAAGGTTTCGCACGCTACACGGGCTTTAGGATCTTTGGTAAAGATTGCATCTAATACACCGTCGGAAATCGCATCGCAAACTTTATCGGGATGCCCTTCAGAAACGGATTCGGATGTAAATAGGTAAGACATTTATTCCTCTATTTAGTTTTAATTAAATTCTATTTCGGATGAATCACCGGTATTCAATTTTTTATAATTACTATTTACAATCGCATTGCTTCCAATTATAGAGTCTTCTAAAATAACTCTCCCAATCTTTGCGCCGGGACTAACAATCGAGTTACGAATGATCGCGTCGCAAATTTCACAATTTTCAGAAATTGTTGTGTATGGTCCGATCACAGAGTTTTTAACATTTGCACTCTCGGCTATAAATACCGGATCGTTTATAACAACATTATCTATCATCCGATTCGTTCCACGTTTAGTCAATAAATATTGATTCGTGGATAGGAGCGTTTCGGGTTTTCCGCAATCGTACCAACCTTCAACCGGAAATGTAGTAATCTGTTCCCCTTTCTCTATCATAATTTGAAGTGCATCCGTAAGCTGGTATTCGTCCTTTGTTTTAATATTCTTCGAAAAAAGCTCGTTTAATGAGTCCACTAATAATTTTGTATTCGCGATGTAATACAAACCGACAAGAGCAAGTTTGGAAATCAATTCTTTCGGTTTTTCAACTAGTCTAATAATTTTTCCGTCTTCGCAAACAGCAACACCAAAACGGGAAGGATCATCAACTGTTTTTACGCCAAGTGAACTTACTTTTTTTTTAAGAACGGGTTTCAAATCAACATCGAATATTGTATCGCCGAGAATAATGAAAATGTCTTCACCCTTAAATGTCGGAACCGCAATCTGTATCGCGTGGCCAAGTCCCAGCATCTCTTCTTGGTGTACAAAGTCGGCCTGAAGAGCAGGGTAATTGTTTTCAACATACTCAACAATCTGCTCGCCCAAATACCCGGTTATAAAAGTTGCTTTGTTAATTTTTTCATCAAGCAGCTTTTCAATGATATGCCCAAGAATCGGCTTCCCGCCTACATTGAGTAGAACTTTCGGAAGTGAATATGTATGCGGCTTTAATCTTGTGCCAAATCCGGCTGCAGGAATGACGGCTCTCAATCTTTTCCTCTTTATTAAAATAAGCGGTGGCAATTTAATTAATAGGTGTACGTTTATCAAACTATACACATGATTTACAACTTTTAAATACATGTCTTGGATTTTGACTTTTGAATTTTCCATTTTGGGTATGCTGAAAAAGTTTACAATCATTTAATGGATTAAAATGAAAGTTAGAAATCGAATTACGGAGCTTTTCGGAATTACATATCCGATCATTCAGGCAGGAATGGTTTGGGTGAGTGGTTGGAAACTTGCATCGGCAGTATCAAACAATGGCGGATTGGGATTGATCGGTTCCGGTTCGATGAAACCTGATCTTTTGCGTGAACATATTCAGAAATGTAAGGCAGTAACCAATAAACCTTTCGGCGTAAACATTCCATTATTGCGAAGTGATGCTGCTGATTTGATTAAGGTTGTTATTGAAGAAAATGTCAAAATAGTTTTTTCGTCTGCGGGTCATCCCGGAAAATTTATTGATGAGTTAAAAAAGAATGATATTACTGTCGTTCATGTCGTGCCTTCAGTTAAGTTTGCACTCAAAGCGGAAAGTGTTGGATGTGATGCAATAGTCGGAGAAGGTGTTGAAGCCGGCGGGCATAACGGCGCAGATGAGATTACAACTTTTTGCCTGATCCCTCAACTTGCCGATGCATTGAAAATTCCAATTATTGCCGCAGGCGGAGTATCCGACGGACGGGGAATTCTTGCAGCTTTATCTCTTGGAGCAGAAGGTGTTCAAATAGGAACACGATTTGCGGTTACTGAGGAATCATCCGCTCACTCTAACTACAAACAGAAAGTTGTTCACGCAAAGGATAACGATACAATTTTGGTTTTGAAGAAAATAGGCGCCGCGCGAATGATCAAAAATGAATTTACTGCAGAAGTTAATAAAGCAGAATTAGCGGGTGCGGATGAAAATCTTTTGAAACAATTGCTCGGCGAAAAACGGGAACGCCTTGGCATCTTCGAAGGCGATGAATCGAATGGGATGATGGAAGCGGGTCAAGGCGCCGGATTGATTAGAGAAATTATTCCGGTTAAGGAATTGATGGAAAAATTGCTAATTGAATTTGACGAAGCTTTAGAAAGACTAAAGCTAGTTTGATTCCAAATTCAGCTATCAAATAAATTTTGGTAACCGAAAAGTTGAATAGTTTTTTTCAAGTCTGTTCTCTTCATCCATAAATTCATTCAATGACACTTTTTATTATATTTACCCTAGTTAATCTTGAAAGGAATAGCTAATGGATTATATGTTGATTTCAAAATTGCATGCCGTTTTTGCTGGTATATGGCTTATAAATATGCTCACCGATTTTCTCTTAAAGGGATATGTAATTTCCAATAAGAAGAAAGCCGGAGAGAAAAAATTCATTCATCTTTATCTAACGTTCGCGAATTTGTTCGGTATGATTGGTGCTCTTGGTATTTTAATTACCGGAATTATTTTGGTGGTGAACAATCCGGCTTACGGTTTTTTCAATATGAGCTCAAACCACTGGCTTGCAACAAAACAAATTTTAATGGTTCTGCTTTTAATTATTCTTGCCGGGTTTATTATTCCGACTGCAAAAAAAGTTAGAGCCGCAATTGGGAAAGACCTGGAAAACCAAAGTGCGGTGAGTGAAGACGGCTACAAAAATCTTCATAAACTTTTTAAACTGAACATGTCAATCAACATAATCGTTTTGATAAATTTTCTGTTGGCAATTACTCACAGACTCTTTTAACTGTTATTTACCAGCTCATGAATTAATGCATGAGTTACAAAAAAATGAAGAAAATTTTAATTTTAGGATCTACCGGCTCAATAGGTGTAAACACACTCGAGATAGTCCGTTCATTCCCTCAAGAATTTGAGATTACCGGTCTAACTGCCAATACTAATATTGAACTGCTTGAAAAACAAATAGAAGAATTTCATCCAAAAATTGTTGCGGTTAGAGATGAATTAAAATCGAAAGAGCTTAAACAGAGAATTGGAAACAAATGTGAAGTCCTTTCCGGGAATGAAGGATTGCTGGAGATAACAAGACGCGGGGATTACGGCATACTTGTCTCTGCAATGGTAGGATTTGCCGGATTAGCACCGACCATCGAAGCAATCAATCTGAATAAAAGAATTGCGCTTGCCAACAAGGAAACGCTTGTTACAGCCGGACAAATTGTAATTGATCTTTGCAAAAAATATAACTCGGAATTAATCCCTATTGATTCGGAACATAGTGCAATCTTTCAATGTTTGAAGGGAGAAGAACAAAAAGAGATTCAAAAAATAATTCTTACGGCATCTGGCGGACCATTTTTAAACAAAAGTGAGAACGATCTTAAAAAAGTAACTGTTGAAGAGGCTTTAAAACATCCTAATTGGAAGATGGGAAATAAAATAACAATCGATTCTGCAACAATGATGAATAAAGGTCTTGAAGTTATAGAAGCGTTTTGGCTTTTTAATTTGACTAAAGAACAAATTGAAGTGATAATTCATCCTCAATCTATAATTCATTCAATGGTTGAATTTATAGACGGTTCAATCAAAGCACAGCTAAGTTCACCGGACATGAAACTCCCGATTATTTATGCTTTGAGTTATCCTGAAAGATATTATTTTAAGCATGTTCAAACTGACTTTAGGAAAATAAATCAATTGACGTTTTTTGAGCCGGATTTTGATAAATTTGCATGCCTTAAAATTGCTTACGATGTTATAGCAGAGGGCGGAACTGCTTCCTGTATTCTTAATGCTGCTAATGAAGTTGCGGTTGAAAAATTTCTTTGCGGAAAAATTAAATTTATTCAAATTCCGGAAATGATTACCGAAGCACTGAACAAGATTGACAATCATAAAGATGCCGATCTTGAAACAATTGTTGAATGCGACTTTAGAACAAGAGAATTTCTTCTAAAAAAATATAATTAAAGGATCGAATGGAATTTCTAAAACACATATTGGATAATGTAGTAAACTCTGCGGATTATTTTCTCTACTTCATTATCACTATTGGAATCTTAGTCTTTGTACACGAGTTTGGACATTTTGCTGCAGCCAAACTTTCCAAAATGCGTGTTGATGTTTTTGCAATTGGATTCGGACAAAGATTATTCGGCTGGAATAAACTTACGGGATTCACATTCGGCAACCTTCCAAAAGATTTTGACGGACAAGGAAACACAGATTATAGATTATCATTACTTCCACTCGGCGGTTATGTAAAAATAGCCGGTATGGTTGATGAAAGTTTCGATACCAAATTTGCGAACACGGAACCAAAGCCATACGAATTCAGAGCGAAGAAAACTTTACCAAAGCTTTTTGTTATAACAGCCGGCGTATTGATGAATTTAACTCTTACTATTATGATCTTCTGGGGAATTAATTTTTTCCATGGTAAGGAAGTTCCAAAATCCGTAACGGTTGCAAAAATAGATCATGGAAGCGCCGGGGAAAAAGCAGGCTTTCAAGCATATGATAAAATCTTATCCATAAATGGAGTACCGGTTAAAGATTGGGAAGAAGTAGTTAATAATATAGTACTCAACAATCAATCAAAAGATATTTCTGTAAAAGTAGAAAGAAACGGTGCAGAAAAAAATATTTTCATTTCTAATAAATTTATCACGGAAAATTCTCAAAAGAGATTTTTTCTATTCCCTTATCCCACTACCCAGCCATATATTGTTGAAGTGATAAAAAATTCTCCGGCTGAAGATGCGCAGATGAAGGCCGGCGACACTATTCTATCAATAAATAATATACATATTAATGACGGTGAACAGATAAACGAAATTGTAACTTCGAATAAGGAAACAAACCTTCCGGTGGTTCTCCTTAGAGGAAAAGATACTGTCCGCACTTCAGTGAAACCTGCCGAAGATGGAAAGATCGGTATTAGTCATTCGGTTGCATACACAGGCGAAATTGAATACCGTACTTATAGCTTCTTCGGTTCAGCTACTCATGCCTTTGCTGATGCTGCTCAGTACACAACTCTAACTTTCAGCATGTTGAAAAATGTTATTACAGGAAAGATTGCATTTAAGCAGGCATTTGGCGGACCAATAAAGATTGCCCAGATTGCAGTTAAATCGGCTGATACGGGAATAATTTCGTTTCTACTTTTCTTAGCGATGTTAAGTTTGAGTTTGGCAATAATAAATATTCTTCCGTTCCCGGTTTTGGACGGTGGACATTTTGTTATTCTTCTTCTTGAAGGAATTTTCAAGAAAGAACTTCCAATTAAAATTAAGATGGTAATTCAGAATATAGGATTTGCACTTCTTCTTATTTTGATGGCGTTTATAATCTACAACGATGTAATCAGTATGTAATTTTTATACGCAGGCATTCGAGGTTTCAAACTCATGTAAGCCTCGAATGTTCAATTCCTTCTACAACTTAAAAACCAGCGATATCGTTAGCTGAACTTTAACAACTTTACCTTTCATTCTTCCGGGTCGAAATCTTGAATTCATCACCGCAGCAATCGCGGCTTCGTCGCAGCCGCTTCCAATTCCTTTTATTACTTCTGCCCGTCTTACCGAACCGGATTCATCAATGAATGCTTTTATAATTACTTTACCTTCAACTTTATCCCGGCGCGCTATTGGTGGATAAACTATTTTTTTTTGAATTGCTTCAATGCCGCCGCTTGGTTCAGGCATCATATCAACGGCAACATAATATGTCTCATCAACAACTTCTTTTTTCACTTCAGCTTTAGGCGGCTCAACTTTTACATCTCCTTGTGTACCGGTTTCTTTCGGCACTTCAAATTCGCTGACCGCCTCTCCTTTTTTAGCGGCTACAGGTTTGCCAAAATTCGGTTTCGGTGCATTTATTTTTTCAGTCTGTGGTTCATTTCTGATGATTGACGGCGGCGGACCGAGCTCTGCATATTTGAGAATCCTAATTTTTATTCCATTCTCCGGTTCGTATTGCCCTTCCGGCTTAATAATAATATAAAGAGCAATAACAATGAGATGAAATATTATCGCTGCAATAAAACCAATGAAGTAGTTTTTCTTATAGATTTTCTTAAGCTCAAACGCGCCGTATTCGGTATTTGGAATAGATGTTTTCATATTTATTAATAGTCAGTTATTTAAAGCGAAGACGAAATGCGCTAGAGAAAGATAAATTGCAGTTTCTCATTCCTCGTCTCTGCTCGGGATGACTAAATTTATTTGAATACAAAGTTAGAAACGGGGTGAGTGATTAGCAATTTCAAGTTGTGCAAGTTGTGCAAATATAATCCAACTGTCATGCTGAGCGGAGACGAAGCATGACCAAGGGGTTGCGTGATCCTAGTTTTTATTCTTAGAATGACTTTCATTTTTGCATTCTGCTAACTCGTGAAGCAAATTAAAATCGGCTCTGATAAGTGCTTCCTTTTTTGCTCTCGACCATCCCTTAATCTGTTTTTCTGCAGCTATTGCATCTAAAGGATTACTAATTTCTTGCGAGAAAACTAACTCGACGGGCAATCTGACAGAAGTATATCCATCATGTGCACCATATTGATGTTCAGTTATTCTTCTTTCTAAATTATTAGTTACACCGGTATAATAACTTCCATCTGCACATTTTAGAATGTAGACCCACATTCCTCGTCTCCGCTCGGAATGACTTTTCCCTTTTGGAACAAAGTTATTGACAGAGCAATTAATTATCAATACGAATTTCATAATGTGGAGATGTAATAACACAGAATTAAGTTCGGTTTCTGCTCATTGTCACTCTGATTCCAAGGTTACCATATAAACTCCAAGTCGCGCTGTCATGTTGAGCGAAGACGAAACACAAAAAAAAGAGCGAACCGAAGTCCGCTCTAAGAGAAAAGAAATATTATTTTTTCTTTTCACCTTCAAGTGTAAACTTATACGGTACTACAACCCACACAGGAATTTTTTCTCCCTTGTTAACTGCTGCAGTAAATTTTGATTTCATTATCGCGTCCATCGCCGATTGATTGAAAATGTCATTATCGCTTTCAATTACCATCGCCTTTTTAGGAGTTCCTTCTTTATCAATAAGAACTTTTACAAATACTTTTCCCGTAATATTATTTTTTTTGGCTTCTTCCGGATAAGCCGGCTTTGCAAATTCGATTGGTTCTGGCCCTTTCTCATACTCTACTTTTGCATCTGGATTAGGTTCTTCATCAGAAATATTCGAAGGTGCTTGTATACCAGGAGAAACTATCTTTGGTTCATTCTCATTAAAACTCAGTTTAAAAGCAATCGGAAGAACAACCCATACTTTTATTGGTTTATCTTTTAAAATAGCTGGCGAGAATTTTGCCTTTTTCACGGCTTTCAAAGCTGCTTCATCAAGCATATCCTTAACTCCTTTTTCAACTTTTGCTTTCACAACATTTCCCTTTTCGTCAATCAGAAGTTTTAGATAAACAGTTCCTTCAATACCGGCAAGTTTTGCTAATTTGGGATATTCCGGATTCATTTTAGAAATCAGTTCCGGTGCTTTATCTACTTCTATAAATCCCGTTTCATCTACTTTTTGCAATTTTGCTTTTTGCTGGGCGTACAATCCGGCAAAAGAAATTAATAACAGAATTAAAATCATTTTCGTTTTCATAATTACCTCACATGGTTGGTCTAACTACAATTTGTTTTGTTCTTAAATATGCACCCGTAACTTCAACAGGAGGAATTGCATTCATTATAAGTTCGAGCTTGTCGTTCTGTTTTTTGACTTCGCGCGTTAAATCAGAAAACTGAACTTTATAATCTTCCGACCTTGAATAAAAAATTATTGTAAGAATCAGAAGTATAACTGTGAATGAATATGTAACTGCGTTGAAAACTTTTCTATATATGAATGTTTCTGTCTGTTTTCCCTCTATCTTTTCTATCGAGCGGAGAATTTTTTCATCAAGCTTACCCGGGAATTCTTCTACAGAGTTTGTCAAACCGCTTTTAAGCGCATTCAACTTTTTAAAGTATTCACGCCCTTCCAAATCTTGTGAAAGCATTGTGAACATAATTGGTTCTTTCCCCTTTTCAAGTTCACCATCGAAGTAAAGATCGATCATAGCAATAATTTCGTTCGTGGACATAGCATAACTCCTTTTCATTTATCTTCTTTTCAATTCTTTAATTCTTTTGTTTGCAAAATTCACTCTTTCAGTTTGCAGTGAATCATCCGCCGCAAGTTCTATCACTTTTTTATAAGCGAGATTTGCATTCTTCCAATCCATCAGCTTATCATTTATTAAAGCGATATAAAATTGTGCGTCAATATTTTCCGGAGAATATAAAAGTGATTTCATATAAGCGGCTTTTGCTTCTTTATAATTTTTCTTCGTGTAATACACCGCACCAATCTGATTATAAATATTCCCGATTTTATCTACCGGCATAAGTGATAATGCTTTCTGAAACGACTCGATCGATTTTTTAACTGAATCCATCTTAGCGTATGTGTAGCCGATATTTATAAAGTAAGTCGGATTATCATCAAGCGAAGCAGCCATTTTATATGCCCTAACCGCTGAAGCATAATTATTCATATTGTATTGAACAAAGCCAAGGTGATCAAAGTAGTTTGCCTCGTTGGAATCAAGAGCAACTGCTTTTGAATATTGGTTTGCCGCCTCGCTGTATAAATTCAGCCGTTCATAACACATACCGGATCTGAAATAAAAATCCGCATTTAGCGGACGGAGTTTTATAGCCATGCTGTACAATGCATTGGCATCGTAATATTTCTGCAAATTAAATTTGCTCGAGGCAAGCAAACTTATTGCCGGAAGATATTCTTGATTCAAAGCGACTGAATGTTCCAGATGTTTTATTGCCGGTTCAGCAAGATTAGGATTTTGAGAAAGCGTCATTGAATAGCCCAAGTAATAACTACTCAAAAAATCATTACTGTTAATTGTTACAAGCCGAGTGAACATTTCGATCGCTTTCTCATAATCTCTCGAA
Source organism: Ignavibacteriales bacterium (assembly GCA_026390795.1). Classification (NCBI taxonomy): domain Bacteria; kingdom Pseudomonadati; phylum Ignavibacteriota; class Ignavibacteria; order Ignavibacteriales; species Ignavibacteriales bacterium. The sequence goes on from JAPLFG010000003.1 coordinate 872,386, forward strand.
TCGAAATATAAAAGTCCAACTTCATTGAGAGCCGTTACATTGTTTGAATCGATCTTTATTATAGTTTGGTAATTATCAATTGCTTCGTTTGTTTTACCGAGTTGCGAAAGCGTACGTGCTAGCTGAATTTTATAGCCATTATGATCAGAAGCCAATTCAACTGCTTTTTTGAAATATTGCGATGCTTTAATAGTCTCGCGCAGATTATTAAAGGATAAGCCGATATAAAACAATTCTTCGGCAGAAAGTTTTTCAAAATCCGCATCATTATAAAGCATTACAGCTTTTTTATACAAACCTTCATTAAAATTTTTCTTGCATAGTGTAAGAAGACTATCGCTGTAAGCATTTTTAATTACTTGAGCATGGCTTACATTCAATACCGGAGTGACTAAAGATAGAATCATAATTAACGTTATAGATATTTTCTTCTTCATTTTAATTTTCCCCCTTTAGAAACAAACAACCTTTGAAAGTTTATGAATTAACTTTTGCCGTGTTTTGTACAATCGGCTTTTAACAAGATCTTCGTCAATTTTCATTACATCGGAAATTTCTTTGTAAGAAAGTCCGCCATATTCTTTTAAGAGAAAAACATCACGCTGTTCAATTGATATTTTATCAAGTTCATTCATGATCATCTCATTCAATTCTTTTACCTCAAATTCATCTTCAATTTTTACTAAAGAATCAATCTCAATTTCATCACTGTCCAGTACTCCGAATTGATCCACATGTGTACTTTTTGTTCTGTAAAATGTATAGATCGCATTTCGTGTTGCTGTAAAAAGCCATACATCAACACGCTCGGAATTCCGGATTTTGCTCATATTCTCAAAAAATTTCACAAAAACATTTTGAATTATATCCTCACATGTCATTTTATCGCCGAGCATTTTACGCGCGTAATTATAAAGCCTGGTTTTATGCTGATTGTAAATCAGCGTAAACTCAACGATATTTTTTGCCGAATCGCTCAAAAGATGTTCTTCCTTTACTTAAAGATGCTTAACAGGCAAAAATGTTGCCTGCCGGAATAAAACTTTTTTAATCTATTGAGGAAAGAATCGAATTCTGAATTTTGTAAAGTTCTTGAAGGTTTTGTGTTTTGACCGGAATAGCCGAGAGTTCATAATACTTCGAACCGTAACTGAATACTACAACACGAATTAACCGTTTTGAGCTGTCTTCATATTCATAAGCGGCAAATTGTTTTTTATTGATTTCGAAAATCTCTTGGTTGGAAAATTTTTGAATAGACTTGCCGAATTTTGCTTTTCTGAATAATTCGCTCAATCTTACTAATCCGTTAATCTCATCACTACTGATCTCTTTCACCGTTGCAGAATCGAGATTTAGCGTAACAAAATTTAATGTGGCGGAATAATCATCTTTAATTAACCATAGATCAATCAAATTGTTTTCATTTTCTTCTGCTGTGAACCAGCCTTGCGGAATTCTAATTTTGAGTTGCAAAGTTTTTGCCTCGGCTATCTCCTTTGTTAGAGGAGAATCAGAATCGTACATTGAAGAACGGCTGACTGCACACGATGTTAGAAGCAGAATAGTAAAAATTATCAGCCCGCGAATTACATCGTTAGCTAATCGAATTGAAAAAATATTTTTAACGATCTTCATTTTTATAAAATTTTGAATTGAATTGTGCTTAGAAAAATACGAAAAGATTCCGGGGGTTTAAAACAATGAGACGGGACATGTCCCGTCTCTACATATTATTACATTCCGTCGCGCATGAACTTTGGCTGCTCAAGAGTTAGTATCAAAGAAATACGGTGTGTATCCGGAAGCCTGTCTGCAGCAGATTGGCTAAAACGTGCGAACGAATAATCAACTTGCAGCTTCGGCAAAAATATCCCCGCACCAACTGTAAATTGTTTTACCTCGTTATAACCGGCACGAACTGCAAAAATATTTTTAAATTTATATTCGAAGCCGGCATGTGCATCAAAGCTAACCGGACCAATAGCGAATGTTGAAGCAGACTTTCTATTTTCAAACCGGATATCAAAATCAACAACCGGCATAATTGTTCCGCCTGGAAAAATCATTGAGTAAGCAGCACCAATTTTAGCAGTTGGAGTAATCAACTCATTCCTTCCTGTACTCCAGGCAACCAGTGTTGTTGTAACATCTTGAACGTTAGCGCCAAGAAATAAATTTTCGATCGGTGTGTAAACCGCTCCGACATCAAACCCGATTCCGGTGGCACCGAATTCTGCAAGATCTCTTCTTATTATTTTAACGTTTGCGCCCCAGTAAAAATTATCCGATTGGCGTTTGGCAAAAGTTAGGTAAAGAGCCCAATCTGCATTACTGAATTCGGTTATTTTTGATGCGTCTAAACGGTCTCCGGTATGAATATCAAGTATTCCATCGCCGTTTGCATCATACAATGCGTTTCGTGTATCGGGAATTCCATCAATGCTTGAACGCATTAAGCTCAAACCGATACTCATATCTTTTCCGTAGGGAATTGCAACCGCTGCGTAGTTATAATTAACAAGACTTCCAAAATGTTCTTCATGCATCAATGCAACTTGAGGATAATTTAAGCGGGCAAGTCCTGCTGGATTCCAATATCCCGAAGTAACGTCATTGACAACCGCAACTTGAGCGCTTCCCATTGCAAGCGCACGTCCGCCTACACCGATTGCTAAAAATTCTCCGGCGTATTTACCGATTACCGTTTGTGAATAAACTGAGGTAAGAGAAAAAAGGAGAAGGGAAAAAACAAGAGCTGTCCGTTTCATACATCTTCCTGCTGAATTAGTTATTGTAGAAATAACTATGCTTTCTCCTATCGTTGATGCAATAATAAATTTTATCTTCATACTATGCAACATCATTTATTTTCACTTCTTTTCAGTCTGTTTTGCTACCGCATTTATAGCCGCATTAATAGCGTCCTGATCGCCGAGATAATAATGTTTGATCGGCTTCAAATCCTTATCAAGTTCATAAACCAATGGAATACCTGTTGGAATATTGAGTTCCGTAATCTCAGCTTCTGAAATGTTATCAAGGTATTTTACAAGCGCGCGGATACTATTTCCATGCGCAACTACGATTACACGTTTGCCGCTTTTAATTACCGGGGCAATAGTTTCATGCCAGTATGGAAGAAATCTATCAACCGTTAATTTCAAACTTTCAGTTAGAGGAATATCTTTCTTATCAAGATCTGAATAACGAGGATCTTTACCAGGGTAACGGTCGTCAGTTTCTTCAAGTGCCGGGGGCGGAACATCGTAACTCCTTCTCCAAATTTTTACTTTTTCGTTGCCATACTTTTCCGCTGTTTCCGCTTTGTTCAAGCCTTGAAGTGCGCCGTAATGTCTTTCATTCAAGCGCCATGATTTTATAACTGGAATCCAGAATAAATCCAATCCTTCCAAAGTCATATTTAATGTTCTAATTGCCCGTTTCAATACAGATGTAAATGCGATGTCGAAAGTATAGCCTTCATTCTTAAGAACTATACCAGCTTGCTTAGCTTCTTCAAATCCTTTTTCGGATAGATCAACATCTGTCCAGCCTGTAAAAAGATTTAATTTGTTCCATTCGCTTTCGCCGTGTCTGAGTAAAACTACTTTGTACATTATTAGTTTCCATAATTTGTTTATAAATGCAGAACAAATATATAAAAAATTGAAAAGAGGATTGTTTCATTTGATGAACTCATCTATTATCTTTGCACAAAGAAGGAATACAATGGATAAACTAATTTATCAATTCTTTAACGATGACGATTTTCTCCGCGTCTCTAATAAAATTAAGGAGATGGAGAAAATTACCTCCGGTGAAATCCGAGTTGCAATAAAAGAGAAAAAACGTTTTTCGGAAAGAAAGAAAAATATCCGCCAGCTTTCGGAAAATGAATTCCACAAACTCAACATGCACAACACACGGGATAAAACCGGAATTCTTCTTTATCTTCTCCTAGGAGAGAAACAATTCTATATTCTTGCCGACAGCGGCATAGATAAAATAGTCGGTCAATCGGCATGGGATAATGTAAGGGATGAAATTCAGCTGCAATTTCAAAACGGTAAATTCTGCGATGGAATAATTTGGGGAATTGATAGGGTTGGAAAAATTCTTTCCGAGCACTTTCCGCGTAAAACCGACGACACAAATGAGCTCTCAAACGAAATTGTCCTAGACTGACTTTTATTCATTCTCTTTATTAGATGTTCTTGATAGAGTAATCCAACCATTGGAAATCCGTAATCTAGAATTTCTCGATTGTCATTGCGAGGAATGTCCCGAAGGGATCCCTTCGGGAAAATGACGAAGCAATCTTAATTATTAATAAAGGTGCAAAAATTAGTTTGCTTCTCCCAATTTCATTGGGATCGCAAAGACAATTATTGAAATTTTTCATATGTATAAAGGAATTATTTTAATAATATCTCTGTTTAGAATTTCATGAACCGTAGAAAATTTATAAAGAATAGTTTTTTAACTGCAATTGCTGCTCTTCTTACGCCGGTATTTCTTAGATCCGATATAAAAGCGGCACCCCGAATCAAACTGAATTATAAACCCGAACCTTCAAAATGGAGCGATAACGATTTAACAATTGCATGGATTGGGCATTCTACTATCCTTATGAATTTTTTCGGTAAATGGATTTTGACCGACCCGGTTTTGTTTAATAGTATCGGAGTTTATTTTTTCGGAGGATCTATTGGTCCGTCACGAAGAACACCCCCGGCAGTGGAAATTGATGAGTTTCCGAAACCGGATATGATTCTTGTTTCTCACGCGCATATGGATCATATGGATTACCCGACATTAAAAGCATTCGCCGAAAAATATCCGGATCAAATTGATTTAGTGGTTGCTTACCTCACCAAAGATGTAATAAATGACCTTCCATGGAAATCGGTTTCGGTTCTAGATTGGAATGATGAAATAAAAATTCAAGACACGCGTATAAAAGCAAATGAGGTGAAGCATTTTGGCTGGCGCTTTCCATGGGAAAAAGACCGTTCACGCGGATTTATGAAAGACGGAAGAAGTTACAACGCATATTTGATTGAGCGTAACGGTAAAAAAGTTTTGTTCGGAGGAGATATGTCTTTGCATGAAAAACTCCGACCGTTAAAAAATGAAAATATAGATGTTGCAATTATGCCGATCGGTGCCTACAATCCTTGGATCCGGAATCATTGCAATCCAGAACAAGCATTGCAGATGGCAGATGAAATTAACGCTAAATATTTCATTCCTATCCATACAAAAACTTTCAATCAAAGCATGGAACCGTTTAACGAAGCAATTAATTGGATGAAGCGCTCAGCTCCAAATTACAAGATGCAGATAGGACTTGATGAAATTGGACAAACATTTGTTTTGAGTTAAGTCTCTTTCGTTTTTCCTTTAATCTGCTGAAATAATATTCCGCCGACAATCAAAACCAATCCAATAATCGAGGAGATGAACAATTTTTCTTTAAGCACTAACGCAATAAAGAATAACGATATTACCGGAAAGAGATAAATAATTGTAGAAGTTTTTGCTTTGTTGTCGCTAAGTGATAGAGCTTTTAACCAGAGGAAGAAAGTTATTCCCATTTCGAATATGCCGATATAAACCGCGCCAAGAATGTATTTAAATTCAACTGGGCTAAATGAATCAAAAAACAGAATGTACAAACCTGTGTAAAGTGTTCCCAAGAAGAACGCACCGAATAATTTAATCTCTTCTCCCCTTTTATCAAGAAGATTCAATATCCAAAAGCCCGCCCATATTATTGAACTGCTTGCCGCCAAAAGTACGCCGTACAAATTATGAAACTGAAGAGAAAGAATATTTCCTCTCGTTGAGATTATTATAATTCCGAAAAATGAAATCAATAGCCCGATATAAGTCTTAACAGAGATTTTCTGTTTCAAAAAAATGGCTGAGAAAATTGAGATTAAAAGTGGCCAAATTAAATTGATCGGTTGCGCTTCCTGTGCGGGCAACACGGAATATGCTTTGAACAAAATTAAATAATAAATGAAAGGATTTATAAGTCCCAGCATCATATTTCTTTTAAGATGTCCCTTGGAAAATATTTTTTTTAACTCCTTAGGAGAATTTAACCGAACAATGATGAAGAGAACTACTAGACTTGTTAAGGAAGAATAAAACAAAAGTTGTGTTGTGTTTATACCTTGTAGAGTAAGCTTAAAAGCGGTTGCCACCGTTGACCAGGCCAGCACAGCTAGCAGTGAATATATAATGGATTTAGATTTATCTTTCATTGTATGTTATTTTTGCTTTACGAAAGTAGCACTTTAGATGAATATTCCGCGAATAAAAAATTGAATCGAGAATTAATAAAATCTATTTTCTGTAGTACTAAAATACCATTTGAGTAAAAAAAGTAGAGAATGCAAAATTCAGGTTACATTTTCGATATAAAAAAATATTCGGTTAACGATGGTCCGGGTATTCGTACAACTGTTTTCTTAAAAGGCTGCCCTTTAACTTGCTGGTGGTGCCACAATCCCGAAAGCCGGAAAATTGAACCGGAAAAGATTGATAATTGCTCTTTCCGGTGGAATCTTTCTTATGAGTCTTCACAACGGAACATGATCGGCTCTCAAGTTTCTGTTAATGATGTAATGCATGAGATTGAAAAAGATTTGCCGTTCTACGAAGAATCCAAAGGCGGGGCTACATTTTCCGGTGGCGAGCCAATGCTGCAAATTGATTTTCTTCATCAGCTTCTTACAGAATGCAAAAAGAAAGATATTAATACTGCAATTGATACAACCGGTTATGCCCCGCTCGCAGATTTTGAAAAAATTTATGACCTGACAGACATTTTTCTTTACGATTTAAAACTGATAGACGACAAATTTCATTGCGAATATTGCGGTGTTTCAAATAAACTAATACACAAAAACTTGGAAGAGCTTTCTTCGCGCGGCAATAAAGTTATATTACGTCTCCCCATCATCCCAAGTCTGACTGATACAGAAGAAAATATTACTCAAACAATTTCATTCATCTCAACTCTCGAGAACATCCGCGAGATTGATCTGCTTCCGTTTCACTCGACAGCAAAATCAAAGTACGACCGGATGAAAATTTTAAATAAAGTGATTGATATAATCCCTCCCTCAAAAGAATATATGAACGAATTAAAAAATAGATTCTCTCAACTTAGCATTCCGATAAAGATCGGAGGATAAAATGAAAGAAAGGATAAAAAAACTCAGACAGCAATCGCTCGATGCAATACCAACACTTTCGCACGAACGCGCTCAACTATTAACAGAATTTTATAAAAGCGGCGAAGCGCAGAAACATTCGATTCCGGTAGCACGCGCTTTGTCATTAAAATATATTTTAGAAAACAAGGAACTCTGCATTAATGACGGCGAACTTTTCGTTGGAGAAAAAGGACCCGAACCTAAGGCAACGCCGACTTATCCTGAACTCTGTGTTCACTCAGAACAAGACTTAGAGATTCTTCATAACCGTGCGAAAGTCTGGTTCAAAAGCAGCGATGAAACCAGAAATGTAGTTTTGAATGAAGTCGCTCCCTTCTGGAAAGGTAAAAGCATTAGAGAAAAAATTCTTGAAGAAGTTGATGAACAATGGCGCGATTCTTACAATGCCGGAATTTTTACCGAGTTCATGGAACAACGTGCTCCGGGGCATACTGTTGGAGATGATAAAATTTTTAGAAAAGGAATGCTCGACTTCAAAAAAGAAATTGAAGACTCGATAAACAAATTAGATTTTTATAATGATCCGGAAGCATTTGCTAAAAGAGAAGAACTGCATGCAATGGAAATTGCGGCGGATGCGCTGATTGCATTTGCCAAGCGTTATTCAAAACGGCTCTATGAACTAGCTAAATCAGAAAAAGATACACAGCGCAAAAATGAATTGGAAACAATGGCCGGAATTTGTGAACGTGTCCCGGCAAACGCACCGCAAACTTTCTGGGAAGCGTTACAATATTATTGGTTTGTTCATCTCGGAGTCACAACGGAACTCAATACATGGGATTCATACAATCCGGGCAGACTCGATCAGCATCTATATCCATTTTTTAAACGTGATGTTGAAAGCGGATTGTTGACCGATGAATTTGCTCGCGAGCTACTTCAATCATTCTGGGTAAAGTTTAACAATCAACCAGCACCGCCAAAAGTTGGTGTAACCGCACAGGAGAGTAATACATATACCGATTTTTGTTTGATTAACGTCGGCGGTGTTACAGCAAAAGGTGAGGACGCAACAAACGAAATGACTTACATGATACTCGATGTGATTGAAGAGATGCGTCTGCTTCAGCCGAGTTCAATGGTGCAGGTTAGCAAAAAAAATCCGGACCGGTTATTAAAGCGCGCTCTCAAAATTATTATGACAGGTTACGGACAACCTTCAATTTTTAATACGGACGCGATCATTCAGGAATTGACACGGCAGGGGAAATCAATTATTGATGCAAGATGCGGAGGTGCAAGCGGCTGTGTTGAAGCAGGCGCATTCGGAAAAGAAGCTTACATACTTACCGGATATTTCAACATTCCAAAAATTTTAGAGATTACTCTTAACAACGGATTCGATCCGTTCACTAAAAAAGTTATCGGAATTAAAACCGGCGATTCGAACAGTTTCAAATCTTTTGATGAACTTTACGACGCATTCGAAAAACAGATGAATCATTTCATTGATATCAAGATTAAAGGAAACGTGATCATTGAAAGAATTTACGCTGAGTATATGCCATCGCCATTTTTATCGATTTTGGTTGATGACTGCATCAAGAAAGGGAAGGATTATAATGCCGGAGGCGCGCGTTATAATTCATCATACATTCAAGGCGTTGGTCTCGGTACCATTACCGACTCGCTTTCATCAATAAAATATAATGTCTTTGATAAAAAGAATTTTTCAATGAAAGAGATGATTGAACTTCTCAATAATAATTTTAAAAACAAAAAAGACGCTCGTGATAAATTTTTATTTGAAACTCCGAAATACGGAAACGACGATGATTATGCAGATGATTTAACCCGCAGAGTTTTCGAAAGTTATTTCAAAGCGGTTGACGGAAGACCGAATACAAAAGGCGGTCATTTCAGAATTGATCTTCTTCCAACAACTTGTCATGTTTATTTCGGAAGTGTGCTTGGCGCTACTCCGGACGGACGATTTGCCAAAGAACCCGTGAGCGAGGGAATTTCTCCCGTTCAAGGAGCGGATGTGCACGGTCCGACTTCCGTAATTAAATCGGCATCCAAAATTGATCATCTTAGGACGGGCGGTACTTTACTAAATCAAAAATTTACACCTACATTTTTAGAAACCGATGAAGGAAGAGAAAAAGTTTTGCAGCTAATTCGAACATACTTTAGATTAGACGGGCACCATCTGCAGTTCAATGTTGTTAATGCGGAAGTTTTGAAAGAGGCGCAGAAGCATCCGGAAAAATACCGCGATCTGATTGTACGCGTCGCCGGTTACAGCGATTACTTTGTTGATCTAGGCGAAGATTTACAAAATGAAATTATTCGTAGAACAGAACATACTGGTTATTGATCCGTGAAAATCTGCTTCATCTGTGTTACCAGCGTTCTATTAACGATTATAGCACACGGATGACACCGATAACACGGATTAACACGGAAAATTTTTAACAAATAGAAAAGGACAAATTATGTTCAACTCAAAAACTTACATTCAGCGCAGAGCGGAATTAAAAAAGAAAATCGGCGGTGGTTTAATTTTATTTCTCGGCAATAACGAAGCGCCGATGAATTACACCGACAACACTTACCATTTTCGTCAGGACAGCACATTTCTTTATTACTTCGGATTAGATCAGGCGGAACTTGCCGCCGTAATTGATGTTGATGAGAACAAAGAAATTGTTTTCGGCAACGATTTTTCGATAGACGATATTGTCTGGATGGGTCCTCAGCCAACAGTAAAAAAGCTGGCTTTGAAATGCGGTATTAAGCAAACTGCACCGTTAAGTGAACTTGAGAATGTATGTTTGGATGCAATTAAGCATGGGAGAAAAATTCATTTTGTTCCCCAATATCGCTACGATAATATTTTGAAACTCCATAAACTTCTAGGCACCGCGCCTAAACATGCTAACGATTACGCATCAACCGAGTTGATCAAAGCAATTGCAAATCAGCGCTTGGTAAAATCGAATGAAGAGATTGCCGAGATAGAAAAAGCGATTGAAATTTCTTACGAAATGCAGACGTCGGCAATGCGTTTTGCCAAACCGGGAATGCTTGAACGTGATGTGATGGGTTTTATCTCCGGACTCTCAATGTCGATGGGGAGTGGACTCGCCTTCCCAGTAATTTTTTCTCGACACGGCGAGACGCTTCATAATCACTCGTACAACAATAAACTAAAAGACGGCGATCTTGTAGTTAATGATTCTGGCGCAGAAACAGAATTACATTACGCAAGCGATATTACAAGAACATTTCCGGTCAGCGGAAAATTTTCTCCGCGTCAAAGAGATATTTACGAGATCGTATTGATTTCACAATTAACTGGAATTTCTGAGATTAAACCTAAAATTCCTTTCAAAACTGTTCATCTTAAATCTGTTGAAGTAATTGCAGAAGGATTAAAAGCGGTTGGTTTAATGAAAGGCAATATGAAAAATGCCGTTGAAGCCGGAGCGCATGCTTTGTTCATGCCTCATGGACTTGGACATTTACTGGGTCTTGATGTGCACGACATGGAAAATTACGGAGAGAATAATTTTGGTTACGATGATAAATTAAAACGCAGCACCCAATTCGGTTTGAAATATTTGCGATACGCAAAACCTCTCGTTCAGGGTATTATAATGACGGTTGAACCTGGTATCTACTTCATTCCTCAATTGATTGACAAATGGGAAAAAGAGAAAAAGTTTACCGAGTTTATTAATTACAACAAGGTAAATGCTTACCGCGACTTCGGCGGAATCAGAATTGAAGATGATATTGTTGTTACTAAAAACGGAAGCCGCGTTCTCGGCAGACCAATTCCAAAAGCTGTAGAGGATGTTGAAGAATTCGCATCGGATAAAGTTTGACCAATCAGTCATTCTGAGCGGAGCTAAGAATCTCAACAAAAACAAGTTGAGATTCTCTTTATCCACACTCCCTCAGAATGACAATACATTAAAAACTCGAGGAAATAATGTTTAAAAAACACCCTGACGGTTTACCTGTTCTCTTCTTTACAGAAATGTGGGAACGATTTGGTTTTTACATTCTTATGGCAATTCTTGTCCTTTATATGGAACACGAGTTTGGATGGGACGATTCGACTAAGGGGAATTTTTACGGATGGTTTCTCGGTACTGTCTATTTTATTCCACTGTTAGGCGGTTGGCTCGGAGATAGAGTGCTTGGGCAAATCAATACTGCAAAAATCGGTTCTCTGCTGATGTGCATTGGGTATATTTTTCTAGCACTCTCATCTAAAAACAATGTTCTGTTTTTTCTGATCGGACTTTTTCTTGTAGCATTCGGTACAGGAATTTTTAAGGTAAATATGGCTGTACTGGTTGGAAATCTTTACAGGACAACTCCAGTATTGAAGGACGCCGGATTTAATATTTATTATATGGGCGTTAACGTCGGCGCAGCAATAGCACCTTTAGCCGCAACTCTCTTCAGCAGTTATTTCGGCAGTTACCGTCTTTCATTTTGGGCTGCTTCAATTGGAATGATAATTTCGTTTTCCACTTTTACTTTCGGACAAAAGAGATTGGTAGTTACAGATCACAATAAAAAAGATGACGGTTCAATATCACATGCGGATCGTCTGCCTGATATGAATAAAAAAGAATTCAATCAGAGAATTGTTACGCTAGTTATTCTATTTTTAATTGTAATTTTTTTCTGGATCGGATTTTATCAGAACGGATTTGCGCTCACACTTTTCGCAGAGCGTTCTACTAAAATATTAAATTGGCTTCGCCCCGAGACATATCAATTTTTTAATCCGTTTTTCATTTTAGTTCTAACTCCAATTTTACTTACACTCTTTTCAAAGTTGAATGCTAAAGGAAAAGAACCTCAAACACCGGTTAAAATTTTTATCGGAATGGTTGTAATGGGAATCGCGATGGCAATTATGATACCTGCATCATTGATGGGTGGAAACGCAGACGCGCACAACATGTCGCCTATGTGGCTCATCTCAACGTACTTTGTTGTTACAATCGCTGAGATAATGATTTCGCCTATGGGACAATCATTCGTATCAAAAGTAGCGCCGCCAAAGATTCAAGGGTTAATGATGGGCGGCTGGTTTGCCGCTACTGCTGCGGGAAGTTACGGATCCGGATTTATGGGTAAGTTTTACAGCAACTTTCTTCATCACGAATATTTTTTAGTTCTAGCCGGACTTCTTGGATTCTCGGCAATTCTTGTTTTGATATCGCTTAAAATATTAAGAAGATTTTCTTAAAGGTTCATAATGCTTATTAGAGAAAAAGTCGAACAGGCAAAAAAACTTTTAAATGAATTTGATATCGACTGCTGGCTTACATTCGCGCGCGAAACCTCAATTAACGGCGATCCGACACTCGCGTTTTTAGTTGAAGCCGATCTTACCTGGCATTCATCATTAATCATTACAAAGAATGAAGCCCATGCGATTGTTGGAGAATATGACCGCCTAACAGTTGAAGAACTTGGTGTATATGATTCGGTTACCGGATTTGTAAAAGGGTTTAGAAAACCTTTGCTGAATCTTATAACAAAATTGAATCCGGAAAAGATCGCAATCAATTATTCAGTTGGAAGTGAAATTTGCGACGGGCTTACTTACGGAATGTATCTCACTCTTCAAAATGTTCTTTCCGAAATTGGTTTTGAAAATAGACTGATCTCTGCAGAAAAAATTGTCTCCGCTTTGAGAGAAAGAAAATCAGAATCAGAAGCTGAAAATATCAAACAAGCAATAAGGCATACCGAAGAGATATTCGATCTGGCTGCAAAATTTATAAAACCGGGCAAGACCGAAAAAGAAATTGCATCATTTATGAAACAAGAAGTTGAAAAGAGAAAATTGGAATTCGCATGGGATGAAAAAGTCTGCCCTTCTGTTTTTACCGGACCTGAAACAGCGGGGGCTCATTACGCACCAACAGATCGTGCTGTAGAAAAAGGGCATCTTCTCAATATGGATTTTGGCGTTAGGGTAAACGGCTATTGTTCAGATATGCAGCGAACTTTTTATATTTTGCTAGACGGAGAAAAAAATCCACCGGCATCTGTCCAAAAAGGATTTGATGTTAATGTAGAAGCAATTGAAAAAGCGAAGCAAGGAATTAAACCCGGCGCTCAAGGTCACATGATTGATAAAATCGCACGCGATACAATCACTTCAAACGGATATGATGAATATCCGTTCGGACTCGGTCATCAAGTAGGACGATTTCCTCATGACGGAACCGCATTGCTTGGACCGGCATGGGAGAAATATGATCAGAAACCATTTAAAAATTTAGAACCGGGAATGGTATTTACTATTGAACCGCGATTGACTGTTCCCGGGCACGGAGTTGTTTCGATTGAAGAAATGATAATAATTACAGAAACCGGTTGTGAATGGTTGACCAATCCGCAAAAAAATATAATATTGGTTTAAGAAATAATATAAGAAGGTGATCAATGGGAATTTCCCGAAACCTACTTCTATGGGCTTCAGAAAATCCATGGATGCGTGCTCATGTTCCTAAATGGAAATTTGTTAGAAGCGCAATTAAAAAATTTATGCCCGGCGAAAATGTAAGCGATGCTCTTCAAGCCGCTAAATTATTTAATGAAGACTCCATCCCGACCATCTTCACTCGTCTTGGCGAAAACATCAAACATCTTTCAGAAGGATTAGAAGTCCGCGATCACTATCTTGAATTGGTTGAAAAAATTTCAGAGCAGAAACTTGATGTGGAAATTTCTCTAAAACTAACACAGCTCGGTTTCGATTCCGATTTTGAAGAAACCTACGAACGCTTTAAGCCAATTGCTGAAAAAGTTAAGGCGAAACTCGGGAATATGATCTGGATTGATATGGAAGGAAGCGCTTATACGGAAAAAACTATTTTCTTCTATAAAAAGATTAGAGAAGAATTTGATAATGTGGGGCTCTGTATTCAGGCATATCTATACAGAACAGAAAAGGATATTGAAGATCTTATGAGCATTGATGCAAATATCCGTTTGGTCAAAGGCGCATATAAAGAACCGGCAGATATCGCTTTCAATCTGAAAAAAGATGTTGATGCAAACTATCTTCATCTTGCAAAAGTAATGTTGAAAAAGAAAAGCAATAATAAAATTCGTGTTGCTTTCGGCACGCATGATGAAAATTTATGTTCGCAGATTATAAAAGAGGCAAAACATTACAGCGTTTCAAAAGATCAAGTTGAGTTTCAAATGTTGTACGGCATTAAGCCGAATTATCAGCAGAATCTAGTTAATCGAGGTCATAAAGTTAGAGTGTTAATAAGTTACGGGGATTTCTGGTATCCCTGGTACATGAGACGCTTGGCTGAACGTCCGGCAAATGTCTGGTTTGTTCTAAAAAACATATTCTAAAATTTACTCAGGTACTTAGTAACTAAGTTACTTAGGCACTTAATCAAAGGAATTCTCATGAAAATATTAAAAGGCATCATGCCTCCTATAGCAACTCCATTCGTTAATGATGAAGTCGCTTATGATAAACTGGCGCGAAATTTTTCAAAATGGAACAAAACCGGATTGAGCGGATATGTTGTAATGGGTTCCAACGGTGAAAGTGTTTTTCTTCAACGTGATGAAAAGCTGAAACTTGTTGAAGCAGTTAAGAAAAATATTTCTGAAGAGAAACTGCTCATTGCCGGAACAGGCTCTGATTCAATAAGAGAGACTGTTTCTTTAACCAATGATGCGGCTGAACGCGGCGCGGACTATGCTTTAATACTTACGCCGTCATTTTACAAATCAGAAATGAAACCCGCAGCGTACATAAAATATTTTAACGCGGTTGCCGATAAAACAAAAATACCGGTAATCATTTACAACGTTCCAAAATTTACCGGAGTTGACATTGAAGCCGAGACAGTTGCAAAACTTGCCGAGCATAAAAATATTGCTGGAATAAAAAACAGCGCTGAAAATTTACGTCAGACGGCAGAGCTTGTAGCACAAACTCCCGATAATTTTGCGACTATAACCGGAACAGGATCCGTACTTTATACAAGTTTAACAGTCGGAGCTGTCGGCGGTATTCTCGCCCTTGCAAACATTGCGCCGGATGAATGTGTGCAAATTCAAAAATTAGTTGAAGAAGGAAAGCATACGGAAGCTCTTGAACTGCAGAAAAGAATGCTGCCGGTTAATAAAGCAATTACTGCAAAGTACGGTGTTGCCGGATTGAAAGCGGCAATGGATATGCTCGGCTATTTTGGCGGCGAACCGCGCTCACCGCTTTCTAAATTGAATGATGCTGATAAAGAACTACTCAAACAAATTTTGGTTAATGCTGAATTATTGAAATAAGATAACCCTGTTAAATTTATTCTTACAAGAAAGGTATTTATGCAAATTAAATTTATTAGTCTAATGGTAAACGACCAGAACGAAGCACTTAAGTTCTATACAAACGTACTGGGCTTTACAAAGATGGCGGATATACCGATGGGAGAATACCGCTGGCTTACGGTTGTTTCGCCGGATGGTATCGAAGGAGGGGAGTTAGTTCTAGAACCAGCGGCGTTTCCGCCGGCGCAAGTATATCAGAAAGCTCTGTTCGATGCCGGAATACCTGCCACCGCGTTTATCTCTAATGATATCAATGCCGAATATGATCGGTTAAAAAAGCTTGGTGTTGTTTTCCGAGGAGAGCCGGTGCTAATGGGACAAGTTACGGTGGTATTGTTTGAAGATACATGCGGCAATCTTATTAACCTGGTTCAGCCGACTGTATGATAACAACTGAAAACATTTTTTGATTTGCATTAACAAGTTGTCAAAAGATGATATGTCATCACGAGTCCCGCAATTCGGGATAAACTCCGCGGCGAAGTGATTTCAGTTTTGTAATTAAAATAAAAGATAGCTTCGTCGTAAATCTGCCTACGGTAGGTCTACTCCTCGCAATGACTGTCATAAACAAAAGGAAAAGCAATGTCTCACAAATCATTTAGTCCTTATCATAGAATTTTAATGGGACCCGGTCCATCGAATGTCAATCCGAAAGTTTTGGATGCGTTGTCCCGCGCAACGCTCGGTCATCTCGATCCGCAATTCATTGAATTGATGGATGAAATAAAATCACTTCTTCAATACACATTTAAAACCGGGAATGACGCTACATTTGTAATTTCCGGTCCCGGCTCGCTTGGAATGGAAGCCTGTCTTGTAAATTTGATTGAACCCGGCGATAAAGTAGTTGTCTGCACCGGAGGATATTTTGCGAACAGAATGATCCAGATTGTTGAGAAGATCGGTGGACAACCTGTAATTGTAAAAGAAACATGGGGACGCGCTACCGAACCTCAGAAACTTGAAGACGCTCTGAATGCCAATGCCGATGCTAAAATTGTAGCCTTTGTTCATGCGGAAACATCAACGGGAGCGCTGTCTAATATCAAGCAACTTTCTGAAATCGCACACAAACATAATTGTCTTGTTGTAGCGGACGTTGTTACATCTCTCGGTGCAACGGATGTTTTTGTTGATGACTGGAAACTCGACGCGGTTTATTCATGTTCTCAAAAAGGTTTGGCGTGCGTTGCGGGAATGTCGCCTGTAAGTTTCAGCGAAGAAGCTCTTCATCATATTAAGAACAGAAAAACTCCGATTCAAAGCTGGTTTAATGATTTGAATTTGTTGATGGGTTATTGGAGCGGCGGACCAAAACGAATGTATCACCACACAGCGCCGAGCAATCATTTTTACGGATTACATGAAGCACTTTTAATTCTTAAAGATGAAGGAATGGAAAACGCGTGGCGAAGGCATAAAGAGAACAGTGCTAAATTAATTTCGAGATTGAAAGTAGAACTTGATTTAGAGCCGATCGTTCCGAGCGGCGAGAGAATCCCTCATCTGCTTGCGATAAAAGTTCCGGGTGGAATTGATGAAGCTAGGGTTAGAGTTGATCTTCTAACAAAACATAATTTAGAAATTGGCGCCGGACTCGGCGAGCTTGCCGGAAAAATTTGGCGAATCGGATTGATGGGCTATAATTCCAACGAGAAAATGATTGAATACTTTATTAGCGCAATGAAAAAGGTGCTCGCATAAAATTTATTAATTTCTAAAAAGGATTCTTGAATGGCTGATCTTAATACGGAAGAATATAAAAGTAAAATTGTAACAAACGTGTATCATATTACAAGTGAAAGTAATGTTGCTTTGCATAAACATCCGAAACATGATGAAATATTTTATTGTGTTAAAGGGACAGGATTCGGAGTTCTGGAGGATAAAGAAGTCGAGTTAATTGTCGGGAGAGATTTCCTTGTTCACGCCGGAATGATGCATTCTCTCAAAACATCATCTGATTTGTTTGTTGCTTCATTTCTCATCCCAAAAATTGAACAATGATTTAAGGATTGCCCAACACAATCGTTAATTTAAGAGACTTTAGAGAAATTCTTATAATTGAAGCCTATTTGGAATCTTTTTACCCCGCCGGGTGTTTTAAGAGTAACAAACAAAATTTTACATTTCTAAGAAGATTTTTACAGTCTTAGTGGCAAAATCGTTGGTTTAAATAGTATCCACCAAGGCATAAAAATTACGAATTAATAATTGAATGATTTGGCCTTCTAAATGTTATTATCATAAAAATAAATGGGAAAATTTTATTTATGGCAAACGCAATATTCAATTTAACCTTACCCGATAATGAAGAAGTAAAATCTTACGCGCCGGGTTCACCCGAAAGAGAATTGCTTAAAGCAAAACTCGCCGAAATGGAAAATCAGCAGATTGATATTCCTCTTATAATCGGCGGCAAAGAGATTAGAACAGGCAATACAGGAAATATTGTAGCGCCTCATAATCATAAAAAAATTCTCGGCAAATATCATAAAGCGGGTGAAAAAGAAATCCGCATGGCAATTGATTCCGCAATGGAAGCATATAAAATTTGGTCCGTTATGGAATGGCAGGATAGAGTCGCAATTTTTTCCAGAGCCGCCGATATGATAACTCTAACCGATTGGCGTTACACACTTAACGCGGCAAGTATGCTTGGTCAAAGTAAAAATGTTCATCAGGCGGAGATTGACGCTGCATGCGAGACAGCTGACTTTTTCCGTTTCAATATTTATTACGCAAATAAAATTTATCAGGAACAACCACCACATTCCCCTCATGGAATGTGGAATAGAATGGAATACAGACCGCTTGAAGGATTTGTATTAGCAATTGCCCCGTTCAACTTTACAACTTTCAACGCGAATCTTCCGGGCGCTCCGGCAATTATGGGAAATGTCTCGATCTTGAAACCGGCAGCTACAAGTGTCTATTCCGCATATTATATTGTTAAATTACTTGAAGCAGCAGGATTACCTCCAGGCGTAATTAATTTTCTTCCAGGTCCCGGTTCTACAATCGGCGATATTATATTCAACGATAAAAATTTTGCCGGACTCCATTTTACAGGAAGCACTCCGGTATTTCAGCAGATGTGGAAAACAATTTCAAATAATCTTCCCAAGTATAAAAGTTATCCAAGAATTGTAGGAGAAACCGGGGGAAAAGATTTTGTCTTCGCTCATAAGAGTACCGATGTAAGATTACTTGGTGTATCTTTAATACAAGGCGCGTTTGAATATCAAGGTCAGAAATGTTCCGCGGCTTCGCGAGCTTATATTCCAAAATCGATTTGGCCGGAAGTAAAAGAATATCTTGTAAGTGAATTGAAAAAATTGAAAACTGGCGATGTAACTGATTTTTCAAATTATAATAACGCGGTGATTGATCAAGCGGCATTTGATACAATCACAGGTTACATCAAATACGCAAAGGAATCGAAAGAAGCGGAAATAATCGTCGGTGGAAAGTTTAACGATAAGATTGGTTACTATATTAATCCAACGGTTATTGTTACAACCAATCCAAAATTTAAAACGATGGAAGAAGAAATTTTTGGTCCGGTGCTAACTGTTTTTGTTTATGAAGACAACAAATACGAGGAGACTCTTCATCTGTGCGATGAGACTTCTCCCTACGCGTTAACGGGCGCAATATTCGCTCAGGACAGACTCGCAATTATTACCGCAGATAGAATATTAAAACATGCGGCGGGTAATTTCTATATAAATGATAAACCAACAGGTGCGGTAGTTGGACAGCAGCCGTTTGGCGGCGCACGCGGCAGCGGAACGAATGATAAAGCTGGAAGTTTTTTGAATTTAGTCCGTTGGGTATCGCCGAGAACTATTAAAGAAAATTTTGTGGCGAGAAAAGATTTCCGTTATCCGTTCATGCTTGAAAAATAATTACTAAACCCGCCGCGTCTCGACTTCGCTCGACATGACGGAGGGTTTAAATTTCTTCAATGACCTAACCCGTGCAGCATTAAAATCGAGTGTTCCAGAATTTTTGTAATCTCGCTTAAATAATCCTCAACAGCTTTAACGCTCCCGGGAAGAGAAAAAATGAGAGTCTGATTTTTCACGCCGAATAATGATCTGCTCAAAATTGCCGAAGGCAGTTTATCAAAATACTTCAACCGAATCTGATCCATAATTCCCGGCACAAGTTTATCGACAAATTTTTCTACAACATCGGGCGTAATGTCGCGCGGTCCGATGCCGGTACCGCCGGTTGTAAAAATTATATCAATATTATCATCTATGGACTTTTGTAATTCGTCTCTCAATTTTTTTTCGTCATCGGGAATTAATGAATAGTAAAATTCCGTATGCCAGCGTTTATCTTGAAAATATTCTTCTAACAACTCTTTTATTTTAGGTCCGCTCTTATCTTCGTAATCGCCGGCACTCGCTCTATCGCTGAGAGTAATAATTTTTATTTTCAACGGTCGCAGTCGATATTCAATCGGATCACCTTTATAAATTATTCCGCCCTTTACAACACGGGTGAATATTCCCGATTTCGGCATTACACATTTTCCGACTTCGACAAAAATCGCACAGCCGTCACCGTGACACATTTTCCCGATCTGAGTTAATTCCAATTCAACTTCACCGATTTTGAACCGGTCCAGAATGCCGGTTTTTTTGAAATCAATTCCGCGGGTTGTAATATTCTCAGCAAATTCACCCGGCTGGAATTCTCTTTTATCAGCATCTAATAAGGAAAATTTTTCAATGTCTTCTTGTGCAAGCATGCTTACTTGTCGGTGCCATTTGCCTGAATGAGCATCTCCGACAATTCCTCTTTCATTAACTTCAACTTTTTCTCTTGGAGTTTTAATTGTACCTTTTTCTTCGGAGATGTTTAGAGAGACTACGTGTATATTTGTTGTGTCGTTCATATTAATCCTTTGTTATAATCGCCTTTCCCGCTTACGAGGGGATGACATTAAGAATTACTTAAATCTCTTCGTCATTTTTTATTTTTTCAATCAATCTGATTTTTTCAATCTTCATCTTCTTATCAACCGCTTTGCACATATCATAAACTGTTAACAGTGCCGTAGAAACCGCAGTGAGTGCTTCCATCTCAATTCCGGTTTGACCTACGCATTTTGCAAAACTTTTTACTCGTACACCCTTCTCAACTATTTCGCATTTCACATCGAGCTTTGTAATTTGCAATGGATGACATAGAGGAATCAGTTCTGATGTTTTTTTCCCTGCCTGTATTCCCGCAATTTCCGCAACGGTCAGCACATCTCCCTTCATCATTTTATTTTTTTTGATGAGCGTGATTGTTTCAGGCTGAAGACGAATAAAACCTTCCGCGCTTGCACTTCTGAATTGAATTTTCTTTGCTGTTATATCAACCATATCGGCGCGTCCTTTAGAATCAACATGGGATAGTTTTTTCATTCATCCTCCGATATTATAAAACTTGTTGGAAGTGCTGCTGAGTCCGCATTCCGGTTTTTGTTCCAAAGCAAATTGAACGGCTTTAGAATAGTCTGTTTTTCGAATGTTTACAGAGATGTCGCTGAACAAACATGGTTTTAAAAAGCCGTCGCTCGTTAAACGCAGACGGTTGCAGTTTACACAATCTCCACCGCTGCCGCCATGAACAATTCCAAATTCACCCTTCTCAATATCCATTTCATAAATGAATCTCGCAATTAAACCGTTTTCATCACAATATTTTTTTACCGCCACCGCATCCGGCTCATCAATTGATTTTTTGATAACACAATTTATTTTGATTGGAGAAAGTCCCGCATTAATTGCGGCGGCAATTCCATCAAACACATTTTGAATATCGCCGCCTCTCGTAATCAATTTATATTTTTCCGGATTAATACTATCGAGACTGATATTCACCCTCATCAATCCAGCTTCTTTTAATTCATGCGCACACTTTGGAAAAAGAATTGCGTTAGTGGTCATTGAAAGATCTTCAATTCCATTTATATCGGCGAGCATATTGATAAGATTTACTGTTCCTCTTCTTGCAAGCGGTTCCCCGCCAGTAATTCGGACTTTCGTAATTCCCATTTGCACTGCGACCTTGGTGAATTCAGTTATCTCTTCAAAAGAAAGAATTGAACCGTGATCAATCAATTTGATTCCTTCTTCAGGCATGCAGTAAACACATCGAAGATTGCAACGGTCGGTAACACTTATTCGCAAGTAATTTATTTTTCTGTTAAATCTGTCTAACATCAACAACACTGCCTTCCTTTAACTCATTGACTCCAACTGGTATAGAAGTAATTCCATCTGCAAACGCCAGAGCATTAATATGAGCCGAGCCATGATATTCAACTGGTTCTATTTTCCCTTCCGGATTTATTTTTACCGGAATCCATGCGAGGCGTTTATTTTTTTTCCGCTTTATCTCTTTTGCCAATTGCATCTTGAATATTCTTGTATGATCATTCAAACCCATCATTCCGGCAAGAAATTCCTTAACAAAAATTTCGAAACAGACGAATGAAGAAACCGGATTGCCCGGCATTCCGAAAACAAATCTATTTCCATCTCTGCCGAATACCGTTGGCTTTCCCGGTTGAATTGAAACCTGATCGAAAAGAATTTTAAAACCATTTTTAACTAGAACAGCGGGAACCAAATCGAAATCTCCCATTGAAACTCCGCCGGTTATAATTATAAGATCGTTTTCATCTTTAGCTTTAATGATGGCTTTACTTATCTCGTCTTCCGTATCGATTGCTATTCCATAATATTTTGGTTCGCAGCCGAACTGAAGGCATTGAGCCATAAGCTGATACGAGTTTGTATTTCTAATCTGCGATTTTTTAGGAAATAAATACGGTTCAACAATTTCGTCTCCGGTTGCAATTATACCGATCTTCGGTTTTTTGCTGACCAATGGATTAACGTGCCCGCATAGTGCAAGCGATGCTATTTCTTTTGCTGTAATTCGCGTTCCTACTGAAACTAATTTCTGTCCGAGCAAAACATCTTCACCAATCACACAAATATTATTAGAAGTTTTTTCGCTTTTAAATTTTATTTTATTTTCGGAAAGTTCTTCAACTTCTTCGATGATTATTACACAATCGGAGCCATCCGGCATCATTGCGCCCGTCATAATTTTTGCGCATTCATTTTTCCCGATCTTCTTTTGCGGTTGATATCCGGCCTGAATTATCTCAACCACATTAAGTTCATTATGAAGATCTGCTCTCCGGCACGCGTAACCATCCATTGCCGATTTATCGAAAGGCGGCATGTCAAGATCGGAAATGACGTCTTCACGCAAAATCCGGTTTATACTTTCTTTGAAATCAACTTTTTCTGTACCGAGCAGATATTTATTTTGTCTTATGATCTCTATTGCTTCTTCGAGCGGAATCATTATTCTTTCCTTGCCGTAGAGACGGGATATATCCCGTCTCTACAAAATTTATTTGATTATCAGAAACTCAATTTTCTCTACCGATTTCACATTCCGGTCAACAAAAAAATCTGGTGTTGCGAATAAATTAAACTTTCCATCTTCAGAGGAACCGTTTTTTTCAATGAGAAGAAAATCATTCATATCGTTTCTGTTTATTATCTCACTAAGACTGTAAGTTACTCGGTAACCATCTTTAGCAGAAACACAGAGTATCGTGCTGATGCATTCATTCATATCAAATTTTACATTTTTTTGCAGAACCGATCCAAAAACGAATCCTTCAACATCATCTACTCCTTTCCATCCTCTTCCGTGTCCGTAACCAATGCCTCTGAATTTTCTTGTCTCAACTCCAATCACATCTGTAATTACAAAATTATTTTCTCCGTTTACAATTTTTATTTCAGGAGAAAAAGTTTCTTTCACTCTTTCTTTAGAATACTTTCCGACAAAAGATTTTACTGTAATCCTTACGGGATTAGCTATGATTCTAAAATTAAAAGCATCGTAACCGCAGATTATTTGAGGAACTTCAGGTAAAGGCCATTTCATTTTCATTTTACCCGGATTAATGGCACTTACGCTTTTAGTTATTATCGCATTAAAATTATTCTTTGAATAAAATAATTCTCCCCAGCTGAATACTGTTTTTTCCCCTTTATCATTTTCAACAATAACATATAGATCAACAGCGGGCTTGAATTCTTCTTCATTGGTTTTTTTAACTTTCTTTGTGTTTATTATATCAAAAAGAGAATATCCGCTTACAAAGTAGGAACCAATAAATTTATTCTTATCAGTTCCGTAAGTAAGATCTTTCATCGGAAAGCAATGCAACGGAAGAGATGTTAAATCGACTGCACCCGGATTTTCAACTTCTCCATCGACAATAATTGATTTGATTGAAAATTCTTTTAGTTCAGAATCATCAAAAAAACTTGGTGTACTCTCACTCTTATCCTGGGCAATCATGGGAAAAGCAAACAAAATCATTATTACAAAAATCTTTTTCATAATTCTCTCTGTTTATTTATTCATTAGTTATAAATTTTACATGCGGATGCTTTAAAATTTATCCAGACTTCTTTACCTATTTTCAGTTCAAGCGAGTTCATTGCTTCCGATGAGATTAGCGAGATTAATTCGCAACCGATATCAATTGTGACTTCAATTCCAATTTTTGCACGTGCAATATCGGTAATTTTACCTTTGAAATGATTACGCGCGCTTCCCCTCTCTACAGAATTGGAAATGTTAATTTCTTCCGGCTTGATAAGCAAGAACGCATCTCCATCGGCGGTATCGGTTAAAGAAAATATTTTAATTCCGTTTGTTAAAAATTCTTTTAAATCACTTTGCTCAATTGTTTTTAGATCTCCACGAAGAAAATTCTTTATTCCGATAAACTGAGCTACAAATTCCGATTTCGGATGTTTAAATATTTCTTCCGGTGATGCCACATGAACTATTTCCCCTTTTTCCATTATACCGATTTTACTGGCAAGAGAAACGGCTTCTTCATAGTCGTGCGTTACATGAATAATAGTAATTCCATCCCGGTTTAATTTCCTCAACAATACACGCAATTCATTTTTAGACTTTGGGTCGAGCGCAGATAAAGGTTCATCCAGAAGGAAAAGATCATTTCCTGAAGCTAGACTTCTTGCAAGCGCAACACGTTGATATTCGCCGCCGGAAAGGGTTTCCGGAAAACGTTCAAGCTTATCATCTACACCGGTTTGTTCGGCAGAAGTTAGAACTTTTTCTTTAATATTTTTTTCTTTTCTGCTGCGGAGCGGATAAGCTATATTTTCAAAAACCGTTAGATGAGGGAATAGATCGGCGTCCTGATAAACAATACTTATGTTTCTCTTCTGAATTTTTTCAGCAGATATTTTTTGACCGCGTAAAAATATTTCACCGGAACTTATTTTTGTTAATCCAGCAATCGATTCAAGAAGCAGACTTTTCCCGACACCTGAAATTCCAAGAATGACAAAGTAATCTCCTTTGTTAACTCTGAAATTGACATTCTTCAATTCAAAATTGCCGGCTTTTAATGATATGTTTTCAACAACGAGCATTTAATTTTTCTTCTTTATCAATCTGAGTGTAATAAAAATTAGTAAACAAACCGTAACGAATACAACCGCGACCGGGACGGAATATTTTAATCCATATGAAGTGAATCTTTCAAATATTAGAACCGGTGCGGTTTGAGGATTGTACGCAACTATTATTACCGCTCCAAACTCACTCATACCCCGTGCCCACATTAGAATAAATCCGGATAAAACTGAACGCCATGCAAGTGGAAGAGAGATCGTAAAAAAAACTCTTATTGGTGAAGCGCCCAAGGTTAATGCGATTTTTTCGAGACGTTCCGGAACAGCTGCAAAACCGTCGCGTGCTGCATTAATCAAAAATGGAATGCTTACAAATGCCATTGCTAAAATTATTCCCGCTGGGTTACCGATAAATTTAATTCCAAATAATTCCCCGGCTTTTCCAAGAAAACTATCTCTTGTTATAATTCCCAACACAGCAATACCAGCTGCCGAATGAGGAATGATTATCGGGAGATCAATTATTCCATTTACAATACCTTTAAGAGGAAAATTTTTTCTTGCAAGAAGATATGCCAGAGGAACGGCAAGAAATGAAAACAAAATTGTCCCGGCCATCGAAGTCCATAAACTCAACCAGATACTGTTTCGCACTTCTTCACTTCCAACAGCTTCATTCAGTGATCCAAGAGAAGTGTTTAGATACATACCCGCCAACGGGGCAATAATAAAAAGTAATAACACACCGCCGAGAAATGCAAAAACCAAATTAAGAAGCGATTTATTTTGAAAATATTTTTCCATTTAAATTATTTTTTCTTCAAGGCATATTTTTTCAAATCGTCCGGCAATTTATTGTATGCGTCGCACACCGAGGGGATCACGGTCGGCTGTCCAAACTCTTGTATAACTTTCAGACCTTTTTTCTTATCCATAAGGTAATGAATGAATTTTTTTGCCAGAGAATAGTTAGGCGAGTTTTTAGGAATTGTAACACCGTAAACCATTGATGAACCTTCTTGATAAATTTTTTCTCCAGGTTTCTTCCCGTTCAATTCTACAGAAACCTGTTTGTAATAATTTTCAAGTTCTGCTCTTTTCAAATTTATTTTATCGGGCAATATCAAAAATTTTAATCCATGCTGTTCCGCAACCGATCTGTAAAGAAAAATGTAATCAAGCTCTCCCTCTTCAAGAAGCGCGAGAAGGTCTACCTCCTTCGGACGTATGTATTCATGATCTTTTTTGATCAGCTTTTCTGCCAATCCCTTTTTGTTATAAAATATTTCTGCGAGTTTCATAGTTAATATAGTTCTATAGCCGCATGGATCGGCATTGGGATCAGCCCGTCCAACAGAAATATTTTTATCAAGTAGAATTTCGAACCAGTTTTTTTGATTAATCTCGTTAGCTCTGCGGGATTTATCAGTGAAAACAATTGCCATTTCATTTGTAGCAAATTTCAAGTTCCAATCTGCGTATTGTGGAATTAACAACTGATCGATCACCATATAATCTGCCGAAGCAAAAATATCGCACGGTTTCTTCAATTCGGAAATTTTTCTGGCGCATTCACGGCTTCCGGCAATTTCTTTTAGTACTTCAATGCCGGGATTCTCCTTCTTGAATCCGTTAATAATTTTTTCGAAAGGAACAGTTAAACTTCCCGCATGGAAAATTATTAACTGGTTTTGATTTTGAGCATTTACAGATCCGTAAATCAATAAAAATAGAAAAAATGCTTTTTTTAGAGAAAAAACATTCATTTGATCAAATACCTTTATTTTTGGCGAGCAAAGTCTAACAATTAATATTCTTTCATACAACTTTCCAAAATCGTTCATCTAAAGTGCGTTGGGTTTCAAGTGCCCCTTTCTTATATTTCAAAAGACTTTTTTAGCTTTTTATAAAAAATAAAAGATTTGGAGAATTCCTAATGGAAGTTTTGGAAATTTTAGAACAGCGTAAACTCATAAAAGAATTTAAATATGAAATAACCCCGATGGATAAAGGTTATTCAGATAAAACACTTTATATAAATCTCTCTGAGAATGAAATAAAAATTAAAAACGTTCCTTTAGAGATGAAGGAAAAATTTATTGGCGGAAAAGGATACGGTTTAAGATATCTCTGGGATGCAACAACACCGGAAACAAAATGGGATGACCCGGAAAACGAAATTGTAATCTCGGGCGGACCGGTTTGCGGAATTACACAATATTCCGGAACCGGGAAATCAATTGTAGTTACTATTTCACCGCAAACTGATTCGGTAATGGACAGTAATGTTGGCGGCTGGTTTGGACCGTTTTTAAAACTGAACGGTTTTGATGCAATTGAGCTTCAAGGCAAGGCAGAGCGCGATGTAATTATAATTCTTGACGGACGCGATGGGACAGGTAAAATTAGAGTTGAAGAAGCTCCGGCAGATCCTGTAAACAGCCACCACTTAGCAGATATGTTAACTGAAATGTATTGTCCTACTGAACAAGATAAAATGAAAATTGCAGTTGTATCAGCCGGTGCGGCGGCAGACCATTCTTTGATCGGTATGCTCAACTTTAGTTTTTACGACAAGAGAAAAAAACGTTCAAGACTGAAACAAGCCGGGCGCGGCGGAATTGGAACCGTATTCCGTAATAAAAAAATTAAAGCAATTGTAGCTCTTGTTGCAAAAGTTGAAAATGATATGAACCATGTGGTTGATATGAAATCAATCATTGAACGCGGACAGCGTTTCAATAAAGAAATGAAAGAGCTTGATGATACACAATGTGAAATGAGAACAAAAGGAACGGCACATTTAGTTGAAGTGATGAATGATTACGATCTCCTTCCGGTAAATAATTTTAAATTCGGCAGTAACGAAGCGGTCGTTGGGAACATCGACGGCAATACATGGAAAAAACAATTTGAGCAAGGCTCATTTGACGGATGCTGGTTAGGATGCAACATGAGCTGTGCTAAAGGAGTAAACAATTATATTCTTCGCACCGGTCCTTTTAAAGATGAAAGCGTAATTGTTGACGGGCCTGAATATGAGACTGCTGCAGGCATTGCCGCAAATTCCGGAATCTTCAGTACTGATTATACGATTGAAGTAAATTTTTATTGCGATACCTACGGCATCTGCACTATCACATGGGGAACCACAGTAGCATTCTTAATGGAATGTTTCGAAAACGGAATTCTAAATTTAGAAAGAACCGGTGGATTGAAATTAAATTTTGGTAATGCAGATAACGCGATGGAAATGCTTCACCAGCTTGGACGCGGAGAAGGTTTTGGAAAAACTGCAGGACTTGGCGTTCGCAGACTAAAAAAATTATTTGCAGAGAATGGTTGGGGCGATCCTCAATTCTTACAAGATATTGGAATGGAGAACAAAGGGCTTGAGTATTCTCAATACATGTCTAAAGAATCGCTTGCACAGCAAGGCGGATATGCAATGACAAACAAAGGTCCTCAGCACGATGAAGCATGGTTAATCTTTATGGATATGGTTAACAATCATATTCCTACATTTGAAGATAAAGCTGAAGCACTTCATTACTTTCCACTTTTTAGAACATGGTTTGGTCTTGCGGGTTTTTGTAAACTTCCATGGAACGATGTTGAACCGAAGAACAATGCAGAAACTTCCGAACCGGCTAAAGTGCCGGAACATGTTGATAACTATATTACAATTTACAAAGCAGTAACAGGCCGCCCGTTTGATAATAAACGGTTAATTGAAGATTCTGAAAGAGTATATAACTTTCAAAGAATGTTCAATCTTAGAAGAGGCTACGGTGTGCGTAAATGGGATGCTCAGCCATATAGAGCTGCCGGTCCGGTTACAGAAGAAGAATATTTATCGCGCCAGGAAAGATATGATTCTCAGCTCAAAGAGTTGATGGGGATGAATCCGGAAGGAATGAGTTTAAAAGAGAAGATGGCGGCGCACAGAAAATACAGAGAAAATAGATACGAACAATTGCTTGATGCTGTTTACAAAAGAAGAGGTTGGGATGAAAACGGTGTTCCAACATTGGAGCATTTGAAAAAACTTGGAATGAATTTGCCTGAAATGGTTGAGTTAAGAACTAAATATCAAAAAGGTGAATGGAAGTTGAAATAAAATTAAAAAATTCTTCTAATATTAATTTAGAACCCCGTTGGACTAATTTTATTGAAGTCGCAACGGGGTTCTTTTTATTTTAATTGATTGATACGTGCGGTTAATTGATTGTGTCTAATTAGTTATCCCCCGCTAATCATATGAATAATTTCAACATTATCGTTTTCTTGAAATGATGCCGAGTCAAAATTTTCACGCTTGATTAATTTACCGTTCAGTTTTACAACGAGCCGTGTGAATGAAAATTTTTTCAGTTTCAGCAATTCATTGATGGTCAAGTTCTCTTTAGTTGTTTTTAAATCTTCTTCTCTGTGATTTAAAATAATTTTCATTCTACTTATCCTTACCTAATAATATTTCCAAAACTACATTCGCCATCATATTAGCAACGACTCCAACTCTCGGTGCGAGTGGCGGATCTTGATCGCTAGTTTCGGAAATATGATCTCCAACCATATAAAGATTATCATGACGTTCGATTTTGATCAATTCGCTTCCGCCCCAGCCCGCAAGACCAACGCCGCATACGATCGGTTTGTTCGGAAATTCCGATAAAACAGTTTCAACTATCATCTCTTTCATTTCGGCAAGATCGAAAGCTTCAACAATTACATCTCCTTCTGCGAAAAGTTTGGTAATCTCAATTGGAGTAAGTTTAATAATATGAGCTTCCACTTCAATTGACCGGTCAATTCTATTGATATTCTCTTTGAGAGCAGCCGCTTTAAATTTTCCGATCTGGTCGGAGAAAAAATATTGACGGTTAAGATTATTTTCTTCGATTTTATCATAATCTACTATTATCAACTTGCCAACTCCAACACGGGCAAGCGCAACCGCCGCATTTGAACCTAAACCGCCGCATCCGGCAATACAGACACATTTGTTTTTTAACCGAAGCCTTATTTGATTGATATTCATCATTAATGGCAATTATTAAGTAAAATATAATTAAAACCCAATCGTGCAACAAAATTGAATATGCTTAGTTCGCTTTTACTTTTTTGCTTTTTATCTTGAATTAGTTCACCTGAAAGTATTAGATTCAATTTAGAACAACAAAGTACTTTAGACCCGAGGCTATATGAAAACTTTAAAAGATACATTAGTAACAAAAACACTTCTCTCTGTAAAATCCGGCACCAGTATTTATGATGTTGTATGCATGATGGCCGAACACAATATTGGTCTTGTCCCGATTCTTTCGGAAGATGGGAAATTATTGGGAGTTTTTTCCGAACGCGATTTAGTAAGAAGAGTAATCGCAAAAGGGCTGGACTTAAAAACGACTCTTGTTGAAGATATTATGACAAAAGATTTGGTCCTTGCAGATGTTAGTGAAACTTACGAACAGTGTCTGCAAAAAATGAAAGACCGCGGAATAAGGCATATTGTAATTATTGAAAACGAAAAATTAGCCGGTATATTGTCTATCAAGGATTTACTTGAGATGGATATCAAAGTGCATCGAGAGACAATAGAAGTACTTCATAATTATATTTACTCAAAGTAGATGAGAATACTTTTGCTAATTATGATTTAACACCTACGCAAGACTGAATTCAATTAATCTTGTTTAATTACTCGCAAAACCAATATCTCTTCGATTTAACAATTTGGTTTATTCTATCATTCGAAAAGATGGAATCTTTATTCTATTTTTGTATTAACAAAATATCGAGGGAATAATGATTGCAAAGATTAAACTGCTCTTCATAGTTTTATTAATCGTAACATCAACCGCAATTTCTCAAACTGAATCTCAACTCCTTAAAAAATTAAAATCATTCAAAGAAGTAACCGACATTACACCGATTAAGCACGACACAACATTTAACGAAGCATATGAGCTGATGATTACACAACCGGTTGATCACAACAAACCCGGCGGCGTAAAATTCAAACAAAAAATTTATCTGTCTCATAAGAACAATTCTTTGCCGGTTGTATTTGTTACAGAAGGTTATGCTGCAGGCAGCAGCCGCGCAACAGAATTGACAAAAATTTTAGATGCTAATCAAATTGTAGTTGAGCATCGCTACTTTGGAAAGTCTGTTCCGAAGAAAATTGATTGGAAATATTTGAATATCAAACAGGCAGCAGCAGACCATCATCTAATCGTTCAATTATTCAAAAAAATTTATGAAGGGAAATGGATAAGTACCGGAATCAGCAAAGGCGGTCAAACAACACTTTATTTTAAAAGATTTTATCCGGATGATGTTGATGTCTCGGTGCCGTATGTGGCTCCGATAAATCTATCTGCCGAAGATCCGCGAATCTATATATTTTTAAATTCAGTTGGAACGCAGGAATGCCGGGATAAAATAATCCAATTTCAACGTGCATTTTTATCTAAACGGGATGAGATAAAAAATTTACTTATGCGCGACGTGGAGAAAAAAAATATCCGTCTTGCATGGGACTACGATTTTGTGCTCGAGTATATGACTTTGGAATACTCATTTGCATTCTGGCAATGGGGAAATACCAAATGCGAGGATATTCCGGCGGCTGATTCCCCGGCTGAGAAATTATATGATCATATGGTGAAAGCGAATCCCCTCTATTTCTTCACCGAACAGGCAATGAAAGATTTCGGTCCATTTTATGTACAAGCATACAATGAGATTGGTTATTATGGTTATGATTTAGAACCATTCAAAGACTTACTTAAAGAAATCAAAGACGGAACAAATAAAATTCTTGTTCCAAAAGACGCAAAAGTTAATTTCGATTGCAATGTTATGAATGATGTAAACACCTGGCTTCAAAAGCATGGTAATAATATCATCTACATTTACGGAGGGAACGATACCTGGAATGCTACATCGATTCAACTGCTAGGACAAACAAACGCCATAAAGATGGTAAAGAAAGGCGGTTCGCACGGAACCAAAATTGGAAGCTTTGAAGGTGAGCAGAAAGAAAAAATTTACTCAACATTGGAAAATTGGCTTGGAATCAAAATTAATAAATAATTTTTATACAGTTATTTTTAATCCGGTTTCATAGGAACTAGACTGACAATGGAGAAACAATGGATCTATTCAAAGATTTAACACTCAATGCAGTTCAAATTATTCAGCTCATGCTTGCGCCAGCCATAATGATTAGCGCGTGCGGATTACTATTACTCGGAATGAATAATAAATATTCACTTGTTGTTAATCGCATCCGTTTACTTAATGAAGAGAAAAGAGGTTTGCTTATAACCATCGGCGAGAACAGGCATACCACAGATGATAACGTACGGCTCGAAAGCGCGACTATTCAAATAAGTTCTCTTGTTTATAGAGCAAAATTAGTACGCAATGCCGTTTTGGGTTACACTACGGCAGTGGCTCTTTTCGTAATTACTTCTTTATTGCTCGGCATTTCTTCCGTACTCTCACTAGAAAAATTGAATTACTTTATCATAATTTCATTTTTATCGGGAATGTTATTTGTTCTCATCGGTGTATATTTTGCCGGAATGGAGACTAAGAAAGGGTACGATATAATTTCCTACGAAGTTAAGGCGCATGAGTAACAAAAATTTTTTTTCGAAGAAGGAATCGCTTCTGCCGGAAAATATGATTTTGATGTATGCTCGCGGTGCATTCCCAATGGCAGATGATACGGGAGAAATCGATTGGTACATGCCAAATGTCCGCGCAATTATTCCTCTTGATTCTTTCAACATTCCCCGCTCGCTCAAAAAATTTTATTTATCAGCCGATTATGAATATTCTTTCGATGCAAATTCTCTTGAAGTAATTACACAATGCGCCAATAGAGAATCAACATGGATTTCAGCGGAGCTGATCGAAGCGTATAAAGGTTTGCATCGACTCGGTTATTTGCACTCTGTAGAAGTTACGCAAGACGGGAAATTGGTAGGAGGATTGTACGGTATTGCATACCGGGGAGCATTCTTTGGCGAGTCAATGTTCTCAAAAATTTCACAAGCATCAAAATGTGCTCTTGTGAAATTGATCGAGCGGCTTCTTGAAAAGGGATTCACACTTCTTGATGTTCAATATCAAACCGATCATCTAAAAATGTTCGGATCAAAAGAAATTCCATTTGAAGAATTCTCGAACATGTTATTTGAAGCCTACAAACAAAATGTGGTATTCCGCTAACATTCCAATTTTCTAGCTTCTTCAATAAATTTGTATATTTCCACACGAAAAACAGTTTATTATTTCATTTTTCATTTTATAAATTTATGAAGGAGTGTTAGTAATCATAAATAAATGGAAATCTGTTATGAAAAAATCAATTGGCTTAATTGTATTTTTCGTTTTTGCGTCAATTAGTTCGGCTCAAACTGCAGGAGTAAGTTTCATGATTGCTTCGCCGCAAGGTGAATTTAAAAACAATGTAGATAATCCCGGTTTCGGTGTTCAGGTTGAAGGGACACTTTGGGCACCATCGGTGGAAAGACCAGTTTCCATTGGAGTAAATATAGGTTATCTGGTATATGGTCATGTAAATGAGAGAAGAGCCTGGCCCGGTTTTCCTGGAATCTTTCTAAATCTCTCCAGGACAAACAGTATAGCAAATTTACACGCACTATTTAAAATTAATCCG
Organism: Ignavibacteriales bacterium; assembly: GCA_026390795.1. Lineage (NCBI taxonomy): Bacteria > Pseudomonadati > Ignavibacteriota > Ignavibacteria > Ignavibacteriales > Ignavibacteriales bacterium. The sequence continues at coordinate 906,180 of JAPLFG010000003.1, forward strand.
TTTATGGGTTCGGTTAGACCTTACGTTGAGGGAATTTTCGGAGGCAATTATTTATTCACAACGTCAGAAGTTAAAAGCGAAAACGACGATCAGCAAATTGCATCCTCAACGAACTATGATGATTTCACATGGAGTTACGGCGGCGGTGCCGGAATACTTTTTAAACTAGCTGATAATTTGGATAGAGTCACTGGACTTTTCCTAGATCTAAAAGTCAGATATATGTATGGTACCGAAGCGGAATACTTAACTGAAAATAGTGTATTCGTTAATAGTCAAGGCGATACTATTATCAATCCGCAGAAATCAAAAACAGATTTAATTACATTCCATATCGGGGTGGTTGCATATTTTAATTAACGAATTGAAGCAAAATTATATTTCAAAATTTTATTTCCCAGAAAGGTTAGAGACATGACTACTTACAAAGAATTAGGATTGGTAAATTCGAAAGAACTTTTTGCAAAAGCAGTTAAAGGCGGATACGCTATTCCCGCATTTAATTTTAACAACCTCGAACAATTGCAAGCGATTATCGGTGCGTGCGTTGAAACGAAATCACCGGTTATTCTACAAGTATCCAGCGGCGCTCGTAAATATGCAAACCAAACTTTGCTAAAACATTTGGCAAAAGGCGCTGTTGATTACGCACATGAATTGGGTTATGATATTCCAATCGTTCTGCATCTTGATCATGGTGATAAATTGGAACTTTGCAAAGCATGTGTTGAATCCGGATTTTCTTCCGTGATGATTGACGGTTCTCATCACCCTTACGATAAGAATGTTGAACTTACTGCTCAAGTGGTTGAGTATGCTCATAAATATGATGTAAGCGTTGAGGGCGAACTTGGAGTTTTAGCAGGAATTGAAGATGAAGTATCAAGCGCTGTTACACACTACACTAAACCGGAAGAAGTAGAAGACTTTGTAAAAAAAACGGGCGTTGATTCATTAGCAATATCTATCGGAACATCTCACGGCGCCAACAAATTCACACCGGCGCAATGTACACGTAACGCAGACGGAATTTTGATTCCTCCTCCACTACGATTCGATATACTGGAAGAATGTGAAAGAAGAATTCCAGGATTTCCGATTGTACTACACGGCGCTTCATCAGTGCCCCCGGAACTTGTAAAGATTATAAACAGCAATGGCGGAAAATTAAACGACGCAGTTGGAATTCCGGAAGAACAATTACGCCGTGCAGCCGCATCTGCTGTTTGTAAAGTTAATATTGATTCAGACGGCAGACTTGCTATGACCGCTGCAATCCGCAAAGCATTTATGGATAATCCGGCTGAGTTCGATCCGCGTAAATATCTTGGACCTGCTCGTGATGCATTGAAAGTATTGTACAAACACAAAATTGTTGATGTACTTGGAAGCGCAAACAAAGCATAATTTTTTTGTCATTAATAAGATTGTTTAACTCAGGGCTTGATAATCGAGCCCTTTATTTTTTAAAGGAACAATTTTCTTGTAAAACTAATCATGATTACAAACGACTAAAGAACTGACACTTGATTCATGAAATAATTTCGAGTATAATCAACTCAGAATTTTATTGATCAAACAAATGAAGAAGATCAAATCAATTCTAAAAATAGTTGAGTGGGAAGGAATTCTATGGATGGCGGGATTAATTTATCTGGTCTTCATTAATCCATACCAGGTTCAGTATTTCACTCTCTGCCCATTTCATAATCTGGGAATATCATTTTGCCCCGGATGCGGTCTGGGAAGATCTATTTCATTCTTCTATCACGCCGATTTATTTCATTCGATTAAAACTCATCCGCTCGGTATAATAGCTTTTCTAATAATTAATGCACGCATAATAAAACTTTTCATTCGAATGTATAACAACTATCACAAATCAAATGAGGTTATTTATGGCTAACATTTACGAAATCCTACCAGAAGTCATGGGTGAAGAACAATTTTATCTTTCCGGTTTAGTTAAAAATATGGATGACAAACAGGCCCAACAGTTTGCGAATATTTACCGCTCAAGGAGAAAAGATCCGCAGACAATTCTACTTGTTACCTTAGTCGGTTTTCTTGGCATCGCCGGAATTCAAAGATTCTTAACAGACCAGATCGGATTGGGAATTCTTTATTTCTTTACATGCGGACTTTGTTTAATAGGCACCATTATCGATTTGGTTAATTACAAAAAAATAGCTTTTGAGTATAATCAGAAAGAAGCAAACCAAATAATGATGATGATTAAGAACATGTAGTTGAAGCAATAAAAGTAATCTTTTTTCAGTAAGTAATTTTTAAGAGAGCAATTATATTTGCAATACTAAAAGCGGCATTATTGCCGCTTTTTAAAATTTAGTCCTCTAAATAAATTGTCTTGCCGCACCCATAAGTTGAACTTTCTCTTTAATAATTTGTTTTGGTAATAGACGATCAAATTATTGATTCTATTAAATATGATAAATTTTCAAAGATATAATTCTCCACTGCAAGAGACCGGGAACAACGTCTCTATCTCTTCTATAACTTTCTGCGGACTTTCCAATACCTGTTGTTGTTGCTAATCCCTTTCTAGTATTTCATCCGAAATTAATTTTTAACAAATTGATATAATTATTATGAAACAAGAACGAAGTAAATCCACTTTATTTTATGATTTTGCAACTACATTACTTGATAAACGGCAATCACATTCATGTACTTCATCTCTGAAGACAGAAGCAATCGATTTTCTTGAAGAACTTATTGATTTTCTTTTTTCACATTTTTCAAACAAAATATATTATACTCAAGAAGATGTTCTGGCAAAACTGCAGCTTCTTGAAAGAAATTTGGTAAGCCTGCTTAAGAATCTAAATTCTCATTTTACTGAAGATGCCGCTTCTATTGCAAAAGAATTTACTCTCCAAATACCCATTATTCATGATAGATTATGGGCAGATGCCGAGGCAATTTATCAAGGTGATCCCGCAGCAGAGAGCGTTGATGAGGTAATATTAGCTTATCCCGGATTTATGGCTATCTGCATCTATAGAATTGCTCACGAGCTTTATAAGCTAAACTTACCAATCATTCCAAGAATACTGACCGAACATGCACATGAAAAAACCGGAATTGATATTCATCCCGGTGCTAAAATCGGTTCACCGTTTTTTATAGATCATGGAACCGGAATAGTAATCGGCGAAACTTCGGAGATCGGAAAGAACGTAAAAATATATCAAGGTGTTACACTTGGCGCATTGAGCGTTGATAAATCACTTTCCCAAACAAAACGTCATCCGACTATTCATGATGATGTGATTATTTATTCTCAAGCTGTTATTCTTGGCGGAAAAACTGTAATCGGTGAAAAGAGCGTAATCGGCGGAAATGCATGGATAACTCAAAGCATTCCGGCAAATTCTATTGTTTATAATAAAAGTGAAGTGCGTGTTCGAAGTAACCAGGATTTTGAAGACACAATTGATTTCATAATCTAAAGGATAAACAAAATGAAAGCATTTAATATATTACAGACCATCGGCAATACACCGCATGTCAAAATCAATAACCTTTTTGGAAATAAAAATGAAATCTGGATGAAACTCGAAAAAGCGAATCCCGGTGGAAGCATCAAAGATAGAATTGCACTGTCAATGATTGAAGACGCTGAGAAGAAAGGAATTCTTAAACCGGATAGTATAATTGTAGAACCAACGTCCGGCAATACGGGCATTGGTTTGGCGATGGTTGCCGCAGTTAAGAAATATGAGTTAATTCTTATTATGCCGGAATCAATGTCGATAGAAAGAAGAAAAATAATGACCGCTTACGGCGCTAAACTGGAATTAACTCCGCGCGAACTTGGCATGAAAGGAGCAATTGCAAAAGCAAATGAGTATGCCGCAAATAATCCAAAAGTTTGGATTCCCCAGCAATTTGAAAATCAAGCAAATGTTGAAGTACATATACGAACTACTGCTCAAGAAATTTTAAATGATTTTCCAGAGGGATTTGATTATTTAATAACCGGAGTTGGAACCGGCGGACACATTACAGGAGTATCAAAAATTCTAAAAGCAAAATTTCCAAAACTAAAAGTCATTGCAGTTGAACCTTCGGCCTCACCGGTGCTCTCGGGCGGACAACCGGGACCGCATCCATTACAAGGTCTTGGTGCCGGGTTTATTCCTAAAATTCTTGATACATCATTGATAGATGAAGTAATAACGATTACGAAAGAAGAAGCGTATGAGTTTATACAAAGAGCCGCGAAAGAAGAAGCTTTGTTTGTTGGAATTTCCACCGGCGCTGCATTAGCTGCAGTTTCAAAAAAATTGCGTTCGCTCAGTGAAGGGGAAAAAATCCTTACATTCAATTATGATACAGGCGAAAGATATCTTTCAGTAGAGGGTTTATTCTAAGGCTTTCATATTCTTGATCTTGCTCATGCTCTTAATCCTACTTCGCGGGTATGAACGAGATCGGGAGTACTGACTTTTCCGGTTCATCATTTAACAAGAAACATTTCTCTTACCAAAGGAGTTAATCCGCCAAACATCAATTCGACGGCAATCATCATAACTATTAATCCCATAATTCGCATAAACACTTTGTTGCCGCTATGGCCAAGCACCGAGAGAATTTTTCTACTGCTTACAAGCATAAGGAAAGTTATAAGAAGAACAACAATCACAACAGAAAACAGAATAGCTTTCTCGGTCAAATTTCTTGCATCGCTAAAAAGAACTATTGTTACGGTTATTGTTCCGGGACCGCAAATCATTGGAATGCCAAGCGGTGTAATCGCAAAATCGTTCATGAATTCAGAATGGTTTCCTTCTTCCTCTTTTGTACTTTTTATTTTGGCGTTCAACATATCATAGCCGGACATAAAGAAAAGTACTCCGCCTACGATCTTTAATCCGTTAATAGAGATGTGGAAAAAATCGAAGATAAAATTTCCGGCAAATGCAAATATTACAATAATGGTAAATGCGGTGGCAACGCCCTTGAGAGCAATCTTTCTTACTTCACCGGATGACATCTCTGCAGTAAGTGTGCTGAATAACGGAATCACTCCAAACGGGGTTACCATTGTAAATAGTGAAGTGAAAGCAAGTAAACTAAATTGAAAAATTCTATCCATCGGATTTTTCCTTCAACAATATTTTATTTAGTTCTTCATGAATCACTTTCCACGCAAGCTCAACATGTTTTTCTTCTGTCCTTAATCCCGATATTACCAAACGAATTGTGAATTTGCGGTTTAATTTTGTGTGAGTAAGAAAAACTTTGCCCGTTGAATTGATTGCGTTCATTAGTGTTTCGTTTAACTCATTTAATTTAGTTTCGTCATTTTCGTTTACTGGTTTTGCTCTAAAACAGATTGTACTGAATGGTGTTGGCGCCAACCGTTCGAATGATTGATCTACATCAATCCATTTTGCAAAAAGCTGTCCAAGACGAATGTGTTCCCGCAATCTTGATTGCAAACCTTCTACACCGAAATACCGCAGAACAAACCAAAGTTTTAATGAGCGGAATCTTCTTCCAAGCTGAATTCCGTAATCCATATAATTTTCAACAACAGAATCTTCCGCGGTTTTTAAATATTCGGCAACAAGCGAGAATGCTTCTTTAAGAACTTCCGGTTTGCGTGTAAATAAAATGCTTAAATCAACAGGAACAAATAACCACTTGTGCGGATTCACAACAAAAGAATCCGCACGCTCAAGATCTTTGAAATGATTATTCATTTCCGGAAGCATCGCCGTTACACCGGCATGTGCACCGTCAACATGAAGCCAGATTTTTTCACGCTCGCAAATAGTTGCGATCTCATCAACCGGATCGACACTTGTTGTTGATGTAGTTCCGATTGTTGCTACTACACAAAAAGGTAAGAATCCATTTGCACGGTCTTCCTTAATTGCTGTTTCAAGTTCAGACGGAATCATTTTGAATTCAGAATCGACCGGAATTTTTCTAATTCCGTCTAATCCGATTCCGAGTGTGAGCGCCCCTTTATCTATTGATGAATGCGCATGTTCCGAACAATACAATTTTAATTTAGGAGCGCCGCTCATTCCTTTCTTCCGAATATCATACTCAATTGATTCTCGCGCCGAGGCAATAGCGTGCATCGAACTTACTGAGGCGGTATCATAAATTATTCCTTTAAACTCTTTAGGCAGATTCATTAATTCACGAAACCAACTCAAAACAGTTTCTTCAAGTTCGGTAGATGCGGGTGCGGATTTCCAGACCATGCCATTAACATTAAATGCCGCGCTCAGAAGTTCGGCGAGTATTCCCGGTCCGCTGGCGGAGGAATTAAAATATGCCATAAAGTTCGGGTGCTGCCAATGAGTCGTGCCGGGTAAAATTATTTTATCAACATCGGCTATAATTTTATTTATATCTTCACCACTTTTAGGTGCGCTGACGGGCAAATGAGATTTAATCTCTCCCGGTTTAATGTTTGGCAGCACAGGAAATGATCCGACATTTTCAAGATAATTGGCAACCCAATCAATTAATTCGTAGCCATACTTTTTAAATTCTTCCGCTGGCATATCGCCAAAACTCTTGCTCTTGCTCATGATCTTGCTCTTATCCTTTAGTAATTATTAAGTTCATTTAACCAATTAGAGACTATTCTTGCAAGCTCAATTCGTTTGTCTGCTAATGAATATCCCGTTTCCAGAATATAGTCCTTAACATTTTTTGCATTATTTGTTTTCAAAGAATTAATTAACGGTTGATGATGGATTTCCAGCGGTGTAGTCGAATCATTTTTTGCGCCGATGATTAATAAATTTTTCTCTTTCAATTTTTCAATGTGATTTAAAAGATTCCATTCGTTTTTGTAAGTGATCAATTCATTAAGAAGGATTTCGGATGAATCGCATTTTACAAAATCCATTGAGGGTCTCAGATGCTGTGCGCTGAATTCATAAACCGGTTTGTTAGATTCGATAAGTCCGCCAAACAATCCCGCATTAAACCCCGCAAGCGAAGCGGCATATTTTATTTCGTCAAACTGAATTGAATTGTACAACGCAGCGAATCCGCCCATGCTGTGTCCCATCAAAATTATTTTATCCGGGTCATTACCGAATTTTTCTTGCGCATAATCACTCTCCATAAAATTTATTGAATTCGGGACATCCTCAACTAAATTTTTCCAGAGGTAATCTCCGCCGCTTCCCAAACATCCTCTATAATGAAACACCAGCACATTAAAACCTTGCCTCTGAAAAACATGCGCGAGATCGTAACTTACTTCATATCCGGGAAACCCATGCAAAAGTATAATTACAGGATGCTGCCCGGCACCGGCTGAACGAAACATTGTTCCCAAAAGTTTGGATCCGTAACTTTCAAATACAACCGGTAATGTAGAAGCCGGATAATCCGGATCATAAAATTGGTCTTCAATTACCGGATCGAAATTAGACATTACTCATTCCTATTGAGTTCTCATTTTGCAATTAAAGATAAGAAGAAAAAGATTTGTCTGAAATTGTTATCGCTTCTCTTCATTATTTTTAATTGCCAGCCTCATTTCTTATCTTTGCCGAACATTTTACTAACAAAAAAATATTCTAATGAGATTAAGTAAATCGTTTATACCGACATTAAAAGAAGTGCCGAATGACGCTGTAATTCCAAGCCACATTTTAATGATACGTGCGGGATTAGTGCGGCAAGTTTCAGCGGGAATTTATACCTGGCTTCCGCTTGGATACAAAGTGCTAAGAAAAATTATGGATATCATCCGCGAGGAGATGAACGCGATCGGCGGACAGGAATTTCATTTTCCGGGTTTGAACCCGAAAGAGATTTGGGAACAGACCGGGCGCGTTGAAGCGTTCGGCGATATTCTTTTTCAAATAAAAAACCGGGAATACGTTTTAGCACCGACACATGAAGAAATTGTAGCTTTTCATGCAAAAGGTTCTATCGTTTCATATAAAGATATGCCGCAAATTTGGTATCAGATTCAAACCAAGTTTAGAAATGAACCGCGCCCTCGCAGCGGCGTAATACGCGGAAGACAATTTATAATGAAAGACGCGTACACCCTTGATAAAGACACAGCCGGATTGGATGTTGGTTATGCACTTCATGATAAAGCATACCGATCAATTTTTGACAGATGCGGAATAAAATATTTTATTGTCGGAGCTTCGAGCGGCGCAATGGGCGGAAGCAAATCGGAAGAATTTATGGTTAAGAGTTCTGCCGGAGAAGATACTGTTGCGTACTGCGAAAAATGCGGTTATGCCGCTAATGCAGAAGTTGCTGAATCGGTTGCTATAAGTGCAATACATCACGCCGATAGTAAATCAGTTTATGAAATTTCTACACCGGATGTAAAATCAATTGACGAGCTTTGTACATTTTTAAAACTTGGAGAGCACGAAACTGCAAAATCAAGGATCTATATTAATGACGGTCAGCCTGTGCTTGTATTGATGCTCGGCAACGATGAAGTGAATGAAACAAAACTTACTTCTGTTCTTGGAGGCGTAGTTCGTCCGGCTCATCCAGATGAATTGAAAGAAATTACCGGCGCCGATGCAGGCTCGATTGGACCGATTAATTTTCCTCACCGGACGATTGCTGATAATCTTTTAAAAGACGGAAACAATCTTTACAGCGGTGCGAACAAAAATGATTATCACGTTGGCGGTTTAGATTTAAAACGCGACGCACCTAAAATTGAATATTTTGATTTACGTACTGCCGAAAACGGTGAAAAATGTATTCGCTGCGGTTCAACACTCGAAGTTTTCAAAGCAATCGAGCTGGGACATATTTTTAAACTCGGCACAAAATATTCTGAGGCGCTTGGTGTTAATTTCTTAGATGAGAATGGAAAAGAAAAACCAATTGTTATGGGAAGCTACGGAATTGGCGTTGACCGTGTGTTTGCTTGTTTTATCGAACAAAATTTTGATGAGAAAGGAATTGTGTGGAAAGAACCCCTTAATCCTTTCGATATCCATTTGATCGGGTTGAACATGAAGAACGCTTTAGTATCCGAAGCATGCGAACGTCTTTATATTGATTTGATTGCCGACGGTTACGAAGTTCTATTCGATGACCGTTTGGATGCAAGTGCGGGTTTTAAATTTAATGATGCGGATTTACTAGGTATGCCAGTTCAGGTTATTGTTGGCGAGAAAAATCTGAAAGACGGAAAAGTTGAGTTTAAAAATAGAAAGTCCGGACAGAAAAAAGTTGTTGAACTGGACAAACTGTTAGATCAGCTTCAAGAACCGTTTTAGTAATGACTACCTGGTGAAGGAAGTAAAGTAATTTTTAATTGGTTATCGTTGTCACCCCGAACTTGTTTCGAGGTCTTTAGTTTCAAAGATTATTATATCTAAAAATGACTAATAATTTAAAAACACTTTATATTGTTTCCACACCAATCGGCAATTACGAAGATATTACACTCCGTGCACTGAGTACACTTAACTCAGTTGATTTTATTATCTGTGAAGAATTCAAAGAAGCGCGACGGCTTTTATCTCATTTCAAAATTGAAAAAGAACTTCTCTCACTTAACGAACATAACCAGGAAGAATCTTCACGAGAGCTATTTGAGAAAATTTCTTCCGGTAAATCCGCTGCATTAATTTCAGATTGCGGCACTCCCCTTTTTTCTGATCCGGGACATCTTCTTGTACAGATGTGCATTGCTGCCAAAATTGATATAATTCCGGTACCGGGAGCGAGTTCACTTTTACCTGCTCTCGTAGGTTCCGGCTTTAATCTTGATAAATTTTATTATGCCGGCTGGCTTTCGCCCAAAAGCGATATTCGTAAAACGGAATTGCTGAAGTTGAAAAACGTCAGAGAGATGATTGTACTAATGGAAACCCCTTATAGATTAAAAGCAATTCTAACAGACATCTCGGAAATATTCGGCACATCTGTTCAAACAGTTGTTGCTTTTGATCTTACACTTCCCTCAGAAAAATTTTTCCGGGGAACGGTTTCTAGCATTCTAAAAATTGTTTCTGAAAAAAACCTCAAAGGCGAATTTGTTTTGTTAATAAATAATAAAAAGTAAATATGTTACGCCATGAAGACCTTATTCCAAAAAGAAACATTTGATGAATTAGTCAATAGAATAAATCAACTAACTTCAAATACACAAAGACTTTGGGGAAAGATGAATGTTGATCAGATGCTCGCACATTGCTCGGCAACTGTTGAGGCGGCAACCGGTGAAAAAGATTATCCTCAGGCTTTCATCGGTAAATTGATAGGACGATTTTTCAAAACATCTTTTCTAAATGAAGTGCCTCTTAAAAGAAATGGACCGACAAATCCAGATTTTAAAATTTCAAATCCACAAAGTTTCGGAAATGAAAAAGAAAAATTACTAGGTCTAATACAATCATTTTACGAAGGCGGAGAAGCAAAATGCACAACTAATCCGCACTCATTTTTCGGTAAGCTAAGTAAAGAGGAGTGGGCGCGCTTGATGTACAAGCATGTAGATCATCACCTGCAGCAATTTGGCGCATAGTATCCATTAATTATTGCTGTTGTATACGAGACTATATTTTAGTTAATTTTCCAGTATGGAACTAACGATAAAGATTTTGAGTTCCGAAGAAAGGGAGAAATATAATGTTACAAGTTCAAGATGTAGATCTTACACCAAATCCTCAGGCTCTAAAGTTTGTCATAAACGAAAAATTATTGAACCGGGAAACACGCAATTTTAAAACAAAAGTTGAAGCTCAGAACGATCCGCTTGCTAAAGGTATATTCGAAATTCCAGGTGTGGTTTCAGTTTTCTATATGGACAAGTTCATCACTATAGAAAAAGAAGCAAAGGTTGCATGGGGCCAAATTCAGCGTCCGTTTGTTGAGTTTATCAAAAATTTTGATAAGTCATTGATACCTGCAGAAAATGTTGCCTCACAAATAAGCAGCGAAGAAGAAACCGCACTTCTAAAAAAGGTAAATGAGATTTTAGATCAGCGTGTTCGCCCGGCACTCGCTGGCGACGGCGGTGGACTTGAGGTTACCGGCATGGAGGGATTAACTCTCAAGATTCGTTACCAAGGGGCTTGCGGCAGCTGTCCTAGCTCAATTAGAGGCACCCTGGTAGCTATTGAGAATCTATTGAGGCGTGAAATAAACCCAGCTATTGAGGTGGTTTCAGCCGATTAACAGAGTTATCAGTTTAAAACTAAAAATCCCGCCTTAAGCGGGATTTTTTGTCTGTAGCAACAAATTTTATTTAAGTGTTGTTACTTTGCTAATGTCGTCTAGCTTTACAAACTTCTCTTGAAATTTATAGCTGTTGCCGGATTTAACTGTTTTAATAAACTTGACATTAACAACTGTTGATTTTACTTTGCCTTTTGCCTTGTCACCAAACGATTGGGTTTTTGCCATGGCGTTTCTCCCTTAATTTTGATAGCAAACTTAAGAAAAATCTTCCAATATTAAAAACCACGCAATCCTAATCAGAATTATTACTGCATTCCGAATTCAACTGCATTTTTAATCATTGGTAGTGAAACCGGCAATTGCCTATTAACCCAAAGTTGAACTAAACCGGAATTTTTCGGTCCGCCATAATTTTTTAACCAGGAGGCAGCAAATCCATTTTCATCTTTTGCATAGACGGTGGTAACCTGATCCGGGGTTACGGCTGCCATTGGAATCCAGAAACCCTTCAAGCCGGCTTTAATTCCATCTTCCGTAACATAACAAGGAATTAACCCTTTCATGGCATCTGTTAATTCGCCGCCGTATTCAATTCCAAAATATTTAGTGGCTTTTCTATAATCGACTTCAGTGACAACACCATCTTTATTCTTAATATATGCCAATGGGTTTTCTCCAAGAAGAACAACTTTATTATCTCCTTTGAGATATTCGCGGAGTAAATCACTTTTTGTAGAATCATTATGAATAGAAGTTGGAAAATCGTTCCTAGCAAAAATAATTGCACTCGGTAATTTATCTTTTAACCGTTCTTCCATGAACAATTTTATTTTATTCCCGTCAACTAATTCATATCCTTCTTTTACGAAAAAATCTTTTATTATTTCATCGGATCTATTCTGAAACCAGTTGAATCCTTTTGACTCTTCCCAATAAACAGCTTTCTTTGATTTTTGCAATCGATCTGAATTTTTTGGAGAACCTTTGATTGCATAAAGATAACCGTCGTCGGAACCAAAATAAATCACGCCGTTATGAATAATTGGTGATGAGTGAATTCTATCATCGGTTTTGAATTCCCAAAGTTTAATTCCGGTCTCTACATTCAATGCAAAAAAGTTGCCGGAATAATCTCCTCCGTAGGCAACATTACCTGCCACTGCTATAGAAGTCCAGACTGGTGTTGCGGTTTTGAATCTCCAAATCTCGGTTCCGGTTTTAATATTCAATGATTTTACAAAATGTCCGTCTGAAGTTCCCACAATTGCATTTTCATTAAATATTGTCGGAGTTGAAATAACCCACGACATTTTTTGATCGTCTTTCCAGTTTAGTTTTCCGGTTTCCATATCAACACAATAAAGGCATCCTTCTCTACTTCCAATCAAAATATAATTTTCATGAATTGTGGGTGAAGAAATAAACGCCGCTCTATCAAAGCCAAAATCTTCTATTTTAATTGTTGCACCGGATGTTTCAAAGATCCACTTGGGCTTTTGTGACTTTAAGTCCAATGCATAGAGCTTACCAGCCATGTCTCCGAAATATAAAATTCCGTTGGCTACAGCAGGTGTACTTCTGACTCTTGATCCAACGAAAAATTTCCACAATAATTTTCCGGATTCAGAATTTACCGCATATAAATTGCCGTCACCGCTTCCGATATAGACAACTCCATTATAAATTGTTGGGCTTGAAAGATAGTAGTCAAATTCCCATTTGTAGGGTAACTCATTTCCAAGATTAATTTTCCAGAGTTCATTGCCGTCAAGGTATTTCAGGCAGTAAAGAAATCCATCTTTACTTGCAAAATAAATTTTATTATTTGAAATGGCGGGAGATGAAGTTATAGCGCCACCGGTTTTAAATTTCCACAATAAATTTCCCGAATTTTCATCGAGGCAATAAAAATTTTTGTCACCGCTTCCAAAAAACAATTTGTTTTGAAAGACGGCAGGTGTTGATCGGATTGAACCGCCGGTTTTATAAAAATATTTTGCTTCTGGGGCTGATACAACGGGTGTTTCATTGTAAACAGATGAATGATTATTATCAGATAAAAAACTGATCGGTGTAGAACTGCTTTTTTGAATTTGAGCATAGACCGCCGATGAAATTAAGAGAGATAAAACAAGTAAATATTTATTCTTCAAAGCTCCTCCAAAAATTATTTTATTGTGCAAGTTAGACGATTTGAATTTGGGACTGGTGTCTGAAGGGTGTTGGGCTGATGAGTAATTATTTTGACACTTTAAATCAGATCAATAAATATTGCTTTAGTTATCCGGGCCAAATCAGTCGGATCAAGATTTATCTGTATACCACGAACACCGGCGCTGCAGTAAATTTTTTCAAAAAGCTGGGCAGTTTCATCTATAAACGTTGGAAATAATTTTTTCATGCCGATAGGAGAACATCCGCCGCGTATATAACCTGTTAACGGCTGCAATTCCTTTACTTTTATCATTTCAATTTTTTTGCTGGCGCTTGCAACTGCTGCTTTTTTCAAATTCAATTCAAAATTACCGGGAATAACAAAAACTAAGGGTTCATTCTTTTCATTTCTCGCAACCAAAGTTTTGAAAACTGTTTCCGGTTCGGCTCCAATTTTATGAGCTACCGAGATTGCATCAATTTCTTCTTCATTGGATTCGTATTCAGTTGCAGTATGAGAAATGTTTTGAGATTCTAATATCCGGATGGCGTTTGTTTTCATCGGCTTATCTGTTAAATAAAACTCCCCTTCCAAAAATGAAAGGGGAGTAAAAAAAGTTATCCAACTTTAGATAAAATTAAATCCGCCAAAATCCTTCCGCTCTCTTTCAATTCATAATCGCTAGCATTTGTACCCGGCGTTGGAACTTCCTTCTTTTCCTCTATCTTAATTCCAAGGGTTTTTGCACGCTCTTCCTCTCTCTGCTTCCGTCTCAATTCGGCTTCATCCCTTTCTTGTCTGCGAATAGTTTCATTCAAAGAAATTTCTTTCTTCTCATGGTTCATTGTAAACTCCTCAACATCTTGCTGCAAATACTGATACTCGGGATCTTTCTTTATCCGCTCATCATGTTTTTTTTGAAGAATTGGAAAAGATTTTGAAAGATCGGAAAATCTTTTGAACTGTGCAGAAGGGATTTGATCCCACGGTAAAGCGCTCGTTTGACCACTTTCACCGAACTCTTTAGCATTAAATTGTGACGGAAAATCAATATCAGGCTTAACTCCTAAAAGTTGTGTAGTGCCTCCATTGATCCTGTAAAATTTTGCAAATGTGAGTTTTAGCTGTCCCAATTTTTTATTTGGAACTTGAATCGCGCGGTTCAGATCAATCATGTTTTGAACAGTTCCCTTTCCATATGTATTTGAACCAAGAATTAATCCTCTTCCGTAATCTTGAATTGCCGCGGCAAAAATTTCAGAAGCAGAAGCGCTAAAACGATTTACAATAACTGCTAAGGGACCATCATAAATTATATTTGGGTCGGGATCCTGATCAATTTCAATATTATTTGTCGAATTCTTTACCTGTACAACCGGGCCATCTTTTATGAATAATCCTGTAAGTTGAATTGCTTCTTGAAGCGATCCGCCGCCGTTATTCCTTAAATCCAAAATTACTCCATCAACTTTTTGTTCTTTTAATTTATTTAAAAGATTCTTTACGTCGCGTGTTGTACTTTTATAATCGGGTTTCCCTTTCTGCTGACCTTCAAAATCCGTGTAGAAAGACGGGAGTTTAATAACGCCGAGTTTAAAGTTTGTACCGTTTTCTTCGACGTTTATTATTTCATCTTTCGCAGCTTGTTCTTCAAGTTTTACTTCTTCGCGTACAATTTTAATTTCTGTCGGAGGATCGCTAGGACTATTTTTCGCTTTTAATATTTGCAATCGAACCAGTGTTCCCTTTTTACCTCGAATCAATTGAATTGCATCATCTAATCGCCATCCAATTACATCAACCATTTCACCGCCATCACCTTGAGCAACCCCAATAATTTTATCTTCTTCATGAAGCAGTCCGCTTTTATATGCTGGGCCGCCGGGGACAATACTTGCAACGGCAGTGTAGTCACCATCCTGTCTTAATGTTGCACCAATTCCTTCAAGAGAAAGTTTCATAGCTATATTAAAATTATCTGATGCCGAAGGGGAAAAATAATCGGTATGCGGGTCATAGACTCGAGTAAAAGCATTCATAAATAAAGCAAAGACATCCTCTGTTTCATATTGTAAAATTATTTTATGATAGTTATGATACCGTTTGGTTAAAAGATCCTGTGAATTTGTCCAATCCTTTCCAGCAAGAATCATATTCAACGCATCATTTTTAATACGCAGCCGCCATAGCTCATCAAGTTCTTCGCTTGATTCTGCCCAGTCGGCTTTTTCACGATCTGGTGCAAAAGATTCATTTACCGTGAAATCAAATTTTTGTTTGAGAAGCTCATCAACATATTTGATTCTTTCAGCTAAACGTTTTTTAAAGACGTTAAATATTTCGAAAGCAGGGTCTAAATTTCCGGATTTCAAAAAATCGTCCATTTGTGTTTTATACTTTTCGAATTTCTGAATATCGCTTTTAATAAAGTAAAGTTTGCTGTTATCCAGAGCTTCAAGGTATTCTTTGAAAATTACGGCCGAAACAGAATCGTTAAGCGGCTGCTTTTTGTAATGATAAAACGAAAGAAATTGTGTAATAACCTGACATTCACGTCTATATGTTTCATCGGGTAATACAACTTTATTCGAGTCTATTGAATGATCCTTAGCTAAGACTTCACTCGGATTTTGTGCATTGTTAATCGATGATAGCACAAAGAGAACAATAATTACAAGTAGTTTCTTCATCTGTTTTCCAGGATTTATAAGTTTGGATTATCTTACACCAAAATACAAGTTTAGTTTCAAAAAAATAATGCTAAATTCAAGCCGTTATTTATTACTTATAGAACAATAATGGACATAGAAAAGGTTCGCAATTACTGCATAAAGAAGAAAATGACTTCTGAAGGATTTCCTTTTGGAGAAGAGGTTCTTGTCTTTAAGGTAATGAATAAAATGTTTTGTCTTGCAAATTTAACTCCGCCGTACACAATCAACTTAAAATGCGATCCGGAATATGCTGTAGAGCTACGTGAAAAATATAGTGCTGTTACAGCGGGTTATCATATGAATAAAATTCACTGGAATACAATTTTCTTAGATGGTTCCATTCCCGATAAAGAAATTCTAAGTTGGATTGATCACTCATATGAACTGATAGTCGCTAGTCTTCCCAAGAAAGATCAATTATTGTTTAAGAAAAAGTAATAACAGATTCTGGACGCAAGTTTCAAGAATCAAGCATCTAGAATCGGTCATCAAATTCATTCCACATAAAGATATCTTTTAATTTTTTGAGTCGGAGTTTTTTCAAAAGGTTCTCGCTGTTCAATAATTTTATTGATACGCGAGAATGTGTTAACTCTTTGGTTGATCTGTACAAGTAGATCGGAAAAAATTTTATTAATGATCTCTCGTGCCTTTGGTTCAGTCAACCGTTGTAATTTATATTCCAGGTCAATTTCATCAAAGTTCGGATATATTTTTGCAATAAGTTGATCGCCTCTAGTTATCACTAATGATTCTGCAACGTAAGGAAATTCGTTTATGATTGATTCGATCTCTTCCGGATAAATATTTTTGCCGTTAGGGCCAATAATAACGTTTTTGGATCTTCCTTTAATAAAGAGATATCCATCTTTATCAATCACACCAAGATCGCCGCTTTTAAACCAACCGTCTGAAGTAAAAACTTCTTTTGTCTTTTCGGGATCCCTGTAATAGCCCTTCATGACATTCGGACCTTTAATAAGAACTTCACCTTCTCCATTCTTTGGGTCCGGGTTATCAATTTTTACTTCCATCCATTGCATAACTTTTCCGGCAGAGCGGAGCCGTACACCTTGGGGGTTTGTGCCCGTTACAAGCGGAGAAGTTTCGGTTAAACCGTAACCTATTGCATAAGGAAATCCAGCTTCATTCAAAAACCTTTCGACATCTGCAGCAAGCGACGCACCACCTATACAAAACATTTCCAATTCTCCACCAAAGGTTTGCATTAATTTTTTGCCGGCAATTTTATGTAACCGTTTTCTTATGGTTGGGATTTTATAAAGACCTCGTACGATTGCTTTCTTATTAAATTCCGGCAAGATTCTATTGCGGAATATTTTTTCAATGATAAGCGGAACAGCCAGCATAACGGTTGGTTTTACTTTTGTTAGCGCGGGAAGGAGTGCCGCGGCAGTCGGCGGTTTATCCAAGTATGTTACAGAAGCACCTTGAATGATCGGGATTACTAATCCAAGAGTAGATTCAATTGTATGGAAGAGAGGAAGAATTGACAACATTCTTGTGTTGGCATCAACATGAACCATATTAAGAGTTGAGAGTGCGTCCGAGACAATATTTTTATGAGTTAGAATCACTCCTTTCGAATGTCCCGTAGTGCCGCTTGTATAAAGTATCAAGGCAATGCTTTCTTCTTCAACTTCGCCTGGCAGCAAACCAACGAATTTAAGAGCCGCTTCTTTAATTTTTGCAAACTCTTTTTTACCGCCTGAAATCACTTCTTTTAAAAGATCATTTTTTGTATTAGCAGGTATAACAGAAAAGTCATCTAATAAAACCGTTGTCGATAAAGAATCAACATCCGCATCTTCAATTTTATTGAAATATTTTGCCGAGACAAAGATTGCTTTACTTTCCGAATGGCGAAGTATATGATGTACTTCCGTAGAATTAAATTCCGTCATAATAGGAACAGCAATTGCGCCCATCGTTGTAATGGCAAAGTAAACTATTCCCCAATTCGGCTGGTTCTCGCTAAGAATTGCAACTTTGTCTCCGGCAATTATTCCCTCGTCTTTGAGAAAGGATGAGATAGAATCTACTTTTGATTTAAATTCCCGGTAAGTAATTTTAGTTCTATCTACAAACGAAACAGCAGGACGGTCAGCAAATTTTTCAGCACTGTTATTCAGAACATGTAGAAGCGTCATCTTTTTTAATTCGGTCATTGAACTACTCTTTATTTTTATAGAAGAAAAATACAAATAATTATAGATTCTTCATTCAGAGATTGGGGATTTCGTTAGTTAGTCTAAAATAAAATATGCAATTGTTACATTCAGAAGACATTAATTAAACCGGGTCCACGTGTACAAAAACTTTCTGAACCTCTTCAATTTTTTCAAGCGTATATCTTACTTCATTTCCAATATCGTGAGAAATTTTAGTTGAACTGTTTTTATCTACTTCAACATGAATTTCGATGTGGAATTTGTCTCCCACATAATGAGAGCGAAGATCATTAATCCCTTTCACTCCGTTTATTTGAAGAGTTAGATTTTTTATTTTCTCTGTAAATTCTCTATTGGCGGAACGGCCCATAAGGTAATCAAGATTTTCTTTAGCTACCTCGTACCCGGATTTGAAGATAAACATCGCTACCATTATGCCTGCAATGCTGTCTACCATTTTAAAATTTAAAGCCACGCCAATTACACCAATCAATGCAATAGAAGATGCAAGAACATCATTGATGCTATCAACGGATGCTGCGCGTACCGCTGGACTGTTAAATATCCTTCCAATACGAACTTGATAACGGTTCAATAAAATTTTTATGATGACCGTAATTATCAGAACAACATATACAGCGGGAATTGTATGAATCACCTGCGGTTCAATTAAGCGTTTTATCGATTCTTCAATAATATTGATTCCGACAACAAACGCGAAGACAGAAAGCATAAAAGCCGCAATCGGCTGGGCTGCGTTATGACCGAACTGATGTTTTGAATCCGGCTTTTCATGCGACATATTTACCGCAATCTTAATTCCAATTGAAACCAGAATATCCGTAAATGAATTTAATGCCTCGGAAATAACTGCGATGGAATTAGATAGAATACCAACGATTGCTTTGATTATGAAGAGAAAGATATTTATAGCAAGGGCAACATCAGTTGCCCTCTTAAGTCTTTTTGGCATTATTTATTCACATAATTAGATGAATGAATAAAAATATAAATTTAGAATTAACATGCAATATCATCAATTCCAGTTACATCAAATTACTCTTTCTATCTTTTCTTTTTTCCTACTTTTCATTTTTCGTTTTTTCCTTTTCCCTTACGCTTTTTCTTCCCACACATTTGCAAGTGTTACAATCATTTTGACAGCAGCTTCCATATCTTGAACGGCAACATATTCTAAGAATCCGTGAAAGTTATGACCGCCTGCAAACAAATTTGGAGTTGGTAAGCCCATAATGCTCAAACGTGAACCATCCGTTCCGCCGCGAATTGCTGATTGAATTGGTTTTATACCAAGACGCTTCAATGCTTCAAGTGCGTTTTCTTCAACCATTGGATTCTGATCCAACACATATTTCATATTCCGGTATTGTTCAATCACTTCAAAGTCCAGAGTTGAACCTGGGAATTGTGCAACTGTTTTTTGGCAAAGATCTTTTAAAAAACTTTCATACTCCTTTAATTTACCAGCTTCAAAGTCTCGAATGATGAATTTTATTACTGCCTGAGTTTCGTTACCATTGATTTGAGTTGGATGAACATAACCTTGCCGTTTCTCTGTTGTTTCAGGTGAAAGAGAATCTTTAGGAAGCATTTCTAAAAACCGTGCGGCAATTTTGACAGCATTAATCATTTTATCTTTTGCATAACCCGGATGAACATTCTTACCGTTAAACTTAATTACAACAGCATCGGCGCTGAATGTTTCTGTTTCTACTTCACCGCGAGTTGAACCATCAATTGTGTAAGCGTATTTTGCGCCATATTTTTTAAGATCAAATTCTTCCGTGCCGCGTCCCACTTCTTCGTCGGGAGTAAAACAGACGCGAATTGTTCCATGTTTTATTTCTGGATGAGTGATGAGATAATTCATCGCATCCATAATTTCAGCTATACCGGCTTTATCATCTGCACCAAGCAGCGTTGTACCATCAGTTGTTATTATATCGTATCCAATCATATCTTTTAATTCAGGATTGCCTGCCGCATCAATAATTTTAGTTGGATCTCCGGTTAGAACAATATCTCCGCCTTGATAATTTTTGTGAATGACCGGGTTAACATCTTTCCCGCTTACTGCAGGTGATGTATCAACATGGGCTATAAAACCGATGGTAGGAACGTTTTTAGAAGTGTTAGAAGGTAATGTAGCCATAACATATTTGAATTCATCCATTTCAACATTTTTCATTCCGATCTGTTTCAATTCTTTAACCAGAACTTTGCTAAGTTCAATCTGTTTTGGATCACTAGGAAAAGTTGTTGAGTCTTCGTTCGATTGAGTATCAAATTTTACGTATTTCAGAAAACGGTCAACACAAGTAAATTTGTAGTTAGAGTCAAACATTTTTGCCTCGATTCTGTTTAAGATTATTATTTTTGATAGCAAGTTAATGGAAATTGAGTAAGAGTTTCAATGAAAAGTCACTAGTTTAAAATTTTTGCCTATTAGTACTTTTCTCAATCTTAACCTTAGGAATTAAAAATGAATCCAGTTGAATTAATTAGAAAAAAACGAGATGGAAAAATATTAAGCGATTTAGAAATTGAATTTCTTGTTTCAAACCTGACAAATGGAAAGATACCGGATTATCAGTTCTCCGCATTTTTAATGGCCGGATTTCTAAATGGTCTTAATGAAAAAGAGACCGCGGCTTTAACTAAATCAATGCTTTACAGCGGAAAGGTAATTGATCTTTCTTCCATACCCGGTGTAAAAGTTGATAAACATTCAACCGGCGGTATTGGTGATAAGACTTCATTGATACTTGCACCGATTGCTGCAGCGGCCGGAATAAAAGTGCCGATGATAAGCGGTCGCGGACTTGGACACACGGGCGGAACACTTGATAAACTCGAATCAATCCCTGGATTCAGAACCAATCTTAATTTAAGTGAATACAAAAACGTAATTAGAAAATGCGGGGTTGTATTAATTGGGCAGACTAAAGAAATCGCTCCAGCAGACAAATTGATTTACGCATTACGGGATGTTACTGCTACGGTTGAATCAATTCCGTTTATCACCGCAAGCATTATGAGCAAAAAATTAGCGGAAGGAATTGACGGACTTGTTCTAGATGTTAAAACCGGAAGCGGTGCATTTATGAAAAGACTGGAAGATTCAAAAGAACTTGCACTTTCGCTCATCAACACCGCAAAGGCTTTTGATAAAAAAGTCATCGGTTTTATTACGGACATGAATCAGCCGCTTGGAAATTATATTGGCAACTGGCTTGAAATTTATGAATCTGTAAAAGTTTTGCAAGGTGAAAAAGTTAACGATTTACTTGAAATAACTTTGAATCTCTCCGGCGCTATGATTTTTCTTGGAGGAAAAGCTAAATCCATCAAAGAAGGTATTGAGATTTCAAAAACAATGATTGATAATGGTAAGGCATTCGAAATATTTTTAAAAATGGTTCAGCTTCAAGGCGGAAATATCTCATTATTGAAACAACCTGAGAAATATCCGAAATCTAAAATTCACGAAAAACTTTTTGCAGATAAAAATGGATTTCTTGAATCGACAGATAATTATGAAATCGGAATGGCCTCGCTGAAACTTGGCGCCGGAAGAATGGCTATGACAGATAAAATTGATATGAAAGCGGGAATTATTTTCTATCCAAAAATTGGAGATCGAATTAAAAAAGGAGAACTAATTGCAGAACTTTTTACAGATAAAAAAGAGAAAGTTGACGAGGTTAAGAAAAAATTACTCACATCAATAAAATTATCAAACACTAAACCGGCACCGGTAAAGTTTATAAAATCTTTAATGACTTGATAGAATTATTCTCCTGATTGATTTATTCCCAAACTCATAGAAGTTCAAAAAGAGCCATTCGTGAAGCGGTAATTAATATTTGGCAAAGATCATTTCTCCCCTCAACTTTTCGAAGATTAGTCCGATAATGAATTGGTGTATTATAAATCTTGAGCTCTAAGTGAACTTTTTACTCGAAAAATTATTCAAAAATGAAAGATTTTTAAGACAATTTAACGCTCTCTTTTCTTTAAAAAAATGGCAATTGTTAATCGGAACGTTGATCGCTGCCGAGCTTTTTACATTTCTGCTTAATAGCATCCAAAGTATTATCTGGTGGCATTTCTGGTCTTTTGAATTAATCCTTATTGGAACCATTGACGCACTATTTATAGTTGCCCTTCTTGCTCCTCTGGTAATTACACTTGCCGGTCAAACGGCTAAATATGCTGAGTATAAAAGAAAAGCCGAAGAGGAAGCAAAAGCACAGGCAGTATTAAGCGAAGGTGAGAAAAAATTCAGATCATACCTTGAAAATTCCGTTGATGTAATAACTGTAGTGGACGAGAAAGGCTATATAATTTACGAAAGCCCCTCGAGCAAAAAAAACTTTGGGTATGAACCAGCAGAAGTGATTGGAAGAAGTGCAATTGATTTCATTCATCCCGATGATGTAAATATAGTTATTGACACCTTTACTCAGGCAATTCAGAAACCATACTCAACAAAATCAATCGAATTACGGTTCTTAAAAAAGAACGGTGAATGGGCAAACGTACGCGTCTCAGGTAAGAATATGATATCAGACCCGATCATAAAGGGTATTGTTCTAAACATTTTTGATATTACAGAAAGAGTTAAAATCGAAACTCAGCTGAAAAAAACCATTGTCGAAAAAGATATGCTTATGAAGGAGATCCATCATAGAGTTAAAAATAATTTTATGACTGTTTCCGGTTTGCTCTTTCTTCAATCTGAACTTGTTAATGAACCTAAAGTCACCGAAATCTTTTTAGAATGCCAGAACAGAATTCGTTCGATGGCTTTAATCCATGAAAAATTATATCAGTCGGAAACTATTTCTGAAATTGATATTTACAGCTACGTACAAAGATTGGTAAGTTATATTCAATCCAGCTATATAACCGGATCAGCTTATGTTTCGATAAACTTAGAAATAGATCACACCATTAGACTTGAACCGGAAAAAGCAATTTCGATGGGGTTAATTATTAACGAACTTCTTTCAAATATTTTTAAATATGCTTTCAAGAACAAAGAAAGCGGAATGGTATGGATAGCTTTATCTAAAAAAGCCAATCAATATTGTCTAATCGTAAAGGATAACGGTGTTGGTTTACCCAAAGAATTTAATATCTCCGGCTCAAATACGTTAGGGTTCAAATTAGTTGAAATGATGTCTATGCAGATGAATGGCAAATTGAACATATTGGTTAATAATGGTTCGGAATTTAGAATTGAATTTCCAGCTTAATCTGAAATCTCTCACCGTTAAAATTTGTTCTTTCAACGATTCACAAGCAAAACGGTTATATCATTCGAAAAAAAAATTTTTGTATTGTAGAATAATAATTACATCTAGGATATTGCAAATCATTCATGAATTGGATCAATATTCTATCCACATTTTTCCTTTTCTTTTTCTTAACTTCACCGTCAAAGACAGATAGTGTTAGCGAATTAATTAAAATGGGAAAAGGAGGAGATATGTTATTCATACTTGCGTTTATATTACTTGCCGTATCGGTATTGATCTACATCAATTCAAAAAAAAGTGGGAGAATTCAGGAATCAAAGTTTTCGCTGATCGGAGTTACAATTGGAAGTCTTCTTGTGCTGGTTCAAATTTTCACTGTTGTTCCTGCTGGAACTGTTGGCGTTGTTGATTTCCTTGGAAGTGTTAGCAATACGACTCTAAAATCTGGTATTAACCTCGTTAATCCATTAGCTAACGTGATCAAGTTCAGTATTAAAACTCAAGAATTAAAAGAGACTATGAATGTTCCGTCAAAAGAGGGACTAAGCGTTCAGCTTGAGATAAGTTTGCTCTACAGTCTTGATCCGGAAAATGCATCAAAGATTTACAAAACTGTTGGAGAGAATTACGAGGAAATTATTATAGTTCCGCAATTCCGCTCGGTTGTCCGCGGCGTAACCTCCGAATACGAAGCGAAAGCTCTTTACACAGAATCTCGTGAACAGTTATCAATGAAGATGAAAGATCAATTAGAAAAGTTAATTGGTCCAAGAGGAATAACCATAGAATCCGCTCCTATGCGACAAATAATTTTACCAGCTGGGCTCACTGCATCTATCGAGCAAAAACTTCAAGCAGAACAAGCAAGTCAACAAATGCAATTTGTTTTGAAAAAAGAAGAACAGGAGGCAGATCGTAAGCGAATCGAAGCTAAGGGTATTGCTGATTTTCAAGAAATTGTTGCAAGAGGTATCAGCCAAAATTATCTGCAGTGGAAAGGTATTGAAGCAACCGAAAAGCTATCGAACTCTACTAACGCTAAAATTGTTATTATTGGAAGCGGGAAAAACGGGTTACCTATTATTTTAAATCAATAATATGAAAGGTAAGAAGTGATAAGTTAATTTTATATTTAATTTTTCATTCTTATAATCAAGAAAAAATATGAGCACACCGACAAAAATAAAATTATACAAGCAGGAATTCCTTGAGGTAACATGGGATAACGGCAAAGTAATAAAATACCCTTTAAAATTTTTACGGGATGAAACTCCCGATGCGGGCAATAAAGGAGAAACCATTTTATGGAAACATTATGCGCCGCAAAAACAAGAGCCGTTAAAACCGGATTCTTACGAAATAGAAAAGATTGAAACGGTTGGAAACTATGCGATTCAAATCAAATGGAAAGATGGATACAATTTTGGAATTTATTCTTGGGAATTACTAAATCAGTTTGCCGATTATCTAGAAGTTAGAGAAAATCTTCATCAAGATTTCGATCATCATCACTAGAAATATAAAATGAACAAGGGCAAGAATATTCTTGCCCTTGCCCAATTTTTTCAATTCAATTAATCGATTTATAACAATTTTTTAATATGACCTTCATACGTTGATATTGGGATTAATCCTTCATAAGAAGCAACAATCTTTCCCTGCTTATCAATTACAAAAGAAGTTGGTATTGCGCGAATTCCTCCGTACTGCTGATAAACATTCATATTACCATAGACCACAGGATAATTCATTCCCTTTTCTTTTATGAATGGAACTACTTCGTCTTTGGTTTCAGTATCAACCGAAACCCCGATGATTTCAAATCCTTTTGTGCCGTATTTTTTCTTCAAAGAAATCAAATCGGGAATTCCTTTGCGGCACGGCGGACACCAAGTTGCCCAAAAATCTACAATTACTACCTTACCTTTTAGATCGGAAAGTTTAATTGATTTACCATCGGTTGTAGGAAGCGTAAAATCTGGTGCGAGTGCAGATGATTTTTGCGCACTCGGAACATAATTAGGCGGATAGGGACCGTTTTCTTCACTTCTTCCAAATAAATAATCTGTGTTATTAAAGATGAACAATAAAATAATTACGCCTATAAAAAAACCAGTGTAAATCCAGCTTCTATGTTTTTTGGTCAATCCGACAAATTTATTTTTCTCAGTGGATTCTTTTTGTGACATTTCTTCCTCGCGATTAATTTGATGCAAAAATAATAATTAATTAAAATTCTTGAAGCTATTTTTTTTCCTCTTCGACTTTCTTCTTGGATGGAATAAGCCAAATTGCCCCTACAAGAGCTCCATACAAGGTGGAAATATATGGATTACTTGAAATTGGACAAGTTCCAGTCCGGCATCCAATAAAATAATAATACAAAAACCCTATTGCTGCCCCGCCAAAAACCGGTAAAACTTTTCTTATAATCATTTTTTATTACTCTTTATATTACCACTATATATGATGATAAAGCGTGAAGAAAGATGCAATCTTTTATTTTTTTCCGGTTCCCCACTCAAGCACCTCAACTTTTACTTCCGTAATACCCACAATCAGCATATCGAGTTCCTTGGCAACTCCCAGGGATAGATCAATTATTCTGTCCGGGCGATATGGCATTCTATCGTTAATTTTAATGATAACATTCTTATCATTCGATAGGTTGGTAACTCTCACAACAGTTCCCATTTGATATGTTGGATGTGCGGCGCTTAGACCGTACATATCATAAACTTCGCCGTTGTATGTAATTAGTCCGTTATATTTATCTGCATAATAGGAGGCCACCCCGATTACGGTTTCCAATACCTCTGCATCCTTGTACTGGTTAAGATTTTCAAATCGGGAAGGCGTTCTGTCATCGAAACGTGAACCGTTAGTTGTAAAACGGGGAGCTGACGCACAAGCCGGAAGTATAATTAGTATGCTAAAAACTAAAATATAAAAAGTTAGCCTGAGCTTCATTTAATTCACGATAAGTTTCTTTTAAAATAATAAAGGGAGCGATCAAACGCTCCCTTAGCTTCAAAGTGTACCAAGAAATTACCAGCCGGAAAACTTCTTAGTACCGAATCTTTGCAATTATAACATATTGATTTACGGAATAATTCAATTTGTTCTTTATCACACCACCAGAGATAAGAAAACGATCAAACGAAAAATAGATCAGTACAAAAAATATTTTAGACAATGAATATCACTAAACTCATATTTGTAAAATCAGAAAGATCTATAACCAAAAGTTTTGACGTAAGCTGGTCTTATCGGAACATCAATTTGTGTTGAATTTAGAGTTCCGAAAATTCCTAATCCTCCTTTAACATTGGTAAACTCGGGTTGAGTTACTCTAACTGAAAATTCATCTAGAAATGTTTTTTGCGCTGCATAATAAAATGCTAGATTCTTATCAGCTATAAGTAAACGGAATATTGCTTTATGAATAATGTAATTTTGTTTATTAGGATCGCCGGTAGAAATTTCTTCTAAAGATCTTCTAATAGTCAAAGTATCGAAAATGGCATTTGTAACATTACTTTGAATTGATGGATAAATAGGAATTTCCCCATTATCTCCCCAGATATATTTGAGTGGAACCTTTTTTTGAAGTTCGACTTGAACTCCATTTTCAATTTTAGCATATGCAATTACAAGTTCAGGCACATAATAAATTTGAGCATTTTTTGTAAATTGAGTTACTGGGGTCCATGAGAAATTTATAAAATCTCCTAAAGTAGCAATGGGTATATTATAAAATTTATCCTCTATAACATAACGCGAGATAAAAAGAGTAGTTGATTTTGCGGTCAACACTTTTCCACTAGGCAAAACTGCTTCAATTGTTATGGGACTTTCAAAAGCTGGTTTAAAATTTTTGATGTAATAATAACTCATTGGCGTAGTATATCGGGATCCTGCCGGACGAACAAGAGTTGTATCCCGGAACAAAAATGTTTCTCCGGTACCTTCATATATTAATTTTATCTTTGCCCCTTTAATAAATGGATCATTTGAATTTGTTAATGGGTCGAAACCATTCACATTATAAGATTTTGTTATTGTCGCTACCTGAAATGATGTGTCTCCTCTTATAACACAATTTAATGCATAAACCTCTCTGAAGTCAGTTTTGGGATTTACATTATCGTCACAAGAAATGATTACAATTATATTCAGCGCTATAAATAAAAAGAGAAATAATTTTCTCATAACTCCACCTTGAAATTAACTGACGGCAAAAATGGAAGCATGTTTACTCTTTCGCCGGTATCCCTTCGGAAATAAAACAGATTATTCCTGTTATAAACATTTAACACACTAACATCAATATACATCTTCAAACGATTTATTTGAATCTTCTTTGACAAACTCAAATCTAAACGGTGATAATCCGGCAGCTGACCTGTATTCATATCGCCAAGTAATACGAACGGATTATAAGCATCAAGTAAAAATTTATTATCCGAGAGTTGATCTATTGTTAGACGGTCATAATAACCAGCTATTTGAGTAAACGGAAGTCCGGAAGTGTAAGTCCACACGGCGCTGGCAGCCCAGCCATTGCCAAAATCAGCTTCCAAAGATAAATTTACATTATTGCGGGAATCGTACCGCGGTGAATAAACAACTCCTCTAACATCCTTAAATGCGCGCATCCATGCATACGAGCCGGTAAACTTGAATGGATCAAATTGGTATTTTGTTTCAAACTCTACTCCGTATGCTTTACCGGAACCGGCAATAAGATCGGGATCAGATTCAAAATATTTTTGATCGTTAACGATTGCCAAATCGTGCATAATTTTATAATAACCTTCTAAATTAAAAGAAAGGTTGTATGACGGCGTAATTTCCAATCCGCCTATATAATGAATAGCACTTGATGGACTTAAGTACAGAGGTGTTATGACCCACGGATCGAAAATGGAGACTACTTCATTTTCGTCCGAGATAGTTACTAAATCTTGCATATAAATACCCCAGGAACCTTTAAGAGCTACTTCGGGAATGAATCTTAAAGTAAAGCTGGTTCTTGGTTCGAGAAAGACCGAGGAGCCGCCTCCGGCAAAACGCGTTGCATGTGCTCTTCCGCCAATATCAGCTCCGAACATTGAACTTCTCAAAATTTTATATTTGACATAAGCACTTACATTAACTCCATGTGTACTTGTATTTGTTGCTTGTCCTCTAAAATTTTCTAATGTTAAATCCGTATGGACTTCGGTTATCTTAAACCCGCCGGCTAATTCATCTTTGCTGTCATACACATAATTGAAATCAAGCCGCATTGTAAAATCGGTCAAGTTGTTTTTCAGCCCTTTGGCTCCGCTAAGATTAGGAATTTTTTCTCCGTCGAAAGAACTATAGGAAAGATCCAATTGATAAAAAAGGGGCGAATCCGAAACCTGAAAATAATTGAAATCGAGTGTTCTATTATTCCATTTGAAGTCCTCGCGAAGCGGGTTATTATTCATAATTTTATCACCGCTATTGAACATGCTGATGGAAAATTTGGCATCTTGTAAAAATGAATTATCCGAATAAGTTGCTTTTGCAAAGAGATCATAAAAATCTGCCGGTATTGAATTGTTATTTCTAAATTTCTTTAAAATAACATCAGAATAATTTTTTCTTACGCTAATAATAAATGAACCGGAAGGAATAGGTCCTTCCAAAAAAAGTTTTGCAGTTAGTAAACTGATGGAAGCTTTTCCCCCGAAGGAATTTTTATTGCCGTCTTTAGTATTCACTTTAAGAACTGATGACAAGCGGTGAGTAAATTCTGCCGGAAATCCTCCCTTGTAAAATTCCATAGAACTGATCATATCCGGATCAATGGCACTGAAAATTCCTAATGCATGGTACGGATTATAAATAGTGGTGTTATCAAGTTGAACCAGGTTTTCATTACTCGGACTGCCGCGCACATAAAAGCGGGCTGAAACATCACCACCCGTTTGTACACCGGGCATAGTTTGTAATGATCTGAAAATATCCAGTTCAACTCCCTTAGGTAAATTTTCAAGATCCCGGATTGCAATTCTTTGAAGACTTAAATCTGTCGCATTTTCTTTAGCAACTCTTTCACCTGTTGTTTCAACCGTCTTCATTTGAATGTTTGTTGATGGAAGAAGAGCCCGCAAATTAGTTACAACGTACGGTTCAATCTCAACAACAAATTGTCTTGCCTTATAGCCGACATAAGAAATTAAAACAGTTAATCTCTTATTCGGGAGAGAAGCCATTACAAAGAAACCGCGGGAATCCGTTGTCGCGCCTCTATTTAATTCCTTAATTATAACATTTGCATATGGAAGAGCTTCGGCGGTCAAAGAATCGGCAACAAAACCGCGGAGAATTCCTCTCTCCTGCGCATCAACAATACTATAAGAAATAAAGAAAAGAAAAATTATGGTAATGAAATGCATTGGTATGAAATGGTCTAGTCGAGAATGAGTCGTAGTAGAATTATTCAATCAGCATCTCCAAAATTTTGATTTCAACTTATGGTAACAACATTAAACATTCAATGGAATAATAGAGGACAAAAGTTAATTGAGTCCGTTGTTAAAAGAAATGGTTTTGTGTGTTCATAGAATTTTTATACTTTCGTGCATCATTTTTGAACCTCTTCCTTCCATTTATTCCAGAAAAGATTGATAGGAGCTTAAAAGATTGATCAAAAAAACACCGACCAAACAGACTGCAAGATTAATTTTAAAAGATGGAAATATTTTTGAAGGAAAACTTTTTGGCGCTTGTAAGTCAATTGCCGGTGAAGTAGTATTTAACACAGGAATGGTAGGATACCCGGAAACATTAACCGATCCATCTTATAAAGGGCAAATACTTGTAATGACCTTTCCGCTTGTTGGTAATTACGGAATTCCGCCTACTAGCTTTGCCGATAATTTGTTAATCTCAAAAAAAACTCATTACCCAAAATCAGATTCAACTCGTTCTGCCTCATGGGAAAAAGATCTACCAAAATATTTTGAATCGGACCGAATTCAGGTACAGGCATTGGTCGTTTCAGAAGTATCCGAATCCTTCAGTCATTGGAATTCAATCGAAAGTCTTGATTCCTGGTTAAAACGTTTTGCCGTTCCGGGAATTTACGGAATTGATACCCGCCGGCTTACAAAAATTTTACGCGAGCACGGTACAATGTTAGGCAAAATTGTAATTGGAGAAGAAGAAGTTGATTATTACAATCCCGATGTTGAAAATCTTATTTCAAAGGTAACCATTGATAAAGTTGAAAGTTATGGTACCGGAAAAAAAAGAATATTATTAATTGATTGCGGATGCAAGAAAAGTATTATTACAAATCTCCTGATGAAAAAAGTTTCTGTATTACGAGTTCCATATGACTATGATATTGATAAAGAAGATTATGATGGTGTTCTTATTTCAAATGGTCCGGGCAATCCCGTGGTTTACAAGCAGCTTGTTGCTTCCGCAAAAAAGCTAATACGGAAACAAGTTCCAACATTAGGAATTTGTATGGGGCATCAAATACTTTCTCTAGCAGCAGGTGCAAAGACTTACAAATTAAAGTACGGTCACCGGAGTCAGAACCAGCCGGTAAATCAAGTTGGTTCCAACAAATGTTACGTCACATCGCAAAATCATAGTTTTGCCGTGAACACAAAATCTTTACCCCGCGGCTGGCAGCCATGGTTTGAAAATCTTAACGACTATTCAAATGAAGGTGTTATACATGAAAAACTTCCCTTCAGAAGTGTCCAGTTCCATCCGGAAGCAATGCCGGGTCCCGTTGATACAGGTTTTATATTTGATGAATTTTTGAAGGATGTGAAGTGAAAAATAAAATCAAAAGAGTTTTAATTATCGGAAGTTCAGCACTTAAGATAGGCGAAGCAGGAGAATTTGATTATTCCGGTTCACAAGCAATTAAAGCTTTGAAAGAAGAAGGCATCTATACTATTCTTATAAATCCGAATATTGCTACAATTCAAACTTCGGATTACCTTGCTGATCAAGTGTACCTTCTTCCAATCAACACAAATTATGTTGAAAAAGTAATAGATAAAGAGAAACCAGATGGAATCATTTTGGGATTCGGCGGACAGACAGCGCTCAACTGCGGACTTGCGCTTCACCGTGAAGGCATATTAAAAAAATATAAAGTACAAGTTCTCGGTACACAAATCTCAGCCATCGAAAATACTGAGGACCGACAATTATTTTGCAACAAACTTTCTGAGATTGATGTAAAATTTCCCCAAAGTAATGCAGTTAATTCGGTAGAAGATGCTGTTGAATTCGCGAAAAACATTGGATACCCTATTATTATTAGAATTGCATATGCGCTTGGCGGATTGGGATCGGGAGTATGCCGCAATAAAAATGAAGTGAGAAAACTTGCGACAAAAGCACTCTCCTACTCTTCACAAATTTTGGTTGAAGAATATCTTGAAGGATGGAAAGAAATTGAGTATGAAGTAGTACGCGACCGATTCGACAATTGCATTACTGTCTGCAACATGGAAAATATTGATCCGATGGGAATTCACACCGGGGAAAGCATTGTTGTTGCACCAAGCCAGACATTAACAAATAATGAATACCACATGCTGCGTGAAGTTGCAATAAGAACAATTCGTCACCTTGGAATTGTCGGCGAATGCAATATTCAATATGCATTAAATCCTAACTCTCAAGATTACCGGGTTATAGAAGTGAATGCCCGTCTCTCCCGCAGTTCAGCTCTTGCATCGAAAGCAACCGGTTACCCATTAGCGTTCGTAGCAGCTAAACTTGCACTCGGTTATGGACTTCACGAATTACCTAACTCAATAACAAAAACAACAAAAGCATTTTTCGAACCGGCGCTTGATTATATTGTTATAAAAGTACCACGCTGGGATTTGAAAAAATTCCGCCTTGTTAAACGTCAGCTTGGTTCTTCGATGAAGTCAGTCGGCGAAGTGATGGCTATCGGAAGGAATTTTGAAGAAGTAATTCAAAAAGCAATGCGGATGCTCGATATTGGTGTTGAAGGATTAACCGCAAGCAGAATAAAAGTTGAGTTCGACGAACTTGAAGAAGCACTTCGCAATCCAACAGAAGAAAGAATTTTTGCCGTAGTTCAAGCTTTGAAACAAGGCTACTCTGTTGATTGGGTTCATTCATTAACGCATATAAATAAATGGTTTCTCCATAAAATTCAGAACATTGTTAATATTGAAAATCATTTGACTGTTTCAAAGAAAAAAATTTCCAAAGAATTATTACTTGAAGCAAAGCAGCATGGTTTTTCCGACCGCCAAATTGCAAACGTAATTGGAAAAGATGCTCATGATGTTTATCTGTTGAGAGAGAAATACAATATTCATCCGTTCATTCAGCATATAGATACTCTCGCTGCAGAATATCCTGCCAAGACGAATTATGTTTATCTTACTTACAATTGTTCTGCGCATGATTTCGAATTCAATCTGAAGAAAAGCATAATAATTCTCGGCTCCGGTCCTTATAGAATTGGAAGTTCGGTAGAATTTGATTGGTGTTGCGTAATTACTGGAAAAACTTTACGTGAGATGGGCTACAAAACAGTTATGATAAATTGTAATCCCGAAACAGTCAGCACAGATTATGATCAGTTTGATACTTTATTTTTTGAAGAACTAACAACAGAAACAATTTGGGAAATTTACGATGCCCTTAATCCGCGCGGTGTTATTGTTTCAATGGGCGGACAAACCCCTAACAACCTTGCATTAAAACTTCATAACATCGGAATAAAAATTCTTGGAACTTCTCCGGATTCAATTGATAAAGCAGAGAACCGCAGTAAGTTTTCCGCAATGTTAGATGAACTCGGAATTGAACAACCGGAATGGAGTAAACTTAGCAAAATAGATGATGCATTAAAGTTCGCAAATAAAGTTGGTTACCCGGTACTAGTTCGTCCGTCTTACGTGTTAAGCGGTGCGGCAATGGCAATTGCAACAGATGATATCGAACTAACTCGTTTTCTGCAAAAAGCAGTTGATGTTTCTCCTGAACATCCGGTCGTAATTTCAAAATTTTTAGTTAATGCAAAAGAATTAGAATTTGATGC
Source organism: Ignavibacteriales bacterium (assembly GCA_026390795.1). NCBI lineage: Bacteria > Pseudomonadati > Ignavibacteriota > Ignavibacteria > Ignavibacteriales > Ignavibacteriales bacterium. Next base: position 939,800 of record JAPLFG010000003.1, read on the forward strand.
TGTCGCGCAAAACGGTGAGATTGTTTGTTCGGCAATTTCAGAACATGTTGAAAATGCCGGAGTGCATTCTGGTGACGCCACATTAGTCCTCCCTGCACAACGAACTTATCTGGAAACAATGAGGCAGATAAAACAAATCTCCGCGGATATCGCAAGATCGCTTAAAATTAACGGACCATTCAATATTCAGTATATAGCAAAAGATAATCGTGTAAAAGTAATTGAATGTAATTTGCGTGCATCCCGAAGTTTTCCGTTTGTTTCAAAAACACTAAAGAAAAATTTTATCGAAATTGCTTCAAAAGTAATCATCGGGAAAAAAGTTGAGAAATGGGAATATTTTACATTTACCTACGATTACGTTGGAGTCAAAGCACCGGAGTTCTCCTTTACCCGTCTTGAAGGTGCCGATCCAACGACAGGCGTTGAAATGGCATCAACAGGCGAAGTTGCCTGTTTAGGTCGCGATTTTGATGAAGCATTCTTAAAAGCTCTTACTTCCGTAGGCTACCGCTTTCCAATCCGGGCTATTTTAGTCTCTTCGGGTACAATTGAATCTAAATCTGAATTACTAGAACCAACTCGTCAGCTTGTGAAACTAGGAATTAAATTTTATGCTACCCCTGGCACCGCGAAGTTTATGAAAACAAACAAAATTGAGGCTGAAGAAGTAGAATGGCCCTCCGGCGGGAAGAGTCCAAATGCAGTTGATCTTATTAAATCCAATAAGATTGATCTTGTTATCAATATTCCCAAAAATTTTCAGCAGGATGAATTAACAAATGATTATTTGGTTAGGAGAACTGCCGTTGATTATAAGATTCCCCTTATTACGAACCGCCAACTGGCAATGAGACTTGCCGAAGCGATCATCAATAAGGATCCCCTTAACCTGGAAGTAAAGAGCTGGGGCGAGTATTGAAAAGCTAATCTAACCGTTTCATCTGGACACAATTATTCTTATTTTATTGTAAGAATATAAACTTAAAGCAGGTTCATTTTGAAAGAAAGTAAATCGAAACCGGGACTGCTGATTGTTGAAGATGATATTGAGAATCAGAAATTTCTAAAAATTTTTTTAAGGAAATCATTTGAAATAGATATTTGCGATTCCGCCGAATCTTTCTATGTAAAACTCAAAGAAAAAAAATTCGATGCTATTCTTATGGATATTTCTCTTAGGGGCACAAAAGACGGTCTCCAATTAACAAAAGAAATTCGCAACGATCCGAGACATTGCAACATACCAATCGTTATTCTTTCTGCTCATGCATACCAAAAAGATAAAGACAATGCCTATAATGCTGGCGTTGATATATTTATTACCAAACCCGTCCAGGGGAATATTCTCATAGAGAGCCTTAGAAATGTTCTTGAGCAGAAATCTGGAATTATTCTGGACTAATCTTTTTAAATAAATTTCAAATAGAAAATGGGAGTTTGCAATGTTCCGTAAAATATTTTTTATCGCATCTCTATTAACTCTTTTTTTAAGCATCAACATCATCGCACAGGATGAACCGGACTCAACAGAAGGCAGATGGAGCCATGGCAAGTGGAGCGACTGGAAAAATTATGAATGGTTAAGCTGGGAATTTCACGGCAAGCCCTTTATTGAAATTAATTACGGCATTGGAACACCGAAGCATGATAAGCTTGTAAGCAAATTTGCAGATGTGGGTTTGGCGGAAATCAAATTGGGTTATGCAACACAAGATTCTTACTATTCCGATGACATCATCGAATCTCACGATAAGTATTTTTTTATTTCAAAAATTTCTGCGGATCTGAAATCGTCTTCCTTAACTCGAGGCGACATGAAATCCAACTTGTGGAGATTTGGTTTTGCGGATCGGAGCGGATATGGGTATAAGGTAAAAAATGTTTCTATTCTACCATATCATGGAGGCGGATTCATCTGGTCAAAACTTGATATGATCGATTATCCGGCAAACACTTACCTACTTACAATTCCTCCAATTAGTATTGATGACGCAAGAAACGATACTGATATTCTAAACCGCTTTCATGATGCATTCAGATTTGGAACACTCTCTGAAGGAGGAGTGAGAATCGAAGTTGATTCGTTTGCTTCATTGGATTTTGGTTACGAAGCCGTTGTAATTTTTCCTCGATATTTAGTGTGGAAGCATATTGGAAGTTTTATTATTGAGGAAAGTACAATGGGCGTATTAAATCATTTCATTGACGAGGTTGGTGATTCATCTCCGGAAGCGGCACCTATTGTAAATTTTCTATTGAAGAATGGATTATCGTATGCTTTCTATTCTTTGAAAAAAGGAAATATGAATTGGCCTTTTGCTACTGAAGAACCGTTAACTTACGAGACTTTTAAGATCGGATTAACATTTACATTTTGATTTGACTGCTATGCCGTCTCAAGTGAGACGGCATTATTTAAAATGCTTAGAAAGAAAAGATATGCGAATGATACGGTTTGAGTTCTATGTAAAGCCCGGCATGAAATACTTCCTCGGCTGATCGCGTGTAAGTTTGATCGTTCAACAAATCTTTAATAATAAATTCTTCTTGAAACCCTCGCAAATCTAATTTCAATCTGCATGTTGAAACTTTATCGGAATAATTCACAACCACAATTCTCTTTTCAGATTGCAAACTCCATTCCCACGCAAGAATATTTTTAAATGTTGAATTTGTTTCCCATGAGCAAACCGGTTCGAGTAATTTCCATTTCCCATTTTTAAATATTTCATTTGAAGTAATTGTAAGAAGTTTTGAATAAAATTCCGGCATGCCTTCAATTGTTGGTTCATTCGGTTCCCTTCCAAGTTGAACCGGGAGTTTTATTTTTTTCCCTTCAAATTGACCATCGTGATAAAAACGCATTCCCTCAATTGTACTTATTATGACTGCTGCAGCTTTTGATTTTTCTTTCCCAAAAGCCGATATGGCTCTTTCTTCATCGTGATTTTCTATGAACCGCAATGATTTTTTTTGATATTCATGTTCGGCAAGAAAGTGTTCTTTAATTTCTATAGGGCCGGCAGATTTTAAACGGTCGGTTAAATTTTTGTCATACGTGTAATCAAATCCCAGTTGCTGAAGGTCCCATTCTAGATTCCAATAGGTTTCAGCTATAAATATAAAATCAGCCCGTATATTTTTCACTTTAGAAATAGCATCTGCCCAGAATTCGGTATCTGGTTTTTCAGAACCATTCCGTTCAAGCGTACCGCTCCATGTATTTTGAAAAACATTATTATAAACCAACATCGCCATATCGCAGCGTACACCATCACATACTTTTGTTAGTTCGAGCAATGTTTTAGCAAGAAAGTCTCTTGCGTGTTGATCAAAAATATTCACTTGAACAGTATCCTGCCAAGCGGGAAAAAATGGATCTCGTCCATGCGCAAAAAATTTTTGTGTATTGGGAAATGGTTGATAAAATGTATATGGATCGTTTTCATACTGCTCTTGATCAACGGAGAGAAAGATTTCCGGTTGAGTTTTTATTAAAGGGCTTTCCGCGCTGAAATGATTTGGGACAAAATCTAAAATTAATTTCATACCTTTTTTATTAAGCTGGGATTTTAATTCAAGCAAGGACCGTTTGAGCCCAAGAGCCGGGTTAATCTTGTATTCGGCAACAGCAAAAGGAGAACCGATAACATCTTTTCTTTCCCAATCTTTGAGAGCGCGTTTATAACTTTTTACTAGGTAGTCTTCGAAACAATATTTCTCTATGATAGAATCACAAATTTTCCAGACTCCCATAAGCCAGATATAGTTAATTCCTTTTTTACTAAAATCATCCCAATATGAGCTTGGAACATCTGCAAGAGTTAATTTTCCTTTTCCTTGATCGAACCTGTGCAACCAAACACGCGTATTAATTTCGTAAAGAGATGGGTTGTAATTCATTATCAATCAATATTGTTTTTAGGTTTTGATTCCAGCAAAGATTTTTTTTCTTCGTAAAGCTCTTTGTTTCGTTTCATCATTTCCAGATGAAGGCGCTCGTCTTTTGAATCGGTTATGAACTGATTATTTAACTTTACTTGAAGATCAATTTGATAAAGAAGAAAATTTCTGACTGTCTCTTGTGCATGTTCTAAGGTATCTTTTTCGATTTTACCGTTGAACGAAAATTCATCCCATTTTTTACTAATCGTTTCATCCGATAAGGTTAAATCGAAAATAAATTCACGTGAGTTTTCATCCGGAATTTTATCTATTAAGTAAGCCGGAGAAATTCTTTGTTCATCAAAACCGGCATGAACAATCTCGGCAAGTTTTCTTAGTTGATGACTGGAGAAACTTTCCAATGATAAGTTGTCAAGAATATGCGCAATAACTTGCTCATCCCCGCTATAAAGTAAACGAACTAATTCTTTTTCATAAGGATTTTCGTTTTCAGTTTTTGTTGTCAACGCAAATTGTTCGGCTGACTGATGTGCGGCAATTCTTTGCTCAGGACGTACACCTATGGGATTAACTCTTTCTGTTTGCTGATCGAGAAATATATTCAGCTCAGTTTCTATTAACTTTTCGCGCAGATTAAATCTCTTGGCAATTGCTTTCATTAAAAGATTGCGTTTTAATTCATCGTTTACCAGTGCTAAAGTTTTAACTAGTTCGCGAATTGCTTTCGTCATATCCGCAGAGTCTTCAAACAATCCTTGTTCTTCAAATTGTGCGGTCTGATATTCCAAAAAGTTTTTTGCGCGGAATACTTCTTCATCAAACTTTTCTTTGCCGAATTTAATTATGAACGAATCCGGGTCTTCACCTGTGGGAAGAGCAATAACTTTAACTTCAAAATCCTGTTTGAGTAAAATCTCTATACTTCGGAGAGATGCTTTTTGTCCAGCCGGGTCGGCATCAAAAAGAATTATAATATTTTTTGTGAAGCGTGAAAGTAGTTGAACTTGTTCTTCTGTCAACGATGTTCCGGATGAAGCAACTACATTTTTCACCCCTGCTTGAAAAAGAGATACCAAATCCATGTAGCCTTCTACAAGAATGGCTCTATCAAGCTTTCTGATATCATCTTTCGAGTGATACAATCCGTAAAGTGAACGCCGCTTTGAATAGACTTGCGATTCCGGTGAGTTAAGATACTTAGCTGCGTTTTCTTGATTTTCCAAGACCCTGCCGCCGAATGCAATAACTCTTCCGTTCGGAGAAAAGATAGGAAAGATTACTCTACCGCGGTATTTATCATAATACTCGCCCTTATCATTGATATCAATGAGTCCAAGTGTTTTTGCTTTTATTAGATCAACTTTATTTTCTTTTGCATGCGATAGAAAATTATCCCAGCCGTAAGGAGCGTAACCAATCCCAAAAATTTTTTGAGTTTGCAGTTTGATATTTCTTCGTTTTAAATATTCTCGGGCTTGTTCACCATCGTTGCTCTTCAGGAGATTGTCCGAAAAGAAACGGGCAGCAAGAACATTTAGTTCGTATAACTCTTCAAGTTCATTCTGCTGTGCGTCCGATTGGTTATTTTCTATTTCAATTTTAATCCCAAGATGATCGGCAATCTCTTCTACTGCTTCGATAAATGAGATATTTTTGAATTCCATCAAGAATTTAAAAACATTTCCTCCTACCCCGCATCCAAAACAGTGATAGATCTGTTTATCATCACTAACTGTAAACGATGGAGTCTTTTCCTGATGGAATGGGCAGAGACCGATGAAATTTTTACCTCGTTTTTTCAGATGAACGTGTGCCGAAACTATATCAACTATATCGGCTGCGTTTCTAATCTCTTCAATTTTATTTTCGGGAATGCGCATAATTGTGAGTATTTAAGCCTTCGTTTCTTCGTAGCGATCTTTACACAAACGAAATTAGAAATTTATTTCATTAAACCAAACATTCATCTAATTGCCCGTCTAACTTAATATTTGTATTTTGTTGATAGAATTGAAAAGAGAAAATATTTTTGATCAAGAAAAGCGTTCTGCTCATCATTCCCGCACAAAACTTCAATGAAGAGGAATATCTTATCATCACAAATTCTCTCGAACTAGCCGATGTTAAAATATTCATTGCATCGGATTCGAATTTTCTTTGTCTCGGTTCAAACGGCTTGAAAGTTAAAAATGACGTTCAGCTTTATAATATTCATGAAAGTAACTTCAGCGGAATGATACTAATCGGCGGAAGCGGCATGAGAAAGTACTGGGACAATAAAACAATTCAATCTATTTCTCAAAAATTTGCGAAGAGCAAAAAACCGCTTGGCGCAATCTGCAGCGCACCCGTTATATTGGCAAAAGCCGGAGTACTTAACGAAAGTGCGACGTGTCATTCCGATGACAGACGCGCACTCGAAAGTGAAGGCATTGTTTACCAAGATTTACAAGTTGTATCACAAAAAAATATTATTACTGCTCAAAACCCTTCTGCGGCACCTGAATTTGTGAAAGCATTTTTATATGAGCTTGCTAAAAGTTAATTTTTCTTCAGAACCATTTTACCTTTCAAATTGTTTTATGAATGGCACATTAATAATTAATAAATGACTGAGTTAGTGTAACGAAATAATGATTGAGCAATTAAAGAAATACTGTAATAGTCTAACCGAGTATTCGAGATATAAAACGCGTGAAGTTTTTATCGGTGATGTACCTCTAGGCGGCGATAATCCGATACGTATTCAATCCATGACTACCACAGACACTATGAACACAATTGCTACGGTTGAGCAATCAATAAGAATGATTGACGCAGGCTGCGAGTATGTACGCATTACAGCACCAAGTATAAATGAAGCCCAGAATCTTCAAAACATTAAAAATGAATTGCGCAGGCGCGGTTATAAAACACCTCTGATTGCAGATATTCATTTTACACCAAATGCGGCGGAACTTGCTGCTAGAATTGTTGAAAAAGTTCGGGTTAACCCTGGTAATTATGCCGATAAGAAAAAATTTCAAAAACTTGAATACACAGATACCGAATACAATGCAGAGATTGAACGAATTAGAGAGAAATTTTCTCCGCTAGTAAAAATCTGCAAAGAATACGGAACGGCAATGCGCATCGGAACAAACCATGGTTCTCTATCGGATCGAATTATGAGCCGTTACGGTGATACACCGCATGGAATGGTCGAGTCTGCTTTAGAGTTTTTACGCATCTGTGAAGATCTGAATTATTACAATATCGTACTCTCCATGAAATCAAGTAATCCGCAAGTAATGGTTCATGCATACCGTTTGCTAATTCAGCAGATGGAAGCCGAAAAAATGAATTATCCGCTCCATCTGGGAGTAACTGAAGCTGGTGACGGAGAAGATGGAAGAATTAAATCTGCAGTTGGAATTGGAACACTCCTTGAAGACGGAATCGGTGATACAATTCGTGTTTCATTAACTGAAGAACCCGAATATGAAATTCCGGTTGCAATCTCTCTTGTAAACAGATACAAAGAAAGAGAAAATCACATACCGATTATTCCAATTGATGATTTACCGAAAGATCCGTTCGTTTATTCACGAAGAGAATCATTTGAAACTGCCGGCATTGGCGGGAATACAGTTCCAAAAGTCTTCGCCGACTTCAGCAAAAAGGAAATTCTATCTGAAAAAGATTTAAAAAATGTTGGATATAATTACGATCCACTAACAGATAAATGGAACATGAGCGATCAAGCTTGTGATTTAATTTATGTTGCCAAACATGATCTTACATTTGATGTACCGACCGGATTAAAAGTAGTTTACGATTTTGAAAAATGGAGTTTGCTGGAAGATAAAACAAAAGGATTTCCATTTTTCCTATCATGCGATCAATTTAACGGCTCAAAAGACAAATCATTTATTCTAAATTTTGTAGAACTTGATGCAAAATCAATTTTCAATAAACGAATTTTATCAGCGGCAAATGATGAGACTGTGGTCTTAGTCATAACGACAAATAATCTTCACGGAATGGCAGAGCAGAGAAGAATATTTTTTGAACTGATTGCGAACGGAATTAATAATCCAGTAATCATAAAACGATCATACGATAAAGTTGACGAAGACGAGTTCCGGCTCTATTCCTCAACAGATTTGGGTGCTTTGCTAATAGATGGCTTTGGAGATGGAATCTGGCTTACCGGGAAAGACAAATCCTTGCAAAATTTTAATAACTCATTTATTAACAGAACTTCTTTCGGAATTCTGCAGGCAGCACGGACGCGGATTTCCAAAACCGAATATATCGCTTGTCCATCTTGCGGAAGAACTTTATTTGATCTTGTTGAAGTCACAAATAAGATACGTAAACGAACCGAGCATTTGAAAGGTGTTAAAATTGCTATTATGGGCTGTATTGTAAATGGTCCCGGTGAAATGGCCGATGCCGATTTCGGTTATGTTGGCTCAGGACCAGGCAAAATTACACTTTACCGGGGTAAGGAGATTATCCGAAGGAATGTTAATTCCGACGACGCTGTAGAAGAGTTAATAGAGATTATACGTGAAAATGGTTCTTGGATTCAACCCGCAGAAATTTAATTTTTGATGGATTTGAATCTGAATAGTGATTATGGTATATTTTGGCACGACATATGAGAAAATTTTTAATAACATTAGCTAGAAAAAAAACGACAGAACTTACAAATAGAAGTTTCTGAAGACCAAATGCACTCCCAATAACCGGAGTGCATTTTTTTTATATATGACTGTTGGAGAATTGACAAAATATCTGGAAGATTGGGCACCGCCCGGAGCTGCTTGGGAGAAGGACAATGTAGGACTTCAAGTCGGCTCACGAGGCGCAACAATCAAAAACATCATGCTCTGTCTAGAGCTAGATGATAAAGTCCTAAAAGAAGCCCTTCAAAAAAAATGTAACTTTATTTTTACGCATCATCCTCTCATTTTTAATCCAATAAAAAAATTAGACCTCGAGAAAAATTTCACAGCAAAACTGATTGAAAAAATTGTAAAAAACAATATCACCGTTTACTCAGCCCATACAAATTTAGATTTTACAAAAGACGGTGTTTCGTTTGAACTAGCAAAGACATTGAAATTGAAAAACCCCCGCTTTCTGGAATTTGAAGAAAGTAATCAGTTAAAAATCGTCCTATTCGTACCACAATCAAGTTTGCAAAAAGTTTCCAGCGAGGTATTCCGCGCGGGCGGCGGCATAATTGGTGAATATGAGAATTGCAGTTTCAGAATAGATGGAGAGGGAACCTTTAAGGGATCGGAAAAGTCTAAGCCGAATATTGGTAAGAAAAATAAACTGGAACGAGTGAACGAAGTACGGATCGAATTCATAGTTGATTCATGGAACTTGAACAAAGTAATTTCTGCGATACAAAAATCTCATCCTTACGAAGAGCCTGCATACGATATCTATCCTTTGAAAAATAAGAATGTAAATTATGGAGCGGGTGTTGTAGGTGAACTTGATAAAATGATGACACAAAAAGAATTTCTGAAGTATGTTTGCAAATCATTAAGAACTAAAACCGTAAAATTTTGCGAGGGTAAGAATAATTCGATTTTTAAAGTTGCGGTTTGCGGAGGTTCCGGTTCCGAATTGCTTCCGGCTGCTATGTCAAGCGGCGCGGATGCATTTGTTACAGCAGATCTTAAATATCACGCATACCACACTGCACAGAAAAATATCTTGTTAATTGATGCCGGCCATTATGAAACTGAAATTGTTGTACTTAATTCGGTTCAGCAAAAAATGAAAAAGTTTATTTCGAGTGATAAGAAAATAAAAATTTTAAAATATTCGGGTATTACAAACCCCGTAAAGTTTTATAAACAAGAAGGAGTCTAAATTGATAGAAAAATTGGCAATACTTTACGAACTTCAGTTGATTGACAATCAGCTTGATGAATTGGAGGAATTGCGAGGGGATCTTCCGGCAGCTGTTAACGATTTGAAACAGCAGATCGAGACTATCGAAAATCAAATCGAAACAAAAGAGAGCGAAAAGAAAAAATCACTCAGCACACGGAAACAAAATGATGATGATGTTGACCGATTGAAAACCAATCTTAAAAAATTTAAGTCGCAGCTTTATCAAGTTCGCAACAACAAAGAATATGATGCCCTCACCAAAGAGATAGATCATTCGGAAGAACAGATAACAAAGCTTGAAGCGGAAAGCACCGCTTTGGAAGACCTTATTCAAAAATTAAAAGGGGAAATTAAAGAAATTGAACCCCAGCTAGATATACTGTCAAAAGACTTAAAAGAAAAGGAAACCGAGTTAAAGCAAATTATAAAAGCAAATGAACGTGAAGAAGCCAGATTAAAAGATAAAAGAGATAAGGTAGTTACCAAAGTTAAAAAACCAGATTATAACACCTACTCACGAATCCGTAAGGCTCTTGGCGGAAAAGCAGTTGTTACACTAATTCGCGCCGCATGTACCGGATGTTACAATGTTGTCCCTCCACAGAGACAATTGGAAATTAAATCCGGAAAGAGACTTTATTCATGTGAATCTTGCGGAAGAATTTTAGTTTCTCCGGAAGTTGCAGAAGAAGTTCAAAAGAAAATTCAGTTTTAAATTATTATAAATAAAGCTGTCAGAAAAGAGTAACTTTTTTGACGGCTTTTTAATATAAAATCTTGTTGATTGGAACGCGGACATTATCTTCCAAGTCAATCATTGCATTAATCAGATATGCATATTTGAATTTATGTAAATCGGTTAACCGAATCTCCCCTTCAATAATTTTCCCAATATTTAATAATTTTTCTCTTTTTGTTCCTTTTAGAAGCGGGGTGGCTGGAGTTATAAATTTTTCATTATCACTAAAAACAATATTGGAATAACTCGTATCGGTAATCAATCTATTTTTTACAATTAAGATTTCTCTTTCTTCAACATTATCTAAATGTTTCAGAAATTCTTCGCGGTCTTCAAACTTATATTTGTATAAGATAGAATCGTCATAAACCACTTTTAGGTCAGTAACCGGTTTCATTATGTACGGGTGGAATACAATATTGATAATTCCGTCAGTGTAAATTACTCTGCATTTATAAAGGTTGTGTGATAGGTCTGCTGGTATTTTGATTACTTCGACTAAATCTATTTCATCATGAGAATTAAATAACTCATGCCGGGTTTTATTCATTCTGGCATTATGATATTCAATGTCATATAACTTTCTATCGAATACCTTTATGCTCTCAAATAATCGGGACATAGACCTTATCTATCATTTCTTGAAATTCTGATTCAGGTGTGCTCATAAATGTAATTCCGCCGCCGCTTTTAAATATTAATCCTTCACCTGTTTGTTCAATAAATCGAATCATAACTCCGCTGTCGAGTGTAGAACCGTCAAAGTATCCGAAGATTCCGGTATAAAAACCGCGTGAATATATTTCAGACGATTTGATGATATCAACTGTTTTCTTTTTCGGCGCGCCGCTTATTGAACCTGCCGGAAGTAAATTAAAAATTATTTCTCCTATTCTACGGTTATAATCATTTCCCACTTCACCGCATATTTTTGAACTAACCTGCAAGAGGATTTTACTATTGGTCTCGATTTTTTCCACATATCTAAATTTCTCAACACGAACATTTTTTGAAACCATACTCAAATCATTTCTGATCAAATCGACTATCGTGTTGTGTTCAGCAATCTCTTTGGGATCGTTCAGAATAACTTGTTCGGCATTCTCAATTGAAGCATCTATTGTACCCTTCATCGGGAAAGAAGAAATAATCCCATCAGAAATCTTTACAAAGGATTCCGGAGAAAAAACAACGAATTTATTTTTGTACAGGAGCTTATATTCGGCTCGGCTTAAAAGGAATATCTGTTCAAGTGTAAGATTAGTTGCAATTCTTGTTGGGAAAGTTAGATTAAGCAGATAAGTGTTTCCTGCATTTATCTCTTTTAAAATATTTTCATAAACTGAAATGTATTTTTCATAGCTGATAGGATGTTTTTCGAATAGGATGGAACTGTTTAGTTTAGTTTTAATATTGTAATTTTTCTTACCATTTATGTTGAAGAGTATACTTGACGGAATTACCTCACTCAATTTTATTACAACCGGTTCTTTGATTTCGAAATCAACTATGAATAGAAATGGAATTTTATCATTTCCATATTCGTTCATTAATTTAACTGCGGCTAATTCTTTATTACTCATTGGAATGTTTTGAAAAATAAAATATTGATTATAGACAACTATGATTCTTTCACTTACAATTTACTGCAAATTGTAGAAGAATTTCACTATGATTATTTATTGGTTAAGAATGACCAACTTAATTATGAGATAGCGGATCAATCTTCCAAAATCCTTATCTCTCCTGGACCTGGACTTCCATCTGAATCGGGGATGATTACAAAAGTTATTTCCAAATACGCTTCATCAAAAAAAATACTTGGCGTATGCCTGGGACATCAAGCAATCGCAGAAGCATTCGGTGGAGAGCTTTATAATCTCCCCATCGTTCGTCATGGTATTAGATCTAAAATAAAAACTGTTTCTCCGGAAGATTATTTATTTGAAAATATTCCTTCGGAATTTGATGCCGGTTTATATCACTCTTGGGCAATTTCAAAAAATAAATTTCCGGATTGTCTTAAGATAACCTCCGTCGGTACTGACGATGTGATAATGTCTATTTCACACAAAGAATACGATGTAATTGGTGTTCAGTTTCATCCGGAATCTGTTATGACGGTTTATGGCAAACAGATAATTCAAAATTGGCTGAAACATTGAATTAAGAATTGCACGATTGGTTTATGAATTTCTATTTCTGATTAGCCATAAAATTATTTTTCAAATGATTCATAAAATCTTTATCCCAAAATTCTTTAACCGAACCGTTCTGCAGCCAATAGATTCTAGGCGGAGACTGCCCTATCAAATCCAAAAATTCATTCATGTTGATCATTCTGTATGGTAAATCAAGTTTAGTAATAGCCTTGAACGAGTCGGCACTCACTGAGCCTTCGGTAAATAACAATGCGTACATTGCCGGAATTCTATTTACTTTCTTCCGGAGTCCGGATAATTCTTTAGCTAGATTTTGGCAGTGATCGCATTCGGTATTCAAGATTGCAATCAGTTTATCCCCGTTTGATAGATCCACTCTCCCTGCTTCTTCAAAATTTGTGTACTTGGCAAACTTGAAATCCTTATGTGATTTTACCGGTGATATTATAAAAACGATTATGATTGAAGCGATTGCAATTGATGGTACCACAAAATAATTTTTTTTCTCTTCAGTATTTCTAAACAACAATACCAGTAATCCAATCAATACAACATTTTTAATTATCGATTCAAGCGGTGACATTTTAATCATCTCACCGAAACATCCGCAATTCTGTGTATCATGTAAAATAAATCCGGTATAAACAAGATAGGAAGTAAAACCAAGAAGAAAGAGAAATGAAACTGGAATTACTATTCTTTTCATTGAGAATGGTTGAAAGAATAATAAACCGAGCCCAAACTCAATGCCAATTAATACTCTTACAAGAATTGCAGCAGCTTCCCTTGTACCGGCAATTCCATGATCAATTAAAATTATTTCAATAAGTCCCGGAGAAATTAATTTCGAGTAAGCCGAAATTATGAACACTAATCCGATAATTAATCGAAGCACGAACAGCAATTTTGATTTCATTTTAGCTCTTCAACATCCGTTAGTAAATAACAATAGTTGTGCTTTGTCATTCCGATCTTTGGATAATAATCAATAGCGGCAGGAGCCGAAAGCAATATTAGCTTTGCCGGTTCACTAGCTAATTTTGTCCTTCTGATTAATTCTTTACCAATTCCCTTGTGTTGATAATTTTTTCTCACCGCGAGATCAGAAAGATATGTGCAGTAAGAAAAATCCGTTATTGAGCGCGATACACCAATAAGTAAATTGCTTGTACGCGCCGTTACAATCAAATTTGCATTTGTAAGCATTTTAGCAATTCTATCTTTATCATTAACAGGGCGACGTTCGCCAAGCGTTGAATCAATTAGGCAATCAATGAATTCATCTACATTTAAATTTTCTTCTATTCTATATTCAATCTGCATATTCATCCCGGATTTTTATGAAATAAATATAATGAATAATAGAATTGATTTATGGGGCGGGATAAGTTTCCGGAATTCTTTTGAAAAGCCGCAACAAATTACGGTCTAGTTTAAAAAATTATTTTAGAATGGAACACCTTGTGCTCGTGCTGACTTTAATGCGTTTGCATACCATTCTAGCTCATCGAGAAACCGTTTTACTTTTGCATGGAATGATTCATCAACAGGTTCCCCACTTTGATTAAAAGCCGATTGTATCTTGGGAATTCCTAACATTGTTTTGGTAGTTACCATTCCGAGTTCACCCAAAAATATTTTTGCTTGAATAGCCGATCGCATTCCTGCAATCAGTCCGCCGCTATAACTCACAATTGCGGCCGGCTTGAAAAAATACTCTTGACGGAAATAATCCATCAAGTTAGTGAGTGCCGGCGGTAATGAATGATTATATTCACCCGTAACAATTATATATCCATCTGAAGCGGACAAAATATTATGAAGTTTTTCTAGTGATTCCGGAGCGGTACCTTTATGATATTCTATATACATCTTATCAAGAAGAGGCAGGTTATATTCCTTGGGATCAATTAACGTAACGTTATAACCGCGTTCAAGGCATTTGTTTAAAATGAATTTTGCCGCATTGATGCCTTGACTTTTCTCTCGAACTGAACTTAGAATTATAGAATAATTGAGAGGCATGTTTTCCTTTTCTCTACTAAATGCTTTGAAGTATGGAAAAGTTCCACTAAACCCAATTCTATCGTGTCATAAATCATAAACTTGTGTTGGTTTATAATTTTGATTGTATTATCTGCAAACTATTTTTATTACTAATTCTATGAGAACAGTGAATCACATTTTCGAATCCTTGTCTACAGATAAAATAAAATTGATTAGCCCTTCCATATAAATTTTCTGGTCATCATACATGCACATATGACTGCCGTTAGGACAATATAGATATTTTCCTTTCGGCAGCTGTGTAGAAATCCATTTCATATGTTCCGAATCCATCGTATCATTCTTTGCGCCGATAACTAATGTAGGAACTTTAATTTTAGGAAGTTCTTTCTTTATATCCCACTTTTCAAGTTTACCTGAAATTCCGAATTCGCTCGGACCCTGCATAGTCACGTACAGCGACTGATTCATTTTTGCGAACGATCTGTTTACGGGTTCCGGCCATTGGTCGGCCGGCATTCTTAAAATGTGAAGTTGATAAAAATTCGGAATTAACAATTCCATGTATTTGGGATTTTCGAAATCACCTTTTGATTCAATAGACTTAATCTCACCTAAAATTTTAGGATCCATCTGTTTAGCTAAAACGTCATCGGCATATTTTTTATAATCGGGGCAACTTGCCATCATATTGGAAATAATGAGTCCTTTCAAATTTTCTTGATACTTTAAAGCGTATTGCATTGCTAGAATACCGCCCCATGAATGACCAAGCAGATAAAAATTATCTTTTGTGAGATTGAGTGCTTTACGAACCTGCTCAACTTCTTCCACATAACGAGGAAGATCCCATAAAGCTGTATCCTTTGGATTGTCGGAATTTCCACAGCCTAATTGATCATAGTAAATAAATTCTATTCCTTCTGCAGGTAAAAAACTTTCGAAGCATTCAAAGTATTCGTGGGTTGCGCCCGGTCCGCCATTTAAAAGCAGCAATTTTATTTTCGGATTATTTCCGTAACTCTTGGTCCAGATATTAAATTTACCTTTAGAGGTTTCAATCGGAATGATTTTAATACCGCCGGTTTGTACTGCATCCGAATTCCTTGCGTAATAGTTGGAGTCTTGTAAAGAAGATTTTTTTTCTCCACCACACGAAGGCAATGATAATAATGACAATAGAATGAGGGTTAACTGCTTATATATGTTTTTCATTTCTATACTCCGATGTGATAATCGAAATATAAAAAATTTTAGAAAGGATTATTACTTAAAAAAGAATTTGGTTTATTGCAGATGTAAGATTATCGATAGGAATAATTTCTATTGCCGATTTACTTTTAACCGATTTGAAATTATTTGAGGGGACAACAATTTTTTTAAATCCGAGTTTTGCCGCTTCCTGAATTCGTTTGTCTATATTACTAACACTTCTAACTTCACCACCAAGACCAACTTCTCCAACTACAACCGTATCATTTCTGGCAAACTTATTAGAGAAGTTCGATGCTATCGCACAGCAGACAGCAAGATCAACTGCCGGTTCATCAATTCTAATTCCGCCTGCAATATTTAGAAATACATTTTGAGCCGACAAACGAAGATTAGCTCTCTTTTCAAGAACAGCTAATAAAATTGAAAGACGGCGGTAATCAAATCCGGTTGCTACACGCTGTGGATTTCCATAAGAAGACGGTGTTACCAACGCCTGCACTTCCAGAAGAATCGGACGGGTGCCTTCCATGCTCGATGTTACTACTGAGCCGGTGATTTCTTTTTCCTGTTCACTCAGAAATATCTCGCTCGGATTTTTGACTTCCCGCAATCCGTCGTCATGCATTTCAAAAATACCGATCTCGTTTGTACTTCCGAACCGGTTTTTCTGAGCGCGTAATATTCTGTAAGAGTAACTTCGTTCACCTTCAAATTGCAGAACAGTATCAACAATATGCTCAAGAACTTTTGGTCCTGCTATGGCTCCTTCTTTTGTTACATGACCAACAATTATAATTGCGCAATGTTTCTTTTTTGCCAATTGCATAAGTTCAGCTGTACATTCGCGTATTTGTGTTATTGTGCCGGGCGCGTTATCAAAATCTGTCTTATATGTAGTTTGAATAGAGTCAATTATTACAACTTCGGGTGAATGTTTTCCGATTGCATTAAGAATAATATCAAGATCGGTTTCTGTCATTACGGAAATTTTTTCCGAATGAACTTTCAATCTTTTTGCGCGGAGATTTATTTGATTTGCCGACTCCTCTCCCGTTACATATAAAACTTCACTTTTAATTTTAGCAGCGGCTTGCATTACAAGCGTTGATTTACCAATCCCCGGATCTCCGCCAATTAAAACAACCGAACCAGGCATCAAACCGCCTCCAAGAACACGGTCGAATTCCTCAATATTTGTTTTTATTCTATCTTCACTTTGATGAGCAGCCGTATTCAATTTTGTAATTGATGATTCCCCGGTGAATTTTTTCTTTGAAGATTTTTTTTCTTCAATTAATTCTTCAGTAAAAGAATTCCAGCTTTCGCATGAAGGGCATTTACCAAGCCATCTTAATTCTTCGTGACCGCAATTCGAACAAATATATTTTATTCTATTCTTAGCCATCAGAATCCGGTTCTCTGAATAAAATTTTTAACTACGGAATCAGTACTTTCAAGTACTTCTTTAGGTGTACCTTTAAAATATATTTTCCCCTCGTGCATCATCGCAATTTTATCAGCTGTATTTTTAACACTGAACATATCATGGGTGACAATAATCGAAGTTACTTTCAATTTTTGATTTAGGTCTTTGATTAAATCATCTATCGAATCGGACATTATCGGGTCGAGACCGGTAGTCGGTTCGTCATACAAAATATATTCCGGGTTTGAAACTAAGGCGCGTGCAAGTCCCACACGTTTTTTCATTCCGCCTGAGAGTTCGGAAGGTTTTAAGTTTTGAGTGCCGGGTAAACCTACCAATTCAAGTTTTTCTGCAACTATTTTATTTATCATTTCTTTTGAATATCCGATATCATTTTCTACAAGAGCAATTCCAACATTTTCTTCTACGGTCATAGAATCAAATAACGCTGCTCCTTGAAAAAGAAAACCGAACTTCCGCCTTATTTTATAAAGTTCCTTCTGCGCAAGCTCGCTTATAATTTTTCCATCGAATTTTATATATCCTTCGTCGGGTTGAAGTAATCCTACTATATGCTTAAGAAGTACACTTTTCCCGCAGCCGCTTCTACCAATTATAGCAAGCGACTCTCCTTCTTTGATCTCGAGATTTACGCCGCGAAGAACATTATTGGCGCCAAAACTTTTGTGCAGATTTACTATTTCAATCATGAAATACTGGTTTGAATTTTATTCCGGATTAAATATATAAAAGAAAAGAATGTTATTCGATTTGAAATTTAACAAAAGAATAGAACGCAGAGTTTTACTATCATATTGTTCTGCGTTCTATTCAAAATCTATTTATGGGTTAACTCCGGTATGGCATTCAACACAAGCCATTTCTTTCCACGCATCGCCGCTCTCTTTATCGGGATGTTTGAATATTAGGAATGCATTTATCGGTGAAACTTCCAATTTATCCGGCGGTCCTTGTGCATT